>NZ_JBSEFI010000004.1:0-226860 GCF_053570605.1 Flavobacterium sp. U410
TTAAAATATTAAATTTATGGATAAACTTATCATCATTAAAAATATTTTCTAATTTTAAAAAAAACACAAAACAAATATCTTCTATGTATAGGTTATTAAACCTTTTAAAAGCAATCAATTTATTGCTATAAAAATAAAAATCAGAATATCGAACACCACGATAAATTTTAAACCTATCATAAGCTTTAATATTTAATCCCTTATATTTATTTAAAAATATTGATTCAAAAATACTTCCAGCAAAATAATTAAAAATATTGTAGCAAAAATGATTTAGATTATTTAATGTCGATAATTCTTCATTTGATAAATTATATTTAACATCAACAGAACCTAGCCAAATTGAATCGTTTTCTCTATAAATTTTTAGATAATTAATTTCTAACTCTGCCAATAAACAAATTGAAATGTGACCAAATTCATGCCAAAACACTTTCTCTTTAAAATTATAATTTATCATCTTTTTATTTAAAATATGTTACTAATCATTTAAAATAAAGTCTAAATATTCACTAAACAACTTAATTTCGTTCTTATATTTTTCTGGAAGTTTTTTGACGTCATTATTTACAAGATATAATACTAAAAAAGAAATATGTTTTCTAAAAAACAAAAACTTATTGTTTGTTTCTTGAAAATCTGGATTGTAATAATCCTTTAAATTATTGCTTTTTAAAACTAAAATATCAAATAATTCATCTATTGTTTTATTTTCAGTTTCAATCCCAATTTTATTTAGTTCTTGGAAAATTGTTTTAGAATCTGTTTTTAAATTAATTATTTCTCCTTTGTCATTTTCAAAACAAATATCATTTAACTGTTTTTTTATATGGTATTCAAACTGCTCTCTTCTAGTAAGCTTATTATACTGTGCAATTGTCATTATTAATTATTTTTAAAATTAGAAATAAGTAAAATAAAAATTCATCTACTAACAGACTAACCATAACTTCAGTTATATCTTCAGTATTAAATAAATTAATTCCTTCTACCCTATCAAGATCTGTTTTGGTGTAAACGGATTGTGCATTCGAAGGAACCGATAAAACCAAAAAAAACGAATTGAAATACCATCCTAGATTTTCAAGAAACCATTGACATTAACAAATGGACTAATTACACTTTCTTGATAAATTGCAGCGCTAGTTAAAAAAACAATATGGGGTTTGTGTTAGTTCTTTTTTTTTAATTTTTTCGTAACCAACCTAAAATAGACGCCTTGTCTAATTCCCATTTGTTATTTACTTGTATCAAATCAATGGTTTCTCTTGAACTTCCAAAACGTCCTGGATTCTGTTGGATGATTTCGATTTCATCTTCCGATACTTTGGAAACAATGGCTACGTGACCGTAAGGATTAAAACTATTAGCGTCAAAAATGAGAATGTCATTGATTTTTGGTTTAGTAATACCTGGATTGGAAAACTGAACCAAATTCCTGTCGAGATTGGGTTCATTGTCCTTCAGATTTGGATTATAAAAATCTTTTGCGTGACCGAACGTATTTGGCATTTTGTGATTCAAGTGGTCGTAATAGTACCGTTTCACAAATTCTACGCATTGGTATTTAAGTCCGTAATTATAGCCATCTGCGCTACGATTTCTTCCTAAATTGGTAGCTGTACTGCCGTTGTAATAGACTGGAATGTTATTGAAACTGTCTATTTTTTTTCCAACTTTAGGTTGGTTTAAAATGTATTTTTTTGTAATACATTTTAACATTAATACTATAGCTAAACACATCACAGCAATGACTGCAGCACTTAAAATTCTATTTATTTTCATATTATTATTTTTGATTATCAATTGCCTTTTTAAAATTATAATGGAATATGAATTCATTTTTGTAATACACTAAATTTCCTTTGTACAAAGTGTTTAATCCCTTTGAGTCTGTAATAGCAACAACAGCTTGGTCATATTCTTCCACTCCTTTTTTTTTATGTATTTCAAATTTAACATTAGCCACTCCTTTTACTTCATTATAGCTATTAGAATAGTTCCAATCAAAATAATAAATCGTATAGAATTGGTTTACCATATCAACTTTAATATTCGTTACACTGCCCATACTGTGTGAGTTTTGAACTAAAATTACATTAGCAAAATCAATATTCCCATTGGACTCTTCCCAAAGTAAATACCTCTCATTCTCATAAGAATAATAACTATCTTCTTTGTTGTTATGACTGCTGTAGGTTACTTGAACCGCTCCAAAAATAGGATTGTCGTCTTGTGCAAAAGTTATTACATGAATTACTAGTGCTATTAAAATGTAAATAGTTTTCATTATAAAATGTTTGTTTTTTTATTTGATGAGTAGGTTTGTTTTATTATCAACGAAATATTGAATATTACCATTTTTATAAATTACTTTTCTGTTCCAATTCCCATCATCGTCATATTCATGTATGAAATTGATATTCTCAACTAATCTTTTTGAAGTACCGAACACCATTTGTTCTTTGATACAGTTGTTGTATTCGTCGAAAAAATACATCCAACAATGCTCTGGTTCTTTTTTATAATTAAAACGTTGCATCTCGATACAATTTCCATTACTATCGTATTTGTGTTCCCAAAATTGTTTAATTCGTTTAGATGGTAATTCAACCTCAACCAAAGTCATTAGTTTGTCATTATCATAATAGTATTCATATCTTTGGTAAGGGCGTTTGTCTTCTTTCCAATATTCCACTATTTTTTTGTCTTTTAGAAGCGTTGTTTTATCATAATATGAAGGTTTGTCAAATGCATAATGTAAACAAATGGTGCTGTTATTTTCATAGAAGTATTCTTCTTTTATGTGTTCTACTTCAAAATTGTCTGAATATGAAATGTAAGTTCGTCTTTTCAAAACACCTCCAACTTCATAATGATAGGATGTTTTTTCTACCAAATTACTGAACATGTTATGTTTGTACAATGCTATTGGCAATAAATCCATAAAGGTTGTTTTTTCTTCATAACCATTTTTAATTTCATAAAATAGTAACCCTTCTGGGTTGTATTTTTTTACAGAAGTGTATTTTGAATGATAATCAATACCATCTTCAGGTAACCAAATACCTGGTGTGACTTCTTTTGGTTTATATGCTAAATACTCGCAGTTCATACTTAAAATGTTACATGATACACATCAGATTCGTTTCTTGGCATGTTTCTGTACTCAAATGCTCCTTCTTCATCAATAATTTCTACAATATCAAAAGTGGTACAATCGGCAGGTAAGCCTTCAAACAATAAGGTAAAACTATGTTGGCCTGTTGGTCCAATAGGTTGCCATTTGGGATACATTACGATATTGAAGTGATGTAGTAATTTGCATTTATGCGAAGTCCCTTTCGGAATCAAGTAAATGGTTGGCCATACACGAATGGTATGAAAGTTTGGTATTCCTATTGCTGTTGCATGCACAATTACTTGTTTCTC
This sequence comes from Flavobacterium sp. U410, assembly GCF_053570605.1. NCBI lineage: Bacteria > Pseudomonadati > Bacteroidota > Flavobacteriia > Flavobacteriales > Flavobacteriaceae > Flavobacterium > Flavobacterium sp. U410. Next base: position 3,433 of record NZ_JBSEFI010000004.1, read on the forward strand.
CTCTTGGGTGTTGATTTGCTCCAGAAGTTCTGGAGCCATATCAATTTTTTCTTCTATTCCTGTTGCCATATGTTTATATGCTTTTTACAGTTGGTTGTAATGCTCAGTATTTTTTGCTATAATATTTCCTTCTACATCCAAGAGAACACCACCCGAAGGAATACTATTTAGTGTTGGTTCTTTATCTTGTTCAAAATAGTAGGCTTTGTTTGCATTAATGACTAAAGCCACTTTTACGTTTCTATTTTGTTTTTCACTTTCTTTTTGTTGTACCAAAGTGACATGCTCTACCATGATTTGTTCTATTTCCTCAGCTGTCATTTCTACTTCTGCATTTATAACAATCGAAATACCTGGTAATGCAATGGAAACGGGATTGATATGCACTGGAATTTGTGAAAAACAAGGTGAATTTTCCTGTTTGATAATCACATAAGGAAATCTACCATAATGGGTGGGAAAATTTTGACTAGTGAATTGGTGTTCGGCGGTTTCTTGCCATTCGAAATACGAGCAACGGAAATTGGCTAAATACTCACTTGTTTTGGTATTTAGTTCCGTATTCCATAGCAAAATATATTTTGCTTGTGTTTGGATGATAAAACTACCTGAAGCCTCTCCGATACTGAAAGCTTTTCCTGTAAATTCCAACTTTTCGTTGAAATACCAGATTTCGTATGGTTTACAATTGGTCCAATCTAAAAGTGTGGTGAGTTGGTCGTGTTGTATTTCTAAAAATACAGGATGTGTTTTGTCAAACGCAATATCGCTAAGACTTACGTTTGTTTTTTGGATGATGACGTGTTGCGCACCAAAGATTTTATATTCTTTGTACGTATTGTTATGAACTGGATTGTGATGTAAGCTGATGAAGTGGATATTAGTTGTTTTCATTTTGATGCGATTTTAAGATAACGGTTTGATTTACTAATTGAATTGGATTTTGTAATGATACGGATTTTAATGTGCCGTTTTGGTTGAATTCAACGAATGAATTGAGGTTCCATTTCCGTTCCAACATTTCCGAAATACACGATTTCAACAAATAAGTTCTAGCTGTTGTCCAGCCTTTTTTTTGGGTTTCCTGATTGAATACTTCGATGAGTTCTTCATCAGAAAGGGAATGGAAATTTGTTTTCCATTGGCTTTGTACTACTGCATAATTTAGCATAACATAACAAATTAAAAATTAAACAAAAGTTGTTATGTCGCATCAAAACGGTAAAAGAATTGTGGTTTCTCAACACATTTGAACGACTGTTCCGCATACTAAGCCACCGTGTCGTGAGTTGATCGGTTGGCTAGCCCGAAGGCTATCTGGATGCTGGGTACATAATTAAAGAAAAAAAATGAGATATGCAAATTTATTTAAGTACGTGTGTTAACTCTCCGAAAGCTGGAGGATACAAAGGTACTTTAGCTTCATCGTTAGTTGTAATGTAAATTTCTAATCTTTCGGCTAGGATTTTACATCCCTCATTGAAAATTTTAATATTTTCCTCTGTTGGTTCAAAAACTTTCACATAGTCACCTATGTATTTACCATCGACATGCCATGTTAATAGGTACTTGTAATAGCCTTGTTCCTTTATTAACTGAGCAAAACAAGTTCCTTCATCATTGGCAATCATACGTACTTTTAAAAGTTTAAAACTTACGTAATCGTTGACATCGTAAAGAAATGATTTTATTAGATTGAAGTTTGACATACTGATTAGTTTAAAATTCTTTTACAAATTTAAAACCGATGTGTGCAACAGAGCTGCATTAGTTTTCTTTAACCTATACCTGCATTATGATTTATCTCTTCAATTAATTGAATAACTTTAACTAGTTTATCTTCTTCTGGAAAAATACCAATAATACCATTGTCATCTTGGTCATTAAAAGGTGCTTGTGTCAACATGGTTTTATCAAGAACTCCGTTTTTGTTCAAATAATCGATGATTTTTTGAATGAAAGTAATTTGATTTGCGTTTAGATTTGCTTTTTGAATAAAGGTTGCAAAATGCTTTTGAGCTGCTTCAATGTCTAATCCAATTATCTTTCTAACAAACTTACCTAAAGGTTGTTCCTCATATTCCGTGAATAGACGGTCTTTACTTTCCGCTTCTTGCATAAGAAATTCTTCTAAAAGCTCAAGTTCTTTAGTTGTTACTGGAACATTTTTATACAGTTTGTCTATTACCAAATGGTTTTTATTTTTTCTAATGAAAGATTCTACACGGTCTTTATAGCTTTGTAAATTTGTGTATCCTATAAGAATATCTTTTTCTTGCACTTCGCCATGTGGCAGATCATCAGTGAAATCAGAATAAATCGGCTTCTCCTTGTTTTCGTCTTTTAGAAACTGAATTAAATTGCGAAGTTCCTCTCTTGTTTTTTCTAATTGATGTAATGAAATATTTTGCCAAAATTCATCTGCTATAACCGCATTAATCGTTGTCATTTTGCTGGCTACTGCGGGAATATTTCTTTTGGTAAACAACAAATTCGCAATATTATGAATATTCTCAATATAACGTACCTGTTTTTTACTTTGCTGTAAAATTGCCAATTCTAATTGATACACAATTAAATCAAAACGCTTGGCTAATTCATCAGTATCTTCTGTATAAGCAACTAAATGTGATAAATTTTGCTGTATGTCTAATACATCACTTTGGTTTATTGTATTCCAATTTTCTAAATTCTTATACTTATTTACATAGCGTAAATGTTTTTTTACTTCGAAACGATTCGTATCTAATTGATTGATTTTTTCAAATAGACTTTGTTTGTATCCTTCAGCTACCTCATCATCTTTTTCAGAAGCTTCTGGATTGTTCTGAATACTTACTATAATATCTAATTGCGCTTCAAACAATAATTGGTGTAATGGCTTTGCAACGGTAGGGTTATATCCATCAGGGAAATCTTCAAAAAACTCAAAGTTTCCACAAATGTCAAAGATTAAAAAGAATTCTTTGTCCTTACCTGGACCAAATATATTTGGACATAAACGTGTTCCTCTTCCAATCATTTGCCAATATTTAGCATATGATTTTACTTCTTTGAAGAATACCAAGTTTAATACTCTAGGCGCATCCACACCGGTATCCATCATATCTACTGAAACGGCAATTTGAGGATCTTTTTCATCACCTTTATCAAAACAAAAACGCTCTAGTAAATCTTGTGCTTTATCTTCGTAATTATCAATTACTCTAAGAAATTTGCCTCCGTATTCTGGATAATTTTTATTAAAACGTTCTTCTATAAAAATAGCATGTTGATGATTTTTTGCAAAAATGATGGTCTTTCCTAATTTATCACCGCTTTCAATTTTTTGACCATTTTGCATTAGGTAATCTAACACTTTATCAACAGTGTCTTCGTTAAACAAGAAGGAATTCACTTTACTTTTAGCAATTTCAGGAATACCTGTATCAGAATCATCTCCTTTTATTCCAAAGAGTTCTTCAAAGCGTACTTTATCACGCTCACTTAGTTCGGAATATTTTACACCTTTGCGTGGAAATTTTAGAGGAATTTTGAACGCTTTAGGTGGTACTAAAAATTTAGCTTCCACTGCTTGGTTTAGCTCATAAGCAAATGTTGGGTTATCGTCTTCAATTTGAAATAAATGATATGTATTTCGGTCTAAATCTTTTTTTGGTGTTGCCGTTAAGCCTATTAAAATGGCATCGAAATAATCGAAAATGGCTTGGTATTTTTGATATACTGAGCGGTGTGCTTCATCAATAATTATCACATCAAAATGACCTATGCCATAAAAACGTTCCTCTTTAGTTTTTAGGTTGTCAATTTTGTTCATTATGGTTGGATAAGTAGAAAAAACTAATCTAGTATTGTTATCTTCTTTTTCCCTGGTTAAATCGATTGCGCTAAGATGAGGTAAATGCTCTTTGAAGGCGTTTTTAGCTTGCGTTACTAATGCATTTCTATCTGCTAAAAATAAGACTCTCTTAGCCCAATTGCATTTGGTAAACATCTCCACCATAGCTGCAGCGGTTCTTGTTTTACCACTACCTGTTGCCATAACTAATAACGCTTTTCGATTTCTGCCTTTTAGTTTATTATCTTTTGTGATTACTAGAGTTTCTGCTACCCGTTTGATAGCTTCTAGTTGATACGCTCTACCTGCTATGTTTGTATTAACCGAAAAGTTTCTTACATCTAAACGTTCAAAACGTCTCTTCATTTGTACTTGTAATTCCTCTTTGGTGTAGAAACCTTGTACTTGACGTTCAGGATAAAAAGTATCATCCCATAAATACGTTTCATATCCATTTGTATAGAAAATAATAGGGCGTTGACCTGTTTTTTGTTCTAGACAATCGGCATATAAAGTAGCTTGATGCTTTCCTTTTTTGGCATCGTGTATGGTACTTTTTGCTTCAATGACCGCTAAAGGTTTACCATTATCATCCCATAAGACATAATCTACATAACCTATACCTGTTCGGTTAGTCGATACTGGCATACCTGAAACTTCGTATTCAATTTCAACACCTTGCCTAAGTTTTTTCCAACCTGCCTCTTTTAACAATAAATCTATTAGGACTATACGTGTTTCGTATTCAGATGTTAATTCTGGAACGACTTCTTGATTTTTATATGAAGTACTTCTTTCTTCTTTTCGGGAAGCTATAATTTGTAATTGGGCTTCGAGTTGTTGTTTTAACTTTTCATTTTCCTCTGCTAATACTGCTTGCTTTTTAGCTAACTTATTCGCCTGCTCGCGTTCTTTATCAAACTGTTCTGTTAGTACTTGTAATTCTTTTTTAGTCTTATCAGCCACATCACCGTAAGGTATATGGCGTTCATCAAAATCAGCAATTTCAGGATTTTCTTGGCTGTAGTATTTACTTAACCAAGATAGGAAGCGAAAGGAGTTTTTTAATGATTGAAGTGCTTCTAATGCTCTAATATTTTTTCCATGTGCTGCATTGTTACCATACAAACGAACAATATCCAACTCCATAAGCATACTTGGTTTGAGTATGGATTTGAAACTATCGTTATGCAATAAGGCCCCTAATTTGGTATCATAAGGCAATTCCAAATCTTCATCGTTTTGATACAACCAAAAAATGGCTTTTTCTAATGTACTTCTGCACAACAAAGCCGCATAACGCGGTGCTGTGAAGGTATGCTTTTCTGCTTCTACAATTTCTTTGTAGATATCAGAAAATTCTTTTTGAAGAAAATGAAAGTTACTATTCATAACAACTGAACTATTTGAATCAAAAATACTGTATTATTTTGTACCAGATAGCAATTTGTAAAGTATTTCTGCTTGGTTACTGCGTTTGTATTTTTGATCTTTATGTGTTGGTTTATCGGGAATCGTCATTTCTACCCATCCTAAATTAAGTAATGGGTCTAAGTATTTTTCTCTATTTTTGGTTTGGTTAGTTAAACCTAAACTTTCTAATATTTCTGCTCTCTTCTTTGGTTCACTTAGGATGTTAAAAATAACTATTACTTTGTCATGGAGCTCTTTCTCCATAATTTCTATAGCTTGGTTACTAGCTTGGTTACTCCATTGACTAAAAATATTAAAATCCTTATCATTATTGGACTGAGCTTGGTTACTAGCTTGGTTACTTAAGGTATTAAAAAAGGAACTAAGCTCCGCTAAATTGGAAAAAGGAACTGCACCTGTGTTGGTCGTTTTTTCTTCATTTGCAGATAAAAGCGTTAAGAAATACGTACTTTGGTCATCTGTTTCAAAAATGGGTTCAGGAGAATTGTTTTCCTTCATGGCGTTTCTAATAGTTGGAAAACCTGTACCGCGACCTTCTGTAAGATGTAACTCTTTGAGTAAATCGCCAATTCTACGGTTTCGGTAATCGCGAGCTACTATCCGTTTATTTTGTTTTAATATTTGTGCATCTACTGGAGGAACGGGACCTGGAAAACTAAGAATTTCGATTTTATTTGGCCAAATTTGAATTTCGATTGGCTTATCCATTTCATAACTTTTATGATACACTGCATTAGACAAAGCTTCTTCAATTGCCTCATATGGAAAATTGAAATAGCGATTTGCTTCGGCTTTGTATGTTACTTTTTCAATCTTTTCCTCTATTACATTGTTTTTAAAAAAATCTAAAACCGCTCTTAATTGGTGATGAATAGGTCCTTTGAAATATTTTTCGGAAAAATTTTTACCTGATTCGTCTTTATGAATTACCAATTCTATCCATGCACGGTCTATGAACATTTCAGGATTACGAGAAAAAAACAACACGCCAACATTTAAAGGGCGTAAAGCTTCTTTAGGGCCATTGACAATTTTCATATTGAGGCATAAATCTGTAAATGGAATCCTTTTGCTTTCTTCGTATAAGTCACTTTTTACTTCCTGAAGAAATGCTTGGATTAATCCTAAATCTAAATCTTCTATTTTCGCTTTTCCGTTTATTCTGTCATCAAAAGGAATTCGTGCTGTGAGTTCTTGTAAACGACGTAAGTTATCATCCTTTGCGATAATACTTCGAGAACCGAAACGGATGTATGGAAAGCGTTGTGCTCCTTTTCCTTGCGTACTAGGAGCAGTATATGGGCGATTATCACCAGCTGGACACCACAAGACTAAAATATGCTTTTCTTGTAATACATAAGGCTGCATTAGTGGAAAATAATTGGGTAACATTTGGTAAGCTAAACCTAAAACTTCACCTTGAATTTTATCTAAGTTTTCTGGAGCCAAACCAGTGGGCGGTAATACCGGTCTGCCCTCGTTTTCAGTAATACCCACAATAATATAACCACCACCCCAATTGTTAATATCATTAGCAAAAGCGCACATAGTATGAACGATTTCTTCAGGGTTCCAACCTTGTTTGAACTCTAATCTTTCCCATTCTATTGATTGACCGTTTACTAAATCGTTTATGTTTATTGGTAATGCCATTGTTATTTAAATTAATGAAAACCAAGTTTTATTCATTTTTCCTTTTTGAGTCATTATCTTGTTATCAGTGCTTTGATCTCTTACAAAGCTACATTAATTAACAAATCTAATATCTACATTTTTATAAACATTTTCAGCTTTATTTCACGAAAAAATGTTGTAATTATTCTTTACCTAATTTTACAATACGTTCTGCAACCTCGAGCACATCTTTGACTCCTAGATTTTCAATTTTGGAATTATTGGAATCTGTTTTAATTACTCTCTTTCTTAATGGGTCTTTATGGATTTCTTCTAATGCAACTTTAATGTAATGTATATATTCTCCTTTGTCCTCTGAAGGATCCTTTTTAAGTTGCTCAGAGAAACCTACTATAGACTTTGCTAAAACCATTTTATAGGCATAATCTTCAATAATATTTTTTTGTTTTACATATTGATTAGCGCAAAATACTGCTGCAACAATTGGTAAAGGTATTAATGCTATTCTTCCAATTATTAAATGAATTTTATCAGTTTCATCTGATGCTATCCAAATACCTAATCCAATTGCTATTAAAATAAACACAACGGCACCTGATATCCAAAAAATGCTTTTCCACCATTTACCAGCTTCTAAATGTTGAGTTTGGAAAGATTCACTTAGTCCTGAAGCTGTAGAATAGTTTAATGCTTTTTTTGCATCTTCAATAAGATTGTTAGCTTCTTCTAGAATTTTACTTCTTTCTTGTTCATATTCTAAAAGTTTCAGTTTATTTTCCTCTGTTAATTGTTCTAATTGACTTAAACGTTTATCTCTTTCCTGAACTTTAAGAGCGAAATTATCAATGACTTTTTCATTTGACATCACAGAATTATAACTTTCAACTATTGTTTCTAATTTATCATTCGCATCTTCTTTTATTTTTTCTAGAGAAGTATTTATTCCTTTTAGCTTTTCGGAATTTTCCTCAATATCGATTTTTACCTCATCTACTTCCTCTATTTTTTCTTCAAGCTCTTCGAATTTTTTATTTATGGCATCTAATTTTTCAGAAACTATGGTATTTGAATTTGTTGCCTTTTCTTTGATTTTGTTTATAAAGTCCAATGCTTCATTGAATTCATCACATTGTTCTAAGAGTTGTTTATTAACATCATGAAATAATTCCCACCTTTCGATGCTGTTACGAATATTAAATTTTCTCAGTTTAACTTTTAAATTATCAATATAATGTACCAAATTTGATGGTGTTTCCAAATAAGAAAATATATGATTTAAATCTTTTATAATCTCATTTCTTTCATCTAATGTTGAAACTTGTATAAAAATATTATGAGCTTTAATAAAATAGGAAATATCAACTAATAAAGCATCAAGACCTAAGTAAATACTTTTGCCAGTATATTCATTTTCGTTACCGTAATTTTTATTAGAAAATTGAGACGTGTTGATTGTTGCTAACTTCTCTTTAATCTTATCCCTGTATTCTTTAATGCTTTTGATAGATTGTGTTTCCATATTGATGCCTTAAATTACGATTAAACTAACTCCCCTTTAAACGCTCTTTGTAACAAACTAGCAAACAACTCCTCACTTTTTGCCAACTCCAACTGCGCTTGTTGTTTTTGGGCTTCTATAAGCGCTACGCGTTCTGCGAATTGGTTTTGGAGGGTAATATTTACATTAATAATATTTTCTTTATGAACAAGCTTTCTATCCAAAGTAGGAACACCGGCACCATGAGAAAATCTTTCTATTTTGAAATTTCTTAGCAAATATTCCAAATAAACTATATTATTATTGTTTGTTAAATATGAATATAAAGTTGTATTTAATGGCCAACATGGAACATCAACTTTATGAACAAATCCAATAGAACCTGAACGTCCTGTAATTAAACATGGTTCATTTCTTTTAGAAATATTATGAAAACCTAAAATACCATTCGAACCAAAAACTGGAATATTCCCATTTTCATTTCTTTCTTTAATTGGCAAATCATATCCTCTTTTTAAACTCAAAACTTGTTCAAAATTAACAACTTCCCACCCCTTCTCATTCTTCACCGGATCACCAAACATATCCAAAAACAAGCTTTGTGTTAGGGCATCGTATTTTTGTACAATGGCACGGTTGTTTTGTATGAGGGCATCGGCTTGGTCTAAAATAGTGGCTATTTTTTGTTGGGTGGCGAGGGGAGGGAGGGGGATTAAAGATTTTTTTAAATATTTATAATGTCTATTGTATCCAGTTTCAGGAATATTTAATGTTTTGAAAAAATAATAAATATACTTTTCAACTGCTTTCTTGTCTGATTTAGCTTTTAAAACTTTTGTTCCATCAGCACCCATCGCAAATTTAAAATCGATATATTTGATGATTCTTGTATGGTCACCAAAAACTATATAAGGATTGTTAGACTTTACAATTGTGTTTTCATTATTTGTATATCCAGCTATTAATTCTTTTCCTTGATCTACAACGGCAATTTTTCCAGAATTTAAGAAATCACTTTTTTGAGTTTTCATATTTCCAGCCGAAACATCAATAATAACATCATCATAATCTAAAACTTCCCAATCTTTTGGTAAATTTCTAAGATTATTAATATTTTGAATCAAACTATTTTCCATTACCCTAACATTTTTTCTAAGTCCAACAATTTTTTGGCATTATCCGCTTGTAAGGCTTTAATGTCTTGAATTAAAGTACTTGGTTTTTCGTATTGAACTTCTTCATATACCACTTCTTTGTAGCGGTTAATGCTGAGGTCGTAGTCGTTGGCTACGATGACGGCTTTAGGTACTAGGAAGGATTTTTTTGTTCTGTCTTTAAAGTGTTCAGTGTTCAGTTCTGAGTGTGCAGTTTTCCAATCGTTGAGTATAAACGGAATATCGCATTTGCCTGCTACTTCGTTGGCTACTTGTTCCGGATTGTGAAACATTTCTTCTAATTGTTCTTCTGAAATTAACGCGTTGCGTTTGTCGTCTAAGCTAAAACCATCGGCTTGCATGTCGTAGAACCAAACGTTATCGGTGCCTCCTGAGTTGGTTTTAGTGAATAATAAAATGGCCGTACTTACTCCAGCATACGGTTTAAATACGCCACTTGGTAACGAAATTACCCCTTGTAATTGTTGGTTTTCTACCAATTCTTTACGAATGTTTTTGTGTGCGCCTGAGCTTCCGAATAATACACCATCGGGTACAATTACAGCTGCTCTACCGCCTAATTTTAACATGCGTAAAATCAGTGATAAGAACAATAATTCTGTTTTTTTGGTTTTGGTAATTTGCAGTAAACTACTTTCTACCTCATCATAATCTAAAGCCCCTTTAAAAGGAGGATTAGCTAATACTAACGAATATTTTCCGTTAATGGTGTTGCTTTCCGCTAAGGCAGAACCGCCTACTAATTGCGGTGATTCGATACCGTGCAATTGCAAGTTCATGGAAGCAATACGCATCATGGAAGGGTCAATTTCCAGTCCGTTAAACATGTTTGTATTGTAATGCTCACGGAAGTCTTTATCCAGGAACAAATCGTTTTGTTTGTCGTGAAAGTATTGTCCAGCCGCTACTAGGAAACCTGCTGTACCTAATGATGGGTCGCAAATGGTATCGTCTGCTTTGGGTTGGGTTAGTTCCACCATCATGCGGATGATATGGCGCGGTGTACGGAATTGTCCGTTAGTACCTGCTTCCGCAATTTTACCCAACATGTATTCGTATAAATCCCCTTTCGTATCACGATTGTTCAAAGGTAATTTGTCAATTTGTTGCACGACTTTGTCTAACAACTTAGGGGTGTCAATCATAAAAGTTGCTCCTTTGATGTATTCGGTAAACTTACCTCCATCGGCACCTAATGTTTTCATAAAATCGAAAGCGGTTAAGTCGTTCAAATGACGTTGTGGTTTACGGAATAAATCAAACATTACTTCCGGATCTTTGTCTTTGAAGTAACTCCAACGTAGTTCTTTTTGGCTTTCGGTGTAAATAGGCTTTTTAATTGTGCCTCCAAGCATTGCAATTTCTTTCTCAATCAGGATTTGTTTATCGTCTAATTGTTTTAAGAAGATAAGGTATGTAAATTGTTCGATTACGGTTAATGGGTTTGAAATTCCACCAGTCCAGAAATCGTTCCAGATTTTGTCTATTTGAGATTTTAATTCGCCTGTTATCATGGGATGTAAATTTGTTTTGTAAAGTTATGGTTTATGTGTGCAGTGGAGGTGCGTTAATCTACCTTAATTATCGATTTGATGTGCGTTTTTGTTCCATCTGGACTTGGTTGAGTGATAATTTTAAGTTTACAACCAATAGGATATTTATTTTTTTCCATTTCAATTGGATGAATCCCTAAGGTTTTTGAGCCATCATTTGGTTGAAATGTTCCATAACCATTTGGTTGAATTTCTTTTAAGACACCCTCAATCCATTTTTCAGAATCTTCTGTAAAATTTCCAACTTTTTCCCAAAGATTCAAGTTTTCTTCAGGATTTTGATTTTTCTCTATAAAGTTTTTAAACCAAACAATGATATCAAAAAACGAGTAAATACAACTTTTGTATAAATAATCGTTTTTTAATCCTTTTAAATATTGAACGGTTTTTAATTTCAAGTTATCATCATCATGAGAGGCATCTTGAAGGACTTGTAGCAAATGATATAGATTAAATGCGACCAATGGATCGATAAAAATAGCGAGATGTTGAAAATCTTTATGCTTATTTGAAAGAAATAAACTACACCCATTTATCCAGCCTTTATTATCTTTTATTTCTTTCGGTATAATGTTTAGATCTGTCAATTTACTAAACATTCTCTCTAGCATTTGCCTGATTGAATTAATTCTATCTTCTGCATTATCTTCAGTTTTATTAGTATCCAAATAGGTTAATAAATTAATCATTCTTTCATAATTATCATTACCTAAAAAGCTATCATCAAAACAGGCTACAATATCTTTGTATTTATGTTTTAATGACTCAATATACTTGGTATCACATGCCTTTTTTAGAGCTTGAATTAATTTAGCTTCATCATTAGTTTTAATGAAAATTAATTCTTCACCTATCATACTTCTAACATTATTGTGTTCTTCATTACCTAAATAACCTGAAAGAACAAAAAATGGTAAAACTTCTTTTTCTCGATGATATGCTAGATATAAAATAGCATTGTAAAGTACATTCAACGAAGCTGCTTCGTTTTTTGATTCATTGACACCAAGAGCGTCCAAAATAACCGCATCATAATGGTATTTTGGTTTGCTTTCAATTTTATGTTTGAATTCTGTAAGAGTTTCTACATGATCCAATTCAATACCTTCTGCATAAGCAACATCAAAAAAAGCTTCAACTTTTTCAATTTCATCTTCTAACCAAAGTACTCTATACATCGAAAACTAATTATTTATGTTAAACTTAAAAATCCAACCTGCTGGAAATTCAGCATTTGGTTCATCAATTACAGAATATTCATGACCAAAATGCAATACAGTTTGAATAATTTTCCAAACCCCAATTCCTTTGTTACCTGTTTTACCAGCTTTAAATCCTTTAATCCCAAATGATTTTGAAACATCTTTTGGAAATGGAAGCCCATTATTCACCATTTGGAGTACAATTTTATCATCTTCCACTCGTAAGTATATCGATAACTTATATTGCTTTGCTTTATCAATAAATCCATGATTTACTGCATTTTCAATTACATTATTGATTAGCTCTTTGAAATCTCTTTTTGAGAATTCAATTTCATATTTAAAGTTTTTAATCTCTTGAAATATCAACTCATCTGGTTTAAAATCAATTTCGTAATTAGAAGTTACGTGTTCTTCAATAGTTTCATTAATGATTTGAATTAAATCAATCTTTTCTGTATTACTAAAATTACTTTCATTAGTTAGGTTATTAACCTCAAATATCACATTGCTTAAACTTGCTTGAAGACTTTCAATCCTTTTTAAAACAGTTATACCTCTCAAAGGATTAATAATATCATCTTTTTTAAGAACGCCATTATTCTTGTCCATGAAGGTAACTAATACATCCAAGGAATCTTTGACATTTTTTAAATGTTGTCTTATGTTATGCTGTTTAGAACCTAATTCCTCATTAAATTGTTTTCTAATTAAAGAGACTTTATCCTTTTCAAAATCTAATGATTTTAAAAACTTTTTATTTACCCAATCCTTTTGCTCTACCAGAGAAGGTAAACTAATTTCCAATTTAAGAATATCATCTACATTGATTAAAGGCATAACACTACCCATCGTAAATGCATTCAATTGTTTTTTCACATAATCTTCATTCAATTGTTGAATTAAATAAGTGATATCAATTTTATTTTGATCAACTTTAAAAGCCTTAATGTTGTGCTTTACAATGATAGGCTCACCAGTATATTCAAACCATGAAGCTTTTAAATAATTTGAGCTTGGCGCTATAAGTAAGCACGACATTTCAATCTTTCTGAAGAATGTTTTATTGTATTCTTTTTTAATTTCTAGTTCATCAATATTAACATTAATACCCTTAATGTCTTTTATATTAACTACTCTAGATTCAAAAACATCTGAAATTTTGATTCCATTATGAGAAATTAAAATCTCATTTAACTTTACACCGTTTTGAATCTGTTCTAAGAAATAACGATTAACATTCAATAAATTATCGTTTATAATAATTTCTGAATTGCTTATTGTTTTAACTGATGAAGATTCAAATTTGTTTAGTTCATTCACTAAACCTTCCCAATCTAAAATTTTAGTTCTGTTTTGAGATTTTATGAAATTATCAGATTTTACAAACCTTACAAATCCGTTATGAATTTTAGCTTTGTTAAGAACTAAAATAGAGGTTCTTATAGCCGTGTTTTTGAAGATACCACTAGGTAATGAAATAACCATTTCTAATAAATCATTTTGCACCAGCTCACTTCTTAAATTTGAAAAAGTATTAGATTTATTAGTTAAAAAACCTTCTGGAATAATCATAACAACTTTTCCGTTATTATTAATTGATTCTAAAGATTTTTCAATAAAGAAACTTTCAACTTTTACATGAGTTCCCCATTTACCTAGAATTTTTTCAGGTAAAGACATGTTAAAAGGTGGAGATGAAATAATTAAATCAAATTTTTCGTTAGTTGGATTCCATTTAAAAATGGAATCACCAACCATTAATGATTTTAAATTGTTGGAATTTGTTGCTAATAACCTAAGCATTCCAATAATTTGAATTTTAATATTTATTTCTTGTCCAATATATCGATTTTCTACACTAGATAAAATTCCAAAAGTAGCTGGTCCAGCAAATGGATTGTAAATAGTTGCATTATCATTTAATTTGGCAATATTTAACATTAGCTTTGAGATTTCATCCGGAAATAAAAACTCCCCTGAGTATTTGCCTATTGAATCAAAAAATTTATGTAAAATTGAATCAAATAACCCACTGAAATTATTAATTAGATCTTTTCTATCCAATTGAAAAAACAGGAAAGAAAAATAATTTAAGGGTTGACTAAATAGCATAGCCAGTGAAGAGCTAAGTGCTTCGACTATTTTAATATATCCTTCCTTAGTTTGTAAATTTAAACTTGAATTATGAATAAGTGATTTTAATTCTTGAACATCAAAATCATTAGTAAATGAACTTTCATTAATTACACCATCTTTGTATAATGATATTAAAAGAAGAACTATTTGAAATGAATCATCAATAGTGTTCAATTTGGAATTACTTCTAAAAGCATCAAAAATACCATAGACTTTTGATGATATTACATCCAATGGATTTGAATATATTATTTCTGGCATAAAAAATTTGTTTAACTAATTACTTTGCAAATGTATTTTTAATTAGTGCACTACATCTGCATTAATAATTATTGTTCATTTTTTCAATTCTACTTTTCATTTTTTCAACAAACGAAGCAGGTTCTAAAACCTGTAAACTTTCACCATAGGAAAGTAATAATGATTCTAATTCATAATTAGGTATTACTTTTATAATTACTCGATGTACATTATCTTCAAACTTATAAGCTTGAGATGGATGTAATGGTTTTGTTTTGATATAAGGTACTAAAGATTCTGCAATTTTAATTTTTATAGTTTCAACTTTAGCATCTGGAATTGTTACACCCACAATATCTTCAAAATACTCATTGAAATCTATATTACTGTTTTCGTAGTTTTTATCGGTTTCCATTATGGAAATAATTCTATCTAAAGCCAAGTTGGTAAGACTTTCAAAGTTGGGAGATTTACCAAATAAAAACCAACGCTTGTTGAATTGCTTCAAATGATAAGGGCTCAACTCATAGGTTATACTGTTTTCATTTTTAAAGGTTTTGTATTCAATTGCGACTACTTTTTTGTAAATGATAGCGTTGTATAACTCGGAGATAAAGGGTTTTCCTTCTAAGTACTCATTTTCTTCAAAACTCATTACTTTTTCTGAGTTTTTATTCAGTTTGAATTCAGCATCTAATCGTGTGCCTAATTCCTCAATCCAATCGTATTGTGGCATTCCTTTGAACCTACTTAAAGTAAGTAAAGCTTCTTTTAATTGAAAAGCTTCTGTTTCGTTTAAAGGTTTATTAGATATAGAAAAGTTTGGATCTTCATAGCGATAATATACTTTTCTGCCATCTTTTGTTTTCTCCAGTTCGATAGACCAGCCTTGTTCGCTTTCCATGAATCGAATATCGTCATACAATTGTCTTTTCTTAATGCCTTCTTCTTTTCCTGTAAACTCGTAAATAGCTTCATTACAAGCAGCTACTAAATCCTCAATAGCAAATCTTTTACCTGGATTCCTAAAACACTTATCAAGTGTGTTATATCGAATTTGTGCATGTTTGTTGGTTGCCAATGGAATAGTATTAGAGAGATTTACAAACATACAAAATTCCATTTTCTTGTAAATGTGGAAAACCGTACAAATCGAATTAATTATCAACAAAATATATTAAATATCTTATTTGTTCGTAGTATTTGGTGGTTTTTGTTTAAGGTTTAAGGTTGGAGTTTAAGCTGCGCTTAAAAGTAAGCCTACGATGTAGGAGATTCCTAATAGGCGGAATGACAAAAGTGGGGAGCCTACTGGGTAGGAGATTCCTAGCAAGCTGTGAATGACAAAGATGATAGTTAACTTCGCAGTAGATTTCTAAAAGCGGAAAGACAATTTGCATACGAAGTAATACGGAAAACCGTACAGAATTTCATGAATCTGTACGGTTTTCCTCATTCGAAGAAGATTTTTAGTTTTCTGCTGTAGTTGATTTTGGCTAGGTAGTCAATGAATTCTGGGAGTTCGTAGAGGGAAAGTAAGCCGTTTGTGTTTCTTGGTAGTGGTTTGAAGTGGACTTCTTTTATGTGTTTTTTGAAAATTATTTCGCCCAGAGTGAAACGCAATAATGATTTTACATATTTTTTTGAATATACTTTGTTTTCATCTGTTATGTTATCAGGTATATAAAGCGTTACTATGATTTTTTTACTTGCTGTATTGTAGTCTTCTAACTTGATTAAAATTGATTTTATCATTTCTATTAATTTATCCGAAAATTGGTTTTTGTTTTCGGCACATAACGGTTTTAGAAATGTGTGAGCTGTGAAGTAATCTAATCTTGGTGCATTTTCACCTAAGGCTATGATTTTAGGGAAAAGTTTACGGTAGCCGTGAGCTGAAAATAAGATGCAAAATTTGTTAGGTTGATTGTTTTGCATGTAAATGTAAATGACGATTCTTCTTGAAACATAGTTGAGGTTTCGATGTAGGTTTTCTATTACCTCATCGGAATTTATTCCTAGTTTGTAGGCGTGGTAAATGGCTTGTTCGTTTTGTTGAAACCATGTCCAGAAGTTTTGGATGGTTTTTATTTGGCGAGTGTTTAGTTGTTTGTTCATGCTCAGCTCTTTTAAATTTATGTTATTTTCTTTTATCAGGAGTTGCTTTATCAAATGCAATTAGATTACATAATTCTCTTAACCTACTTCTAATTCTGTTTCCATAATTTTTTTCTATTTCTGATGCTGAAAGGTTTGTTGTAATATGGGTTTTTAGTTTTTTGTTTATGAATAAATCGTAACGACAAAGTATAATTTCTGCAATAACATTACATTCGTTACCAAAATACTTGAGGTTGTTTTCTGTTCCTAAGTCGTCAAAACAATAGGTTCTTGTATCTGATTGGTATAATTTTCCTTTTGAATACCGATGAATTACTTCGTAGCCATCCTGAATAAATTCAAAGCTTATTTCTCTGCAAGGTTTAACAGAAAACTTATTATCTGGTTTTGCAATTAATTTCATTAAATTCATTAATGTTGTTTTGCCGCTACCAATAGGTCCAGAAAGTAGTAAGCCTTTGTTGAGGTCAATACCGTATTGATAACATGAAATTTCATCTTGAAGGAAATAAGCAATTAGCCTGCAAATAATGGGATAATCGGCTTCTAAAATTTTGAAATGATTGCCGTATAATTCTATCCCTTTTTTTTCTAAACTAGCAATTATTTGCTTGTAGTTATAGTGGTTGTTTGTATTTTCTGTCATGGTTTATATTTTTAAAAAATATTTTACACTAGGAATCGTTTACAGCGGTTCATCATAATTTTTATCTGTTACCGAGTTTAATTGTTTTGCCCTGTTGTTTAGGTTTTGATTTTGGTTAGATTTATCCTGGTTAAATACTGCTGCATTAAGCATCCAATTTTGAGCTGCAGCTTCCCAGTTTGTCATTGGAGATTTACCTCCAACTAACCACCCAATGCTAGAGAAGTAATTGAAAAATTTAAGCGCTTCTATTTCTGGAAAATTTTGAAGGACAAAATATTCTTTTACTGTTGGAAGGTCTGGCTCACTGAAACCTTTATTTTTTTCGCGCAACTTTTTTTGTTTGGAAGCATCTTCAATTTCGTTTGGTATGATACTTTTTTCAATTGAATATTTTTTTTCAATTTTATTTTCAAAATTTTGCTCGCTTGCGTTTATGTTTAAATCGTTTTTTATGTTTAAATTGTTTGTATTGTTTATATAGTTTATTGAAGGTACTAATGCTTGTTCAGTACTAGGTTCACTACTTGTCTCATTACTTGTTTGATACTTGTTTACTACTTGTTCATTAACATGGTAATTTTTTTTACTAGGTGTGTCTTTTTTTTTGCTTCTTTTTGGAACTTCTGAAAAATCAAATAACACCACCAAACTACCCCTATATGGATTATATGAAGGCTCGTATTTTATTAATTGTTTTTCATTTAAATCTCTCATGCATTTATGATATGTTGCTTTAGAGCTTATTTTGCTTATTCGCATCATTTCATCTCGAGTAATACTTATTGGATTTTTGAAACGATTTATGTTCCAAGCTTGAAAGAGTGCTATGTACAAACTTATATGAGTTGGGTTAAGATCCTGGTCTGGAATTATTTTATCAAAGAATGCAGTAAGGTGCTTTATATAGTTCATTGCTTTAATGTTTTGTATTTTTCGATATGTTTTATGCGTTTGTAGAAAATTATTGGTTTAACATTTTAGAAATTTCTTCCATGTTATAGTAAACTAGACGTCCAATCTTTTTTGGTTTAAGACTTCCATTTATTCTAAATTTATTAAGCGTATTGGGAGAAATTCCTAATAGTTTGCAAACTTCATTTGATTTTAACCATTGTTTAGATTGATTTAGGTTATTAGGATTAGAGTTGAGAAGATTTCTAATATCATTTAGTAATTGTGTTCTAAATTGATTCAAATCTTCAACTGTTAGTAATTGATCTCTGTAAATTCTATTGGGATTAGAATTAAACTGATTTTGATTTTGAATAGCCATTGTATGTATCTTTTAAATTTATACAAATAGAAATATTTACAAGTTATCAAACCAGTTACAAGGGTTGTATAACCCCGAAAAAACACCTATAAACAAAGGGATTGTAGTGATAAAAAAAGTTGTTGAAAATAATAAAATAGAATATATTCCATTTTTATTTCTAACTTTGTGAAGTTAAAATAATTGAGGTATAACCTCCTAAGATATATAAAGCGAAAGTTATTCAGAGTAACAGAAAACCGGCAAATTTTCAAAAAACAGCTCTAACGAATAAACTATTCGCCCTTGCAATGCGTGGGCTTGGTTTATTGTGTGCTGTGGGTGCTTGCCGGTTCCTCTGTTACCGATATTCTGATGACCCACGCAGTTGTTTTATAATGTTATGTTTTAATATAAATAGTATAGATGAAACAAGTTAATGCCAGTAAGGAATTAATTCACTTTATGATACTTAATTCGATATTAACATTCGAAGAATTATTACTTATTCCAAATGAGGGATTTTATAAAATGGAGGGATTTACCTATCATCTGTTGACCGAAATTCTAGAAATAAAAAAAACACAAACTACTTAGTTCTGTTTAATAAATCAATTAATTTTAATTTCATTGTTTCTTTAGTACTAGATTCTACATTGTAATATTTAGAATACAAACTTGTAGGTGAAATTTCTTTTTGGTTATCTGTCTGAAAATTATCAGCAACAAATCGAATAATGTCTTTTTGATTTTTAGTTTTGATTATATTAGATTGTACCAATAAATTGACAAACCAAGATAATTGGGCAACAGATAAACCTACATGGATTTTTTCTTTGTTATTGATAATATTGGGAATATTTTCGTTTGTTGAATTGTAAAGTACTTTTTTTGTACGGTATTCAATTTCTTCTTCAATCCATTGTGTAATTTGTTGCTTTATATCTGGAATCTTATTGTTATATCGGTTAGATATTAGAATTTGGTTTTGATTCACAAATTTTAAACATTTATACAGGGCGTTAATCTTTTTTGATTCTGTATCTTCGGCTTTAACTTCGGCTTTAATCTTTTTAGTTAGCCAATAGAAGAAATTTACATCATTGTAGTTTAATTTAAGCAGCCACCAGTGTAGTTTTTTTTCAATTTCATTAATTGAATTGTTATTACAAAATACTTCTAATTCATTGATATATTCACAACAATAATTAAACTCTTGGTATGTTATTTTATCTTGAATACTAAGAGTTGAAAATCTTAATATAGGGAGATACGCTGTTTTTAATAACTCCTGATCTATATTCAATTTCAGTAAAATAGACTTGACTTTTTCTAATTTCGGAGCCATTTTATTCTCATGAAACAAAATGGTTCTGTATGGTACTTTGATATTTACATTAAGGAATTCCTGATATTCAACCTCAATAAATTGAAGTAATTTTTCAACATAAATATAGGCAATCTTCAGACATTCAGTATTATTTAAATTGTTTGATAATTCTAAAAAGTCATTATTAGATGTTGGATTAACTTCATTAATTAATTTTGCTGATAAACTTTCTAGAGCATATTGCGATTTTTGGATAAAATGCTCTGATTGCTCTTTAGATTTAGAACTAAATACTTTCTGTTTTATGTAAAATTTAATGTTTTTATATTCTTTAAATAAGTTGTGACTGCAATATAAGTAGAAAGCCTCTTCTTTATTTAATTGATTATGTTCCTCGAAGAATAAATAATATTTTTTTTGTTTTTCATCTTTAAACAACTGAATATTTGAAACAGCCTCTTTTTTATTTTTATAAAAATGTTCTATAATCTCCTGTGCCTCATTTTCATTTATAGAATCTTTTAATTTCCTCGAATGAATAAACGGATGCAAAGCATGGTATATTTTTGGAGATTCGAAATATTTTCTTTTTGGATTAAAATCGTACTCATATACCCAAGTAAAACTTAGTTTATGATTTTTAAAGTATTTTTCAGTTTTATACTCATTTCGTCTTAATTGGTTTTCAATTTCAGAAATAATTAATTCTAGCTTTTTAAGAAAATATTTATGCTTCATAAATTGTAAAATGCTGATATTTAATTTTTTTAAATTAAAAATGCTCTCCCAAATATTAATCTAACTTCACACAATATTTAAACCCTACTTATCTTACAAAAATGAAAAAAAAATCAAACTTTTATAACTTTTTGTCCTAATTTTTTTAAATAATTTTTAATAAAAATGCTAAAAGGGTAATAATCATTAAATTACTTAATCATTATTACCCTTAAATAAATTTATTGTTTTGGTTACATATTAACCTGTTTTAGAATTAGAATGTTCGGTATCATTTAATGAAAATTTGTTTTTTAATATTTTCATATCCTCACTTACTTTTCTATCCAGGACTTTAGCATAATGTTGTGTTGTTCTTAGATTTTTATGTCCTAGCATTTTACTAACACTTTCAATAGGCACACCATTAGTTAAAGTTACTGTTGTTGCAAAGGTGTGTCGGGCAATATGAAAAGTTAGTTCTTTATTTATTTTGCAAATTGCAGCAATTTCTTTTAGATAGGCATTCATTTTTTGATTTGATAAAATAGGAAGAAGTCTACCTTGAATCAGACATTGATCATGATTCTCATATTTATCAATTATCATTTGTGTTACCGGAAGAATTGGAATTTTTGAAGCTGATTCTGTTTTTTGTCTGTGGGTAAAAATCCATTTTTCTCCATCAATACCAATGCTTATATGCTCTTTAGTAAGGTTTTTGACATCTATATAAGCTAAACCAGTAAAGCAGCTAAAAAGGAATATATCGCGAACTAATGAAAGTCGTTCTGATTTTAAATCTTTTTCAATAATAGATTGAATTTCTTTTTCTGTTAAAAAAACTCTTTCTACTTCTTTAACTTTCGATTTATAGTTAGCAAATGGGTTTTTATCAATCCAGTCATTGGCCAAACATATTTTAATTATCTTATTAAAATTTTTGATGTATTTAACGGCAGTATTGTTATTACAATTTCTTACACTTCTAAGCCAAAACTCATAATCAGATATAAAAGCATGGTCTATTTTGGTTATATCGATATCAGAAATTTTATACTTCCATTGCATGAATTCAATTGTATGACTTAAAGATGTTGTATATCTTTCTAATGTACCTGGAGCATATTCTTTCCCAATAAGCTCTTTAATTCTATTGTTGTGGTCCTTGAAAATAGGGACTAATGTTCTAACATTTCTATCAGTTCCTTGCAGTTTTGCTTTAATTACAGATGAGGTTGCCTGTTCTTTATCTTTTAAGACTTCATGATGAGCCTCATAAACTTGTTGTTCTAAAGTTTTTAAATAAGCATTTAGTGATTTAGTTTCAATACTATTCCCAGAAACTTTTTGAAGTTTGTTATCCCATTTATCAGGATGAATGCTTCTTTTAGCAGAAATTTCTTTGGGTACACCGTCAATTGTTATTCTTAAATAAATTGGAGCAGTTCCGTCGGATTTGATTTTGTTTTTCTTGATAAAGAAAAGCAAGTTGAATGTTCTGTTCATAATTGGTAACTTTTAAGGTTATAAAATTATCTTTAAAAATTACTTGAATCAAGATGTTCAAAAGTTGAACTCCTTATTAAACAAGTATTTCAGCTTGTTTTTAGTGACCCTTTTTAATAAAAAAAAGTAAGGTCACTAAATAGGTCACTGATAGAATACTTTTAAATGCATTTAAATGATATTGTTACCAAAGCAAAAACGCTGTAAAACATTAGTTTTACAGCGTTTTGATGTTTAATGGGACTTGCCCAGCGGAGAAAGAGGGATTCGAACCCCCGGACCTGTTACAGTCAACAGTTTTCAAGACTGCCGCATTCGACCACTCTGCCATTTCTCCAGTAAGTCGCTCTACTTCCGTATTGCGAGTGCAAATATAGTAAGCTTTTTTTAGTTTCAAAATGTTTTTAGATAAAAAAAGTAACTTTTTTTTAAACTTTTTTTTAACCTTTTGAAAATCAGAATTTATAGTGGTTGAAAAAAATATTTATTTTTTATGATTAGAAAATTATACTTGAATAAGTACCTTTGATATTCTTTAAAAAAATATCATGGATTTTGATTTTTCATATCTAATTCTAATTCCTATCGGTTTTATAGCCGGATTTTTAAATACTATTGCCGGAGGAGGAACACTCTTAACTTTACCCACTTTAATTTTTTTAGGGTTGCCCGCTTCAATTGCTAATGGAACGAATAGAATTGCGATATTGACACAGACTATAGCTGCTGTAAGTGGATTTAAGAGTAAAGGCGTTTCTATGTATCCTTTTAGTTTATATTTGGGGATATCGGCTTTTTTAGGAGCTTTTATAGGTGCTAAATTAGCTGTAGATATTGATGGAACTACATTTAATAAAATTTTAGCCGTGATTATGATTATGGTGTTGTTCACCACGATTTTTAATCCTGTGAAGTATAATCAAAATTATGAAGCTAAAGTAACGGGTAAGCCTTTGTGGATTACTATTGTGATTTTTTTCTTTTTGGGAATTTATGGAGGTTTTATTAATGCAGGTATTGGTTTTTTGATGCTTGTAATTTTACCTTATATTAATGGTTTAACTTTGCTTCAAGCTAATGTAACTAAAGTTTTTGTTGTTGCTTTTTATACAGTAAGTGCAGTATTAGTTTTTGCTCTTGAACATAAAATTAACTATCTGGTTGCTGGTGTTTTAGCTATAGGAAATACAACAGGAGCTTGGGTAGGAAGTCGGTGGTCTGTAAAAAAAGACGATAGAGTTATCAAAATATTTTTAGTGATAACCGTATCGTCTTTAGCTATTAAATTGTGGTTCTTTTAAAGAACTAATAATTTACATATTCTGTGATTTCTAAACCATAACCAATCATTCCAACACGTTTTTGATGACCTTCGCTATTCGTCATAAAGCGTAGTTTGGAAATGTCTAGATCGTGTAAAATCTGTGCTCCGATTCCAAAATCTTTAGCATCCATTTTTACTTGCGGAGCCTTCATTTGTCCTTTTTCCTGTAAAGCTTTTAGTTCTGTTAAACGAGGTAATAAATCGCTTGATTTTAGTTCTTGATTAATGAAAATGATAGCGCCTTTTCCTTCTTCATTAATTTTATTAAACATATTGTCTAATTTTTTATCAGCGTCACCGGTTAATGTTCCTAAAATATCATTATTAACCAGAGTAGAATTAATTCTCGTTAATACTTCTTCTCCTTTTGACCAATTTCCTTTAGTCAAAGCCAAATGAACTTGTTTGTTTGTAGTTTGTAGATAAGCTCTTAATCTGAAGCTGCCAAAACGGGTCTCAATTTCGA
Organism: Flavobacterium sp. U410; assembly: GCF_053570605.1. NCBI lineage: Bacteria > Pseudomonadati > Bacteroidota > Flavobacteriia > Flavobacteriales > Flavobacteriaceae > Flavobacterium > Flavobacterium sp. U410. The sequence goes on from NZ_JBSEFI010000004.1 coordinate 27,515, forward strand.
AATCTTCTTTCTTTTGGATCAAACTATCATGTTGCATGCGGTAGGCAACCAAAGCTTCTATAGAAACTAATTTTAAATCAAACTTTTTGGCCACTTCAACAAGTTGAGGTAAGCGAGCCATGCTACCATCTTCATTCAGGATTTCAACTAAAATTCCGGCAGGTTTTAGTCCTGCTAAACGAGCAAAATCAACTGCGGCTTCTGTGTGACCTGTTCTTCTAAGCACTCCGCCTTGTTTGGCTATTAAAGGAAAAATATGTCCGGGTCTTCCTAAGTCTTCAGGTTTGGTGTCTTCATTAACTAAAGCACTTATCGTTTTAGATCTGTCATGTACTGAAATTCCTGTTGTACATCCATGACCTATCAAGTCAATAGAAACAGTAAATGCTGTTTGGTGTAAAACTGTATTATTGGTTACCATTGGATGCAGATCAAGTTCTTTACATCTGCTTTCTGTTAAAGGTGCGCAAATTAACCCACGTCCGTTAGTTGCCATGAAATTAATCATTTCAGGAGTAACCATTTCTGCTGCTGCAATAAAATCGCCTTCATTTTCTCGGTCTTCATCATCAACTACGATAATTACTTTTCCTTTGCGAATGTCTTCAATCGCTTCTTCTATAGTGTTTAGTTGTATGTTGTGTGACATAATGTTTAGTTGTTGTCGTTATTAATTTTTTTAAATAATTTTTTGAAAGGATCTGTTAGCCAATCAAAGCTAATCATGATGCCAATATCGTTAGTAGCTCTGTAAGTTAAAACAATAGCCAGAGGAGTTAATACGATAGAAGCCATCCAAACGCCTAAAAATACAGGAATAGAGTCTTCCTGAGCCAATTTTCTTCCAAATGTATTGGTGAAGTGAAAAGTAATAAATATAGTTATGGCAAAAACTATTGGTAAACCAATGCCTCCCTTTCTAATGATAGCTCCTAAAGGTGCTCCTATGAAAAACATCAATAGACAAGAATAAGCAATCATAAATTTTTCATGAATAACAATCCAATGACTATTAATGTTTTTCTTTTTACCTTCTAAATCAGTTTTATTAGTTTGAATGCTGAAATCAGTACTTGATACATTACTTTTTGCCGTTTCCAATATTCTTTTTTTATCTTCTTTAACAAAAAGATTTAAAAGATTGGTTGTTGTGTCGTTTTTTTGAGTAACAGGACTTCTTTTCTTATTGAATAAAAACTCCTGTCTTTGCGTAATATTATCGGCCATAGAAACAACATCATTATCAAAATTCCTTTGAAGAGAATCAACGGTGTAGACTAATTCGCTTAAATTTAACATTTTTTCAGAGGTAATGTCTCCATCATCACTGTTTGTTTCGTTAAGCTTTGTTAAATCTATATTGATAATATATTTCTGGAAACTACTTTTCGCAAAAGGAAGTTTTTTGCGTTCTTCATATTTTTTAGGAAGAATGTTTTCATAATAATTCCCGTCAAAAAGCTGAAGCTGCAAATAATTAGAGCCTTCTTGGCTTAACAGTAGCCCGTTTTTAGCTCTAATAACAGTATTGGCTCCCAAACCTTGCTGCGAATTTTTAATGTGCATGATAACACCTTCTAATTGTTCGTTGTTATCTCCGGTCTTCTTATCTACTTTAATATTAATATTCCCGACAGCGTTAAACTGACCTTCGGCAATTGCCATAGCAGGACTTTGTTGTACAATATCTTTTCTAAGATTAATGAAACGATATTGAGCTTCAGGAATTACATTATTGGCAAACACAAAGGAAACAATGCTCAATAAGAATATGGTAATGGTTAACATTTTCATTGACCGTTGTAACGAAATACCGGAAGATTTCATGGCTGCAAACTCATAATTTTCGGCAAAGCTACCAAAAGTCATAATGGAAGCCAGCAAAACCGATAACGGTAAAACTAACGGAACGATAGTAGGAGCGTAAAAAGATAAGAACTTTACAATAGTAAAAGTATCCAAATCTTTACCGGCAAGTTCAGAAATGAAAAGCCAGATTCCTTGTAAAACGAATATAAAAAACAAGATTACAAACACTGAGGTGAATGTAATCATGAAAGATTTGATAATGTATTTGTCTAAAATTTTCACCGAAAGTAATTAATCCAATCTGTTAATATAGTAATTAGGGTATTTCGATTCGGTAAAGGTAAAATGATTTTTTGACAAAGGTTGGTTTGTTTTAAAAGAATTAACAGTTAAAGTCGTTCTTGTGCCATTTTTACCAGTTTCAATCAAATTATAAATGTTTTTAGTCTGGGTGTCAATACCAATTAAAATTTCTTTGCGTTGATCTTTAGAACTAATAGGCGTTAATTTGATGTATTGAATTTGTCTTCCTTTGATATTTTGAGTGATATCCCAAGCATATTTAAATCCTGAGTTAAAGAAAGTCAACATTTTGTTGGGCGTAACGGCATCTTTATCATTTTCATCGTACTTAGAAATAGTGATTTCTTCGTCTTCAGGAACAATAGTATACACTTTTTTACCATCAAAAATTTTAGTTACTCCCATAAAATTCAAAACATATAAATTTCCTTTTAAAGCAACATTTCCTTTGCTTTCCTGATTGATATTTTCTTTAGAGTTATTTAAAGAATATTTGAAGTCAATGGTGATGTTTTCGTATGTTTTAATTTTAGCAGAAACTTCGTCCAATAAAGCTTTTGCTTTTTGCGAATTTTGTGCTTGTAAGGTGCTTAAACTTAATAGAAAAAGTAAAGTTACTTTTAAAAACTTAGTCATTTTAGTTATTGTTTTGTTCATTATTAAAAAACTGTTCTAATGCTACTAAATCCGGAATCAAAACGGAACGCGCTTTACTACCTTCAAACGGACCTACAATTCCTGCAGCTTCCAATTGATCGATAATTCTTCCGGCTCTGTTGTAGCCTAATTTCAATTTTCTTTGAATTAAAGAAGCACTTCCTTGCTGAGCAGTTACAATCACTTCAGCTGCTTCTCTAAATAAAGAATCTCTGTCTGCAATATCTATATCAAGATTGATGCCACTTTCTTCACCAACGTATTCAGGAAGTAAATAAGCGTCCGGATATGCTTTTTGGTTGCCAATAAATTCACATATTTTTTCAACTTCTGGCGTATCAACAAAAGCACATTGCACACGAGTTAAGTCGTTTCCTTGTGTATACAATAAATCTCCGCGACCAATTAATTGATCAGCTCCTTGGTTGTCCAAAATAGTTCGTGAGTCAATTTTTGAAGTTACACGGAAGGCAATACGTGCCGGGAAATTGGCTTTAATAATACCTGTAATTACATTAACTGAGGGTCTTTGTGTAGCAATAATCAAGTGAATACCGATAGCACGTGCCAATTGAGCCAAACGAGCAATAGGTGTTTCTACTTCTTTACCGGCAGTCATAATTAAATCGGCAAACTCGTCGACCACTAAAACGATATAAGGTAAAAAGCGGTGACCGTTTTCCGGATTCAATTTACGTTGTTTAAACTTATCGTTGTATTCTTTAATGTTACGAACCATAGCATCTTTTAATAAAGAATAACGGTTGTCCATTTCAATACACAACGAGTTTAAAGTGTTGATTACTTTAGTGTTATCGGTTATGATAGCTTCTTCCGTATCAGGAAGTTTAGCTAAGTAATGACGTTCAATTTTATTGAAAAGCGTCAATTCTACTTTTTTCGGGTCAACCAAAACAAATTTCACTTCTGCCGGATGTTTTTTGTATAATAGCGAAGCTAAAATAGCATTTAGGCCAACTGATTTTCCTTGTCCGGTAGCACCTGCCATCAATAAGTGAGGCATTTTAGCCAAGTCAACAACAAAGGTTTCGTTTGATATATTTTTACCCAAAGCAATAGGAAGTTCCATTTCGGCTTGCTGGAATTTTGGCGAAGCAATAACCGATTTCATAGCAACCATTGTGGGTTTATTATTCGGAACTTCAATACCAATAGTTCCTTTTCCGGGAATAGGAGCAATGATACGAATTCCTAATGCGGCAAGCGAAAGTGCAATATCGTCTTCCAAGTTTTTAATTTTGGAAATACGAATTCCGGCATCGGGTACAATTTCATATAAAGTTACGGTTGGACCGACAGTTGCTTTAATTTGTGAAATACCGATGTTATAATTTTTAAGCGTATCAACGATACGGTTTTTATTTTCTTCTAATTCGTTTTGATCGATAGTAATTCCTCCGCTGGAATATTCCTTCAATAGATCAATAGGAGGGAATTGATAGTTTGAAAGCTCTAAAGTTGGGTCAAATTCTCCAAAATCCTGAACTAATTTAGCCGCTAGATTCTCAGTTATTGATTCTTCTTCTTCAAATTTTTCAATAACAAAGTCATCATTTTCATTTTTAACCGCTTCTATTTTAGGTTCTTCCTTAGGTTTTACATTTAAGGTTAATTCGGAAGCGTGAGAAATTGTCGGTTTTAAATCTTCTTTGTTGATTTCGAAAGTTGATGTTGGTTTTAATTCGATTTTTGATAACTCTTCATCATCTTCATGCAGTACAAAATCTTCTTCTTTTTGCGCTGCTTTTTCAACAGGAATAGAAGTATCTTCAATAGAGTATTCGTTCTCTAAATCCTCTTCTTTAATAGTGTTGTTGGATTGGCTTAATGTAACCTCTTCTTGGAATTCCCGTGTTGGTCTTTCAAAGAATGATTTTACATTTTCCACTGAAATTTTGATTCGGAATATCAGGAAAATAACAACAGCGAAGATTAAACTCAATAATGTACCGATTTTTCCAATGTAATCTTGAATGAATAAATTCATTTCAAAGCCTACAACACCTGCTAATTGAGGAAGAAAATCCCAGAAAAAACCGAACAATATAGAAAGGACAATGATGAGATATAAATCCCAAAAAAATATCTTTTTAAGTTTTGGAATTGATAGATCAAGAATAAGATAAATTCCCGTTAAGGCAAAAATCCTAACAAAAATAAAGGAAGCAACCCCAAAACCTTTGTACAAGAAGAAATCGGCTAAAAAGGCACCGAATTTACCTAACCAGTTTTCTACTTTGACATCTCTGTCTAAAACATTGTTAACCTGACTTTGATCATAATTTCCGGTGATGAAATAAGAAACAAATGACAGTAATAAGGCTACAGCTAATAAAATTAGCAACACACCAATAGCGAATTTTTGCTGCTTGGTGGGTTGCCAAGATAATTTTTCTTTTAACGAAACTGTAGGTTGTTTTTGCTTTTCTTTTTTTGCCATTTAGACTGTACTCTATTTTACAAAAGTAGAGAATTTATGCTAAATATGGAATATAAATTATCGCGGCTATTGCAATTGCAGTTATTGCAGCAAAAAACACAGCTCCGGCGGCAATATCTTTAATAAAACCTATGCGTTCATGATATTCAGGGTGAATGAAGTCAGCAATTTTTTCAACAGCTGTATTTAATCCTTCAATGCCAAGAACCAAGCCAATAGCTAATGTTTGTACAAGCCATTCGGTTTTATTAATACCAAAATAAAAACCGGCTAAAGTAATAAGTACGCCGATACTTGATTGTACCATTACGCTATGCTCGGTAGTGATTAATTTAAATGCTCCTTTTGCTGCAAACTTCATGCTTTTCAAGCGTCCTGTTAGGAGCGTTTCGTCTTTTTCAAACTTCATATTAAAGTGCTGCTAAAGCGTTTTCATAATTAGGTTCGTTAGCAACTTCACTTACTTGTTCTGTATATTTAACAATTCCGTTTTCATCAACAACAATCACTACGCGAGAATTTAAGCCGGCTAATGGACCATCAATGATTTCTAAACCATTTGTTTTGCCAAAAGAACCGTCTTTAAAATCAGAAAGAGTAATTACGTTATCTAATCCTTCAGCACCGCAAAAACGTTTTTGAGCAAAAGGTAAATCGCGAGAAATACATAGAACTTTAGTATTTTCTAAAGTACTTGCTTTAGCATTGAATTGTCTTACTGAAGTAGCACAAGTTCCTGTGTCAACACTAGGAAAAATGTTTAATACTAATTTACTTCCTGCAAAATCTGCTAAAGTAACAACAGATAAATCGCTTTTTATTAATGAAAAGTCTGCAAGTTTTGAACCTATTTTTGGTAGCTCACCGTTGGTATGTATAGGATTTCCTCCTAATGTAATTGTTGCCATAGTTTTGATTGTTTTAGAGGTGCAAAATTAGAAAATTAATCTCAATGTGAATTTAAGCACAGTGAGTAATTAATAAAATCTTAAGTTTTGTATTAGTTTTTGGTTGATTCTAACCAATTTTTGAAGTCATAAAAGTTTTGAGGAGCTACGCCATGACCTACAGGATATTCTTTGTAAGTTACGCTTAAATTCATGTTTTCGATAAAAGGTTTGGCTTTACGAGCCCAATCAACAGGGATTACTTGGTCAACAGTTCCGTGGGAAATGAAAAATTGTAAATGTTTGTGATCTTTAACTTTAAAGTTCTCAATTAAAATGTTTTCGTTTAAATAACCGCTTAATGCAACAACACGAGCAATCTTTTCAGGATAGGATAGAGCAGTAGCATAGCTTAAAATTGCTCCTTGACTGAAACCAATTAAAGTAATCTGTTTTTCGTCTATCGGGTATTTGTCTTTTATTTGCTCAACAAATGAAATGATGATATCGCGAGATTCTTTAGCTTGTTCATCATCGGAAAATTTATTTTCATCAGCATCAAAGTGAATAGCATACCAAGCATGACCAAAAGGCTGTAAGTCATAAGGTGCTCTTACGGAAAAGATATAGTATTCTTCGGGTAATTCGCCGGCAAAAGAGAATAGATCTTCTTCGTTACTGCCATAACCGTGTAATAAAATTAAGGCAGGGTTTTTATCTTTCTTTTCTTTTGGTTCACGAAGTAAGTAGTGTAGATTCATTGCTGTTGATTTTTGGAACAAAAATAAGAAATTTGATAAAAAACAGAAAGTCCAAACTATTAACGGCAGTATAAGCACCAAATCTCACTATGTTAATAGAATGGACTGTTTGTAGGTTATGTAATTAAGTATGTGGGGAAAAGGATAATTTACCCGAATAAACTATTCCAAAATGATTTTTTTTCTGTATTCTTTTTATCATCCTTAGCATTGGAAGATGATTTCAAGATTGAGGTTAAAAATTCATCATAAGTTTGTTTTTTGTCGTCTAAAATACCTGAAAAATAGGCTAGAGATGCATCTAATCCGTTAGTTTCTTCAATGTTTTTTACTTTTTTGTAAACTTCTTCAATTTTAGCAACTGCTTCGGGTGCAACTGCTTTTCTTCTGGCCATATATCCGTTGATATCACCTTCTGCATCTTTGAAGAAATCATATTGTGTAATAATCCAGTAATATTTTCCGTCTTTAGCTTTATTCTTGATAATGGCGTGAAAATCTTTACCTTGTTTCAGGTTTTCCCAAAGCATTCTAAAGATAGCTTTAGGCATGTCGGGGTGCCTGATGATGTTGTGTGGTTGACCTAATAACTCATTTTCATCAAAACCACTTACATTAACAAAAGCAGAATTTACATAATTGATAATACCTATTCTATTAGTTCTACTTACTAATTCTAAGGTTTTATCCCAATCTACTTCTGTATTTAAAGGTTCAACATTTGTTCTCATGGTTTTTGTTTTTTATTATTTTACTTAATCTACATTTCTTGCCAAACGAAATCCGAAAAAGTCATTTTGCATAAAAGGCTTTGCTGCCCAACGGTTCGCTACTCTTAAAGAGTAAGTTCTACTATCCCAAGAGCCGCCTCTCAAGCATCTTTCGGTTCCGTGTTCCGGACCAGTAGGGTTGTATTTGGTTTCGGTTAAATAGAAGTCTCTATTGTACCAATCCCAACACCATTCCCAGGCGTTTCCTGACATATCATAAAGACCTAATTCATTTGGGAGTTTTGTACCAATAGTATTGGGAGATTTAGAATTTTTATTATACCAGGCTACTCGGTCAAGGACATCACTTCCTGAAAATTTGTATCCTTTGGATGATTTTCCTCCTTTAGCAGCATATTCCCATTCTGCTTCAGTAGGTAGTCTGTATCCATTAGCTTTAAGGTCTCTTACCCAAATAGTTCCGGTTCTTTTGTAAACAGGTTTTAGTTTGTGTCGCTCACTAAGCCAGTTACAATAATTTACGGCGTCTGTCCAACTGATGTTGGTTATTGGGTGAAGATTAAGCGGATTCCAATTCTTGAAGTTAGGCATCTTAATTTTGTTCGCTAGAGTGTATATTTTCCATTCTGCTAGCGTAACTTCATATTTGCCAATGTAAAATGAATTTAATTCCACGTCGTGATCTAATTGTTCATCACCTTCTATGGAACTGTTTTTTTTTGTTCCCATTCTGAATTCACCACCTTCAACTAAAATCATATCGGGTGTGGATTGGGAAAAAGAAGTAATAGTAAATAAAAGTAAAGAACAAATAGCGGTAAGAATTATCTTCATTAGATTAAGGGTTAATTAGCAAGTATGTTTTAGTTGATTATAGTTTATCTTTTAAGTTTTTCTTGTACTTGTTTAACAAGGCCATTGTCATCCCTAAATTAGCTTTAGAGCTGTCAACCGCTAGATACACGAAATAACTTCCGTCTTCAGCTAAATCAATAATGTGAATTTGGTTGTTTAGGTTAATTAAAATGTTTTCTAATTTGCTATCTAAACCTAGAGCTTTAATAGCAGTCATTTTTGCTTTTGCTACTTCTAAGTTGTAAACTGAAGCAATTGCAGGATCAAAAGAAGGTACAGCGCTATCAGAACCGTATAAAACCCCTGTTTTAACGTCGGCTACAGCTGTTGCAACATAACCTGGTGTGTTTGTTTTTACTTCTTCAATGAAGTTTTTGATAAAATCTGACATAATGGTTGATTTGATTTAATTTAAGTTAATATTAATTATTTTATTCTAATACATTTTTCTTTATTTGCTTTAAACTTGTTTATTAATTTTTCTCTATATTTAACTATAAGTTTAATAGCAATAAGTGCCTCCTCATTCTCTCTTCTGATTTTCATTCTTGCATTTTCTGGTGTAATAGCAAGCATTTTGGATAATGTTATATAGTCTCCTTTTTGAATATTTTTTTTAATTTGTTCGGTTAACATAACAAAAGGTCTATATATTGGTTAAATTTGTCTGATATAACGTAGGCAAATATATAAACAAGTAGTTAATTATCAATATAAAATATAAAAAAAATTATAATAAATATTACATTATGGAGTTACCTGTAGAAAACAAAAGAGTTCGTCAAATAATAGAATATTTCTGTAGAGGTAATGAACTACAGTTTAGTAGAGAAATAGGAGTGAGTCAACCAAGAATTAATAGACTATTCGCAAAAGACTCAAGAAACAATAGATTTCCGTTAGTTTCTTTTGATATAGTTAAGGCAATTCTTAAAAAATTTGAAGAAGTTTCTCCTGATTGGTTAGTAATGGGATGTGGAGAAATGTTGAGGGAACCTAAAGAAACTGTGGTATCTCCAAGTTTATATCTTCCCTTAGATGATTATCAACATTTTTATAAAATGGAAGAAGGGCAAAACTTAGTTTCCGGTGACTATATCATATCTCGATTTAAAAGATTCGGTGTTGAGTTTCTAGTGGAGAGTAAAAAATCAATTTATGGTTGTAAAGAGGTGTCAATATATACTTTTATAATATATGGAAGACAGTATGTTTTGTATACAGAGCAGGGAATTTTAATAAAAAGATTATATCCTGTTGAAGGTCAGGATGACGTATTGAAGTGTGTAGGGGAATATGATGAAACACCTTTCAAAATTGATAAAAAATCAATAAATAAGCTTGCCATAGTTTTAGGCAAGCTTGAATTGTATTGACTTATAATATACTTTTTATAAATTCTTAAAAAGTTTTTGATAAAATTCACCAACAATAGGGACTATTCTTTTTTCGTTGCTTAAACAACCTAAAAAACCATATACCCAAAGTATAAAAATAAAAAGCCAAAAAGCAGATGAAACCATCCAGCTATTAAAATAACCAATAGGATAACCCAATAAAAAAAAGGTAAGGAAAATGCCTAAAGTCTGACGGATGTGAAAGCTGGCAAAATCACTCTTACTTTCTTCTTGATTCATAAAAATAGCAATGACAGTTCCGATAATAGTAAAATAACTGATAATTGCAGTATTCTTTCCTTTTTCAGTATCGTTCATAAGTAATTCGTTTAGTTAGATTTAATTTCAAGTTTTCCGTTATTGTAAATACCAATGGTTTTTCCCTTCATGGGTTGTCCTAAGAATGCTGAATTTTTAGATTTTGAAAGAATATTCCCTTTTTCAAAAGTATAGGTTTCATTAGGGATAAATAAACTTAATTCTGCGGAGTTACCGATTTTAATTGCATTTTTAGTGATTTGAAAGATATTTTTTCCGGCAGTTAATTTGGCAATAACTACTTCTAGTGGTAAAACATTTTGTAAAGCTCCAAAAGCACTTTCTAATCCAATAGTTCCGTCTTTAGCTAAATCAAATTCCAGTTTTTTATGTTCAATATCTAACGGATTATGATCGGAAGTAATGCAGTCAATGGTTCCGTCTAAAACAGCAGCAACTAATGCTTTTCTAGTTGCTTCGTCGCGCAATGGGGGTAAAACCTTATAACGTGAGTCAAAACCGTTTAAGACTTCGTCGTTTAACACTAGATTGTGAACTGCTACGCTACAAGTTACCTGTAGCCCTTTGGCTTTGGCTTCTTGGATTAATTTTACGGACTCTTGAGTGGAAATGGTTGGAATGTGCATTTTTCCTCCTGAATATTCCAATAAATATAAGTTGCGGGCAACATGTAAAGCCTCGGTTAAAGGAGGAATTCCTTTTAAACCCAATTTTGTAGAAGTATATCCTTCGTGAACAATTCCTTTTCCTTTTACCGAATTGTCTTGGCAAAAGCTGATCACTAAACCATCAAAATCCTGAACATATTGCAAGGCTATTTTTTGAACATTTGCATTTTGAATCGCTTTTTGGTAATCTCCAAAAGCGATAGCTCCTGCATTTTTCATGTCAAAAAGTTCTGCTAAATCCGACCCTTCACTGTTGGTTGTTAAAGCACCAATAGGATATAGTGTTGTAGCATTTCCTTTGGATTTGTCTAAAACAAATTTTACTAAAGCTTGGTTGTCAATAATTGGATGCGAATTAGGTTGCAAAGCAATTGTAGTAAAACCACTTAAAGCAGCTGTTTTTAATCCGTTTGTAATGGTTTCGCGGTCTTCATAACCAGGTTCGCCAAACGAAACAGAACTGTCAAACCAACCTTGTGAAACGTGTAAGTTTGGAATTTCGACAACAAAAGTATCGGTTGTGTTTAAATTGGGACCTATTTCGATAATTGTTCCGTCCTGAATTTTAATATCAACGGTTTGGTGGTGAAACTCACTTTCCGTATCAATTATAGTGGCGTTTTTTATGAGAACAGTGGTCATTTTACAAATTTTTGGATTAGTAGTTCAGTTAATAAAAGAAGTAGTGTTGCTATGATGAACCATTTCCATAAACCGGTATCGTTGCGCTCCAAGTGGAACTCGTTTAACGCCGTGTCAACCGATTGTATTTTGGTGAAATGAGTCGTGAAGTTTTCGTTTCTGTTGTTTAAATCGCTTTCTGTTCTTGGATAATTGAAACTTAAGCGAGCTAAAGTATCCTGATTGTGAACAATGTTGTAATTTCCGGCTTGTTGCGGATAATCTCCGAAAGTGATTTTTACTTTTGAATTTAAGATTTGTTGCAACGGAATAAAGCTTGTTTTTTCGTTTTGAACGGCAACCACTTGGTCTTTTCCGATCGAAGCGTCTAAAAATAAGGTTTCATTGTTCCCAATTGTGTAAGAAGAAGGCAAAGTTCCCGTATTGAATTTTGCCATGTTGTAAAAAGCAGGAACAATTAAAGGAGAATTTTGAAAATTGGAATTACTTTTATTAATTGAAGCTGAAAAAATAAAAGCATTTCCTTTCTTATTGGTCACCCAACTTAAAAATGGTGTTTGATCTTCAAAAGACAAAACTTGCGAAACATTTCCGTTAAACGGAAAATAGGATTTAACATTCGGATATTGAAAATTACTGATTTTCTTTTCGAAAACATCTTTAAACAAAGGATGTTGAAAATGAATTTCAGTAATTAATTTTTCGCCTTTTTGGATTTCTGAAACTTTATTGTTCCCCAATTTACTTAGTAACGAATTCAAGTTTTGAGTTGTGCTTTTTTCATTTGGAACAATAATTAAATTACCTCCTTTTTCATAAAAAACACCTAATGTGTTGTTTAACGAAGGTGTAATGTTTTCCAGTTCGTTTAAAATGATAGTATTTTGCTGCTCAACACTGCTAAAATCCAATTGTTCCAAAGTGGTTTCTGTAATATTGAATTCGTCTTTGGTAATAATTTTAGAGATAAAACTGTTTTTTTCAGGCAACCCCAATACTAAGACATTCAATTTTTCAGGTTGAACCAAAGTGAAATAAAACGTATTGTCATACGGAAGGCTATTATCTTCAATGATCGCTTTTCCGCTAAAGGCTTTTTTAGGTAAATTGATTTTTATTTCCTGTCTGTTTTTACCATCTTCAAAGGATAGTGTTGATTTAGCAACAGTTTCATCGGCATCACTAATGATGGAGAAAAGTAAATTATTTTCAATGGTTCCGAATTTGGAAAGACTAACAGTAATTTCGTAAAATGAATCAGAAATACTTGAAATTTCCACTTGATCGATGCTGCAATTACCTTTGTTTTCTGCTTCAGGAAAAATCCCGTAGAGTTTATTTTCTTTGGCTAAAATAGGAATTTTTTCTGAAGTAACATTTTGGGCATCTGTAATAAAAATATAATCTTTAGCCGTGTTTGGTTTTTTATTTTCTGCTTGAGCTAATAAATAGTCGGGTTGGAAAGTATAAAAAGTATACGATAAGTTTTGTAATTCCTTTAAAATGGTTTTTGGATTGACGTCCCAATAACTTTCGGAAGGTGTTACTATAGAAACTTGCTGATTTTCGGGAACATGCTCTAAAATATCCTGGATGCTTTTTTTGAAAAGTTCGCCTTCAGAACCTTTAGCTTGCATAGAAAAAGAGTTGTCTACAAAAAGAACCAATTCATTATTTTGAGATGCTTTGTCTTTAGCTTTTTTAAAAGGTTGCGCGAAGGCAAAAATTAAAGCGGTTAGCAACAAAAGGCGAGTAGCTAAAAGTAACCATTTTTTTATAGTACTGCTTTTTCGGGTTTGAAGTTGGAGTTCTCTAAGCAATTTAACATTGGTGAAATACTCTTTTTTGAACTTTCTCAGTTGGAATAAATGTACTAAAATTGGTATAACCAAGAGGAAAAGAAAGTATAGAATTTCCGGATGTTTGAATTGCATTTATTTAATGTTAACTTTTCGGGTTTCAAAAATACGAATAAGAACCAAAATAAAAGAAATGTTTGGTGTTAAACTTAAAAAATCCCATTTTGGGATTTTTTAAGTTTAATGTTTATGTGTTTTACAAGTGTTAAATCCTAATAAGGTATACAACGGACAATAACCAACTAATGTTGTGGTTACAAGAATAACGGCAAATAACGATAAAAGCCAAGAATAAGATCCTGTAACTACATTGAATAAGTTTAAAGAAACTAATATTATGGCAAGTAATATTCTAATTACTTTGTCCATTTTTCCAACATTTTTTTTCATAGTTTTGGTCTTGAATATTAATCAGACTAAAGGTACAAAAAAAGTTGCTCATATCTTTAAATTATGATTTTTTGTTTTTCCCGTTTTTAAATTTAATTTTTGAGTTTATTGGTTTGAAACCAGAAGTCGTAGTTTTTTTAATTTCCTTTTTTACTTGGGGTTTAACTTGTGGTGTTTTTGTTTTATTCTGTTTAATTTCAGCTAATACTTCTGTTGGATTTTTGGGTTCTTCCTTTGTGCCTCTTAAATAAAGAACTAAGCCGTTAAGAAAGTTACGAAGAATTTGGTCTCCACAATCCATATATTTAGGATGTTTTTCATCCCTAAAAAAATTACCTAGTTCACCTTTAGATATTCTAAAATCAACAAGATTTAAAATTTCTACAATTTGATCGTCGCGAAGTTGAAGTGCAACTCTTAGTTTTTTTAAAACATCATTATTGTTCATTGGATTTTTTTTGAATAGGCAAAAGCCAGAATTTGAACAAAGGTAGTGAATTTTGTATGCAATATTAAAAAACAACTGTTGGACTCTTGGGAATGTGTTGTTATGGCTATAACGTTTTTTGAGATGAGAGTCCAACAGTTATTGAATAAAGGAAATATGTTATTTAATTACTAATTACATACCAGTTTGCTCCATTACTTTGAATCATATAACGTTGCCCGGCAGAAAGTGAAGCGATGGAGCTATTAGAAACATCATCCAATACGCTACCACTGATACAACTAATAGCTTTAGAAGAAATACCGGGAGTACCAATCAAAACGTATATTTTTCCATTTAATGTGGCAGGATCAGGTAAAACAATTGAAGAAACAGAATTACTTATTCTTAAAGTATAATCGTAAGATGTTACATTATAGGTAGAAACAGATACATCACTGATGTTTTGTATGGAGTTCACACTACTTGGATTGGTCCAATTTACATTACCGCTTCCGTCTGTTACCATAATTTGCCCATCTGTGCCACGGGTTGAAGGTAAAATATAACTGTTAGCAGTTGTGATTCCTATAGAAACTCTACCTAAAAAGTAACCGGCATAACCATTAGATTTTAATACTTCTGAGTAAAGACCATAGTGGATTCCTCCTGCGGTACTATTAATGAGATTATACGTTCCATATTTATCGCCCGTTCCGGATCCTGAAATTAAATTTTGAGTTCCATATTTTAGATTATTACCGGTTCCTCCGATTTCAAATAAAGCCCCATGGAAAACTCCGCTTCCATTTTTTGCATTATCAATATAAATTCCGGTATTATTTCCATTACCAGTACCTCTAAATTCAATATTGATTCCATAATGAGCGGCGCTATTAGTTCCTGCAAAACGAGTAAAAAGCCCATTCTGTGTTCCTGTAGACGGAGCACTTATTAGATTATAAACTCCCGTTATGCCTCCGTTTCCTGCTAAAAATTCATTATACATTCCTCTTTTTTCGCCAGATCCGGAGTGATTGAAAATATTATGCACACCGCCAACGACACTTGCATTAGCTGTTCCTGTTAAATTATTTTCAATGGAATACACAGTATTACCGGCTACAGTAAAAGCTGTTTTAATAGCTGATGCAGCAGTAGATATCGTATTGGTTCTTGTAACCAATAAAGTAGCATTATTAGTGTTAGTGGTTTCTAAAATGTCTAATTTTGCAGTAGAAGTATTTTTACCAATAGCTGTATTGCCTATGTGATACATAGAGTCATTAGTGTCATCAGGAGCAGTTGTGGTTCCCTCTTCAAACCAGTCTGCGTCTTGATATCCAAAGATAGTAGCACTGGTTACGAAAGGAATCCAATCAGGGACCGTATTATCCCAATAATAGAAACCAGGTGTTTTAATGCCACTTGTGTTTAACAACTGAATCAACATACCATGTTGAGCAGCAGTAGGGTTCGTAGTAGGTAAGCTAGTTAATCGCGGAATGATCAAACCATCGCTATTTGTAGGTGTAGCTGAGTTTGAAGCAGCGATTTCTAATTGAGCATTTGGGGACGTTGTGCCAACACCCACCTGAGTATAGCTGTAACTAATACTCAATAAGGTTAATAGAGTAATTAAATGCTTCATAGAAAAAATATTTATTGTTACCGATTTCAGATTGTTAAAGAACTAAAATAAAGTTACGAATTTGCTTAAGAGAAGCTTTCTTTTATCGATAAAACGATGTAAATAATTGTTGAAATCGAAAAAAATATATATTTTTAATTTAAAATCTATACTAAAGATGAATAACGAATATCAAGAAAAAATTGGTTTGCTTCAAGAAATGATTATTTTCTCATTAGTTGATGGAGAATTACATGACAGGGAATATGATTTTATAATGATGGTAGCTAGTGAATTGGAAATTGATAAGGAAACCGTTTTTAAACTGTTTGATAAGAAACAAGAAAAAGTGGTTATAAAAGATGAGTTTAATAGAATTTGTCAGTTTTATCGCTTGGCACTTCTTATGCACTGTGATGGTGTTCTACATGAAAGAGAACAAATTAAAATCAATGAAATCGGGATTAACATGGGGTTAAATCCTTATGCTATGAAACGGGTTCTGCATTTGATGAAAGTATCTCCAGACGGAATGATTGATGGGGAAATATTATTGTCCGTTTTTACCGAACAACATAATTAAAAAAAGACAAGTTGTGCTTTACAACTTGTCTTGTAATGCTTTTATTTCATCTCTAAGCTTGGCGGCTTGCATAAAATCTAAGTCTTTTGCCGCTTTTTCCATTGCTTTTCGCTTGTCTTTGATTCGTTTTTCAATTTCCGATTTCGAAAGATAACCTGTTTCCGTTTCAGCAGCAATATTCGCTTTGATTACAAAATTAGATGCTACATAATTGTTTTTCGTTAAAGCATTTTCAATTGACTTTTTAAGTGCTTTAGGAACCAAATTATGTTGTTTGTTATAATTCATCTGTTTTTCTCTGCGATAATTGGTCTCATCTATAGTTCGTTGCATAGAATCCGTGATTTTATCCGCATACATAATCGCTTTTCCGTTTACGTTACGTGCTGCACGACCTACGGTTTGCGTTAACGAACGATGACTGCGTAGGAATCCTTCTTTATCGGCGTCTAAAATAGCGACCAAAGAAACTTCAGGTAAATCCAAACCTTCACGCAATAAGTTGACACCAATTAAGACATCGAATAAACCTTTACGCAGATCTTGCATGATTTCTACACGTTCCAAAGTGTCAATATCACTATGAACATAGCGACAACGAATGGCAACTTTGGTTAAATATTTGGCTAATTCTTCCGCCATACGTTTGGTTAAAGTCGTTACTAAAACACGTTCGTCCGCTTCACAACGCAATTGGATTTCTTCGATTAAATCATCAATTTGGTTAGCACTTGGACGCACTTCAATAATAGGGTCTAATAAACCGGTAGGACGAATGACTTGCTCTACATAAATTCCTTCCGATTTTTTTAATTCATAATCCGCCGGTGTTGCTGAAACATATACTACTTGATTCTGTAAGCTTTCAAATTCTTCAAACTTCAACGGACGGTTATCCATAGCGGCAGGCAAACGGAAACCATATTCCACTAGGTTTTCTTTTCGACTCCTATCACCGCCATACATCGCATGAACTTGGGAAATAGTAACGTGACTTTCATCAACAACCATTAAAAAATCATCGGGAAAATAATCTAATAAGCAGAACGGACGTGTTCCCGGAGCTCTTCCATCTAAATAACGAGAATAGTTTTCAATTCCGGAACAATAGCCTAATTCGCGAATCATTTCCAAATCAAAATTGGTACGTTCTTCCAATCGTTTGGCTTCTAAATGTTTGCCGATTTCTTTAAAATAATCGACTTGTTTCACCATGTCTTGTTGAATTTCCCAAATAGCTTTTTGTAAAACATCGGGAGAAGTAACGAACATGTTAGCCGGATAAATATTTAGTTTTTCGTAGCGTTCTAAAACCTGAGAAGTTTTGGCATCAAAAGCCTCAATTTCTTCAATTTCATCTCCAAAAAAGTGAATTCGGAACGGTTCGTCTGCGTAACTTGGAAAAATTTCTACCGTATCACCTTTAATCCTAAAAGTTCCGGGAGTGAATTCGGCTTCCGTTCTGGCATATAAACTTTGAACCAAACGATGTAATAATTTAGTACGCGAAATTTCCTGACCATTGTCTAGCGAAATCACATTTTTTTGAAATTCCACAGGATTTCCAATACCATACAAACACGAAACAGAAGCGACAACTAAAACATCTCTTCGCCCCGAAAGTAGAGCAGAAGTTGTACTCAGACGCATTTTTTCTAATTCGTCATTGATTGATAAATCCTTTTCAATGTACGTTCCTGTAACCGGGATATAAGCTTCGGGTTGGTAATAGTCGTAATAGGAAACGAAATATTCCACTGCATTATTGGGGAAAAATTGTTTGAATTCCGAATATAATTGAGCTGCCAATGTTTTATTGTGCGCCAAAACTAAAGTTGGACGTTGTACTTCTTGAACAACATTAGCAACAGTAAACGTTTTCCCGGAACCGGTGACCCCTAAAAGTGTTTGGTACTTTTCTCCGCTAATAATTCCTTCGGATAATTTTTTAATAGCTTGCGGTTGGTCTCCCGTTGGACTGTATTCAGATACGACTTGGAATTTCATTTAAAATAAGTGCAATTTTATAAAGCTATAAAGTTACGAAGTTTAAAAGATAAATTTATTCTATTGGCATATTTATTGTGATTTAAGTAGAAACTCAATTGAAGTGATTATGAATTTTTTTTACGCATTCGTATTTATATTTGTTTCTCATTTTATTTTGGCGCAGGATTTTCAGGGAAAGTATTATCGAAAAATTGAAGCTCAAGCAGGTGAATTATTGGAATATACTTTGGAATTAAAAGAGAGTAATATTTATAAAATTTTGATTCACAGAAATATAAATAGAGAAAATAGTCAAGACGAATATTTTAAAGGCAATGGAACTTGGACGCAGGAAAAGCACAAAATCATTTTTATTCCAAAGCTAACAGATGAAAAAAATGAAATTGATATGACGGCTGTTGTCGCTCGTTTTAATCCTAAAAGGCAAAATGAGTTGTTATTCTATACTAAACAAAAAATGGAATGGGGATTAAATGTGGGAATGAAGAAAGAATAATCATGTTTGGTTATAATTTTAAAAATTATTAGATAAAATTTTATATTTGTAACAACCAAAAGCTTAACCGAGTACCAATGAAAAGAATATTATTTTTTTGTTTATTGATTAGTTATTTTTCTTTTTCCCAAACATTCATTCAAGCTTATGCCGATGTTGTGAACCAAACTTCTCAAACCAATATTACAGATAATTTGACAGAATTTGAAGCTCTTGGAGTGAAAAGAAGAGGGACTCAACCTTTAGAAAATACTTACAATTGGCTAGTAAATAAATATTTAGATTATGGATATGCAGCAGGTCAAATGCAAGAAGATATTTTTACTAACGGAAGCTATACTTGTAAAAATTTGATTGTAACAAAGGTTGGTTCCGTTTATCCTAATACTTATGTTATTATTTGCGGGCATTATGATAGTATTGTAGGAACAGGAACAAATGATAATGGTAGCGGAACGGTTTCCATTTTAGAAGTAGCAAGATTGTTACAAAATATAAACACAGAGTATTCCATAAAATTCATTCATTTTAGCGGAGAAGAAGATGGTTTAATAGGCAGTCAGCATTATGTTAGCAACGTTGTTAATGCGACAAATCCTAAAATGAATATAAAACTGGTTTTTAATTTAGATGAAGTTGGCGGAGTTGCAGGAATGGTAAATAATACCATTACATGTGAAAGAGATACAAGTTCACCAACAACAAATAATGCGGCATCAACTGCGATTACAAATGAATTGATAACTTGTGTTGGACTATATTCTCCATTAAATACTAACTTATCGTATGCTTATGCTTCTGATTATATGCCTTTTGAAGACAATAATGAAGTAATCACCGGATTTTATGAAACAAACGAATCGTCTCGCCCTCACACTTCTTCCGATTTGTTAGTAAATATGGATCTGGTTTATAATTTTAATGTAGCAAAAGCAGCAGTTGGTGCTATGTTGCATTTTGCAGTGGCAGTAACTAGTCTAAAAACATCTGATTTTGATAATGAGTATAAAATCAGTTTCTTTCCCAATCCGACAAAAGATTATCTGAATATTAATTTTGGAACATTCATCGGAAAAAAAACTCAGGTGTCAATTTTTGATACCAATGGAAAATTAGTTGAAGCAGAGGAATTTCAATCGCCTAAAATTATAGAAACACTAGAACTTTGCCATTTTAAACAAGGAATGTATTTGTTGCGATTAGAATCGGAGGGAAAAACAGTTTCTGTAAAAATTGTAAAGGATTAATCCCAGCATTCCATAAGCAATAAATCACCTTCTTGATGTTCAATAACAACTATTCCATCTTCGGAAACATGATTGCTGCTTCCGGTTCTGTAACCAATGGTGAGTTCGTCATTCTGCAACGGATAAAATAAATTTGTAGAATGAATTCCACTTACTTTTCCAATTGGGATAAGCGAAAGCGGAGTGTTTTTAGGATACCACTTTTGGAATTTTTCAGGCAATAAAAATATTTTAGAATGATCGTCTAGAATTACAATTTTTAGAATATTTCTATAGCGAACAATATTGGTAATATTCGTAATGGTATGATCAGCTCTTCTTCCGGTAGCCCAAATCACATTAACAGCTTTATGACCGCGTTCAATCAAGAAGTCAAAAGCTTTTTCTAAATCGGTTTTATCTTGATCCGGAGTATGAATAATTTCAAGAGGAAATTGAGCATCTTTGTAAAAATTGGGATCAAAATCTCGGTCAAAATCTCCTAGCAAAACATCAACTTTAATTCCTAGCTCTAAAACTCTATCCATCGCCGAATCCAGAACCACGACAAATGGTGACCATTCTAAAAGTTGCCCCAAAAGCTCTTTGCTGCAAGTAGCTCCGTTAGCAATTATTAAAGCAGGTTCCTGATCGTCGCGAACAATGTGATGTGAAGACATTTTACAATTTAGAATTACAGATTTAGAATTACGAAATTAAACAATAATTATTCAATTACGTAATCCATAGTATCTGTTTCCGATAATCTAAAGAAACCTAAAGCATAATTATCAAAATTGGTTTGGTTTACAATGTTACCCCTAACTGTTGCTGGCGGTGTTTGAAAAGGACCACCACCGTTAGAACCTGCAATGCCTAATAAGATATTCATGTAATTGTAATACGTTTCAGAAATGCCCTGAAGTGTTAAAGTAACCGTGTTGCCTGAATTTAAATCTTCGTCGGTATATAAGCCAAACATTTGATTTCCTTGAAAGAATTCGTCGCTAATCACATCATATTCCGATAAAATAGTAATACTGGTGTTGAATTGTATCAAGTAGTAATTATCCACATTAGGAATATCGCTATAAAAGAATTTTACTTCAATCTGGTCACCCGTAAATCCGCCATTATTATCTTGTTCTACGTTAGTAATGGCAGGAACTTCTTTAAGTGTTTCTGTAGCGGTATAGGTTTCACCATTATAAATAACCGTTAAGGTATACGTTTGATCAATTTCGGGAACAAAATAGTCACAGAAATATTCGCCTGTATTTGTGATTTCAGTAAAGGTAAAAACGTCATTGTTTTCATTGGTTACAAAAACCGTTGCGCCGGTAACTGCCGGAACATTATCTTCATAAAAGCCGGCTGTTGTGGAAAGAAGGATGGTTTGTTCGTTTCCGGTAGTTCCTTTTTGCCATTTTAAAGAAGCATCGATAACTAATTTAGGTTCGGCAGTTTCTAAATCAACAGTAACAACGTCTTCACAGCTAATAAGTGTAAAAAGCGTTACTGCTAAAAGGATTAAAAAAGTGGTTATTTTCAAGATAATTTTTACCATAATTAAAATTTAAAATTATAGGTTACACTAGGAACAATTCCGAAAATAGATAAACGAACGGCTTCGTTATTTCCGGAATCTTGATTTTGTCTGAAACTCATAGAAGCTGCATTTTTTCGGCTGTAAATATTATAAATTCCGAAAACCCATTCGCCATACCAATTTCTGTTTTTATTTTTTTCGGGAACCAAAGTAACCGAAACGTCTAAGCGATGATACGTTGGCAATCGGTTTTCATTTCGTAAGCCATACGTCGGAACCATAATTCCTTGGTATTGGTATTGTCCGTTAGGGTAGGTAACCGGTTGTCCGCTTTGTAAGGTGAAAATACTGCTAAAACTCCATTTGTCATTAAGTTGATACATGGAAGTAACCGAAAGATTATGCAATTTGTCCCAACCTGTTTTATACCATTCGCCATTGTTAATTCCGGTTTCTTCGGCTGTTCTTCCGGGAGTTCTTTGCTCCGAACGCGATAAAGTGTACGAAAGCCATCCGGTTAATTTTCCGTTGTTTTTTCGAACTAAAAGTTCTAAACCATAAGCTCTGGCTTCTCCTTTTAAGACTACTTGTTCAATATCGTCATTAGCAATTAAATCAGCGCCATCAATATAATCCAATCGGTTTTTAACTTTTTTGAAGAAAGTTTCAGCTTCTAAGGAATACGCACCGTTTTTAAAATTTCTAAAATAGCCAAAGGCAACTTGATCCAAAATTTGAGGTTTCAAGTAATCATCACTTGGTGTCCAAACATCTAATGGAGTAGGAGATTGCGTATTAGAAATTAAATGTAAATATTGAACCATTCGGTTATAACTGGCTTTAATGGAACTTTTTTCGTTTAAAGTATAGGCTAAAGCCAATCGAGGTTCTAAATTGCCAAATTGCGAAATAATATCGTTTTTACCATATTTTTTGGTGCCAATTGGAGTCGCTTTTTCATAAATCTGAAAGTCTTCGTTGAAAACTACTGCCTGATTGTTTTCGTAAAGGTTAATTTCTTCATTTCCCAATCGGTAAAACAAACTATAGCGTAAGCCATAGTTCACACTCAATTTTTCAGAGATTTTTTGTTCGGAATCAATGTAAAAAGCAGGTTCAAAAGCATATTTTTTAGCCAATTTATCCGGATTTATACCGGAAGAATCATCGGTTGGATTAATTTCACCGGGATTGAAATCATAATAGATAGCATTAACACCGTAAAAGAGTTTGGTTTTATCGGAAAGATAGTGTTTGAAATCGTATTTTAAATTGTAATTTTTGATTCCGCTATCCCAATTAAATCCAACAAAATTTAAGGTCAAACCATAGTAATAATCACTATAAATAAGTGAAAGATTTGAGAATAATTTATCCGAAAACAAATGATTCCATCTCAGGTTTAAGATCGAATTTCCATAAGTATTCTTAAAACTATCGCTCAAGCTAAAAACATCTCGACCAAAATAACCCGACAAATATAAACTGTTATTGTCGTTTAACTGATAGTTTAATTTGGTATTCAAATCATAGAAATAAGCCGAATTATCATTGTTTGCTAATTTTAAAAATAAATGGGCATACGAACTTCTTCCGGCCACTAAGAACGAACCTTTGTCTTTCACAATAGGACCTTCTGCTAGCAAACGACTCGAGATTAAACCAATTCCACCATTCATGTGAAAACCGGAATTGTTTCCGTCTTTTTGATAAATTTCCAAAACGGAAGCTACTCTTCCGCCAAAACGAGAAGGAATTCCGCCTTTATACAATTTAATATCTTTGATAGCATCGGTGTTGAAAACAGAGAAGAAACCAAATAAGTGTGAAGAATTGTAAAGCGTAGCTTCATCTAATAAAACTAAGTTTTGATCGGCAGCACCGCCTCTAACATTAAATCCCGATTGCCCTTCACCGGCGTTGGTCACTCCGGGCAAGGTTAAGATAGATTTTAAAATATCGGTTTCTCCCATTACGGCAGGCATTTTTTTAATAGTAGCGGCCGTAATTTTATGCGTACTCATTTCGGGTTTGTCGATAATTACTCTGTTCGGATTATCGGTTACTACAATTTCCTGAAGATCTTGTAAAGACTCTTTTAAATTGATGTTTATTTTTTGGTTACTGTTTAAAGAAACCTTTTGATAATAATCACTGAAACCGATATAACTTACCCAAACGGTATGTTCTCCTTTAGGAAGTGTTAAGGAATAAAAACCATATTCATTTGTGGTCGTTCCGGTTTTCAGCTCCGGAATGGCAATGGTTACACCGATAAGTGTTTCGCCTGATAAACTGTCTTTTACAGTTCCGCTAATAGTAAATTTTTCTTGGGAATATCCAATGAAACTCAGTAAAAAAACTAAAAAAATGCTAACTTGCCTAAAGTTTGTGAACATGGTATATTTTTTGATATGCAAATTAGACGAAAATTTTTAATTTTTGTTTCATGATAATTGTTAATCATTGGTTAATTTGTAGTGAAATTATTTGCCATTCAATAGCTTTGTCTTAAAAACTGATAGTGATGAGGAATCATTTAGGAATTTTATTTTGTTTGATAACAGCTTCGGTTTTTGCCCAAATCGACACTAAAAAACAACCTTTAAAGTTTGAGTTGAAGTTGCCTAATTCTACAGGCACAAACTCCAACTCTTTTGATAGTTCTTTACCTAGTTTGGATTATAAAAGTCCGCTTGAAAATAATGATAGTAACATTTTAAAGCGCTATTCTATTTTGAATAAAAAAGAAGAAGCAAAAAGTGTTTTTGATACATCAAATGATTTCAAAAATCCGGGAGATGAGGTAAAAGATAAACTAAACGGAGAAATCAACAGAGATGGAAACTGGGAAGATGTATTCTTTGGGAAATTTGTTGTTCGTACACCATCTATTATTATTAAGATGAGAGATTATATGGATCCTGATGGTGACAGGGTAAAGATTTTGTTGAATGCCGAAACAATGTATTCTAACGAACTTTTAGAAGGGCATTACAACACTTATATAATTAACCTTAGAGAAGGTGATAATTTAGTTGCTATTATGGCACTCAATCAAGGTTTAGCAGGACCTAATACTGCAAATTTTGCTATTTATGATGCAAATAACAATTTAATCACTGCAAATGATTGGAACTTAAAAACAGGTGTTTCTGCCAAATTTACTATTGAGTATATTAAACCCATGACCGAGAAATAATCCAGTTTTTTTGCAAATTATTTGATTCAGTTTTAAATGTGAAATTATTTCATTTATCAGAAGAAAACAAATAAATGTATTCCATTATAAAAAAATCCAATTACGTTTTTGTAATTGGATTTAATTTTTATAGTGTTTTCAATATATTATAGAATATTCAACTCTGCCATACATTGCTTCATCATCTGGTAAGTACGTTCAATATCATTATCTAAACCTATTGAAAAACGAATTAAACCATCGGTTAATCCCATTTCTTGCTGTTCTTCCAAAGGAATTTCAGAAGAAGTTGAAGTTCCGGGAGCACTAAATAATGTTTTATAGAAACCTAAACTTACTGCTAAATACCCTAAATTTCTTTCTTGCATTAATTCCATCAATTCATTGGCTTTGTCTAAAGAACCTACATCAATAGTCATCATACCGCCAAAACCATATTCTGGGTTAATCATACTAGCATATAATTTATGACTAGAGTGACTTTCTAAACCGGGATAAACTACTTTTAATCCGTCTTTTTCAAATTTTTGAGCCAAATACATAGCATTATGACTATGTTGTTTCATACGAATATGCAATGTTCTTAAGTTTTTCAGAATACTAGCAGCTCGTAAACTATCCATTGTTGGTCCTAAAAGCATACTGGCACCATCATTTACATTACGCAAGTCGTCGATAAATTGTTGCGTTCCGCAAACTACGCCACCTATCGTATCGCTACTTCCGTTGATGAATTTAGTTAAACTATGAATAACAACATCAGCACCTAATTTTCCGGGTGCAACTGAAAGCGGAGAAAAAGTATTGTCAACTACTAATTTCAGGTTATGTTTTTTAGCAATTTTTGCTAAACCTTCAATGTCGGCAACTTCTAAAAGCGGATTACTAACCGTTTCACAATATAAAACTTTAGTGTTAGGCGTAATGGCAGCTTCAACTTTGTCCAGTTTCGTAATGTCGACAAAAGTGGTTTGAATATTGAATTTTGGAGCAAAATTTTTCAAAAAAGCATAGGTTCCGCCATAAATAGTTCGGCTCGAAACAATGTGGTCTCCGGCACCACATAATTGCATTAAAACCGGAGTAATAGCACCCATTCCTGATGCAGCAACATTAGCAGCTTCGGTTCCTTCCATAGCAGCAAGTGCTTGTCCTAAATACAAATTTGAAGGAGAAGAATGACGAGAATATAAATAACAACCTTCTGCATTGCCTTCAAAAGTATCAAACATGGTTTTAGCAGAAAGGAAAGTATAAGTTGAACTATCTGAAATGGAAGGATTAACACCTCCGAATTCGCCAAAATATTGTAAATCCTGAATATTATCAGCCGGATTAAAAGTACTCATAGTATTAGTTTGTTTAGTTTTTGTAGCTCAAAATTCACTATTTATAATTTATTTTTCAATATAAAATGTAAAATATGGTATTAAAAACTATAATTTTGTATGAAAATAGTTTTTAGTTCTTTTTAAAGTTTAGTTTTAACAAGAAAACCAAAGAAATATGAAGTTAGATAGTATTGATAGACGCTTATTGGAATTACTACAAGCCGATACCAAAAAAACAACCAAAGAGCTGTCCGTAAAATTAAATTTATCGGTTACGGCTGTTTATGAGCGTATTAAAAAATTAGAGCGCGAAGGTGTTATTAATAAATATGTCGCTCTATTAGATAAATCAAAGATAGAAAAAAACTTTGTAGTTTTTTGTCATATCAAATTAACCCAGCACAATATCGATATTATTTCTCAGTTTGAAAAAGAAGTAGTAAAGATCAATGAAGTATTAGAATGTTATCACGTAAGTGGAGATTATGATTATATTTTAAAGATTTTCGTTAAAGATATGGAAGCTTACCGGGAGTTTATGGTGACCAAATTAACAACCATTCAGCATATAGGAAGTACGCATAGTACTTTTATGATTGGCGAAGTAAAAAACAGTACCGCTTTTAAGTTTTAGGTATAATAAATTACCAATAAATTCACACCTATTAATGCAAAAAGCGTTACTTTTGTAATCAATAAATCATATAACTACTAATATTAATAAAATATTTCCAAAAAATGAGTCAATTTGATGTAACCATTATTGGTTCTGGTCCAGGCGGGTACGTATCGGCTATACGTTGCGCTCAATTAGGTTTTAAAACTGCAATCATTGAAAAATATTCAACATTAGGTGGTACTTGTTTAAATGTAGGCTGTATCCCTTCAAAAGCTTTATTAGCGTCTTCTCATCACTATGAAGAATTACAACATTTTGCTGATCACGGTATTGAAGTGGCAGGTGATATAAAAATTAATTTAGCAAAAATGATCGAACGCAAACAAGCAGTAGTAGATCAAACATCAGGTGGTGTAAAATATTTGATGGATAAAAACAAAGTAACTGTTTTTGAAGGTGTAGGTTCATTCGAAAGTGCTACTTCAGTTAAAATTACTAAAAACGACGGTAGTTCAGAAGTAATTGAATCAAAATATATCATAATTGCAACAGGTTCTAAACCATCAACTTTACCATTCATTTCAATTGATAAAGAAAGAATAATCACTTCTACAGAAGCTTTAAAATTACCGGAAGTTCCTAAACATTTAGTGATCATCGGAGGAGGAGTTATCGGAATTGAGTTAGGTCAAGTGTATTTGCGTTTGGGAGCTCAAGTTTCAGTAGTAGAATATTTAGACAGAATTATTCCGGGAATGGATGCTGCTTTGTCAAAAGAATTGACTAAAGTATTGAAAAAACAAGGAATGAAATTCTATACTTCTCACAAAGTAAAAGAAGTAACTCGCAACGGCGAAACCGTAACTGTTAAGGCAGATGATGCTAAAGGAAATGAAGTATCATTAGAAGGAGACTACTGTTTAGTAGCAGTAGGTCGTCGTCCGTATACTGACGGATTAAATGCTGACAAAGCCGGAGTAAAAATGACAGAAAGAGGTCAGGTTGAAGTAAACGATCATTTACAAACTTCTGTACCTAATATTTATGCTATCGGTGATGTAATTCGCGGAGCAATGTTGGCACACAAAGCAGAAGAAGAAGGTGTTTTAGTAGCCGAATATTTAGCAGGTCAAAAACCACACATCGATTATAACTTAATTCCCGGAGTAGTTTACACTTGGCCGGAAGTTGCCGCTGTTGGTAAAACAGAAGAGCAATTAAAAGCAGAAGGTGTAGCTTACAAAGCAGGAAGTTTCCCTTTCAAAGCTTTAGGTAGAGCCAGAGCAGGAGGAGATACTGACGGTTTCGTTAAAATTTTAGCAGATGCTAAGACTGACGAAGTTTTAGGGGTTCACATGATTGGTGCTCGTTGTGCCGACTTAATCGCAGAAGCCGTTACCGCTATGGAATTTAGAGCTAGTGCCGAAGATATTTCAAGAATGTCACACGCTCACCCTACATTTGCAGAAGCTGTAAAAGAAGCTGCTTTAGCTGCTACTGATAACAGAGCATTACACGTGTAACAAAAATGTCAATCTGAACTTGTTTCAGATTCTAATAAAAAACCTAACAGATTTTTAATTTGTTAGGTTTTCTTTTTTTTAAGAGCAAAAATGTAGCGCATCTTTGTGTTCCATGTTCCCGCTTTTCGCACTACAAGGTAGTTTGCTTCAATCGGGGCTAATAAGTTATTCATAAAACTTTGGTCGACTTTTAAAACTTTCTTTACTTTGTAATTCAAATTTTTACTTTGAGAACAACTGTTGTTAAAACCATAAACGAACCTTTACTTTTTAAGCAAAAGCTATTGTATTGGGCTAACCAATTTAGAGAAGTCGTTTACTTAGATTCTAATAATTACGAGCAAAAATATACCAGCTTTGATTGTATTTTGGCAGTTGAAGCTTTTACTTCTATTCAAACTGATTCTCATAATGCTTTTGATGATTTACATCAATATCAATCACAAACAAAAGATTGGTTATTCGGGTATTTGTCCTATGATTTAAAAAACGATGTGGAGCAATTGGAATCTCATAATTTTGATGGTTTACATTTTCCGGATTTATTTTTCTTTCAGCCCAAAAAAGTATTTCTTTTAAAAGGAAACCAATTGGAAATTCAATATTTACACTTTGTGGATGACGAAATGGAATATGATTTTAACGATATTTTGTCAGTTCGAGCAGCTTGTACCGAGCTTGACGAGGTAGAGTCGAGAACCAATGAACAAGCTTTGAATTTAGAGAATAGTCAACCTAAGCCAGTCGAAATCAACCAACAAATTTCTAAAGAAAAGTATTTGGAAAAAGTTCAAAAGATGTTAGATTACATTCATCGAGGCGATATTTATGAAGCCAATTTTTGTATGGAATTCTTTGCCGATGGTGTTCAAATAAATCCTTTAGAAATTTACCAAAAACTAAATGCTATTTCTCAGCCACCTTTTGCCACTTT
Source organism: Flavobacterium sp. U410 (assembly GCF_053570605.1). NCBI lineage: Bacteria > Pseudomonadati > Bacteroidota > Flavobacteriia > Flavobacteriales > Flavobacteriaceae > Flavobacterium > Flavobacterium sp. U410. Next base: position 56,744 of record NZ_JBSEFI010000004.1, read on the forward strand.
TCTAAAAAACAATAAACAGTATGCACTTTCGGCATCACCCGAACGTTATTTGAGAAAGGAAGAAACCAAAATAATTTCGCAACCCATAAAAGGAACCACGAGGCGTGGAGCCAATTTTGAAGAAGATAGCGTGTTAAGAGCTGATTTGGAACAAAACGGAAAAGAACGTTCCGAAAATATCATGATTGTCGATTTGGTTCGCAACGATTTATCGCATACCTCTACAAAAGGAAGCGTAGCAGTGGAAGAATTATGTGGAATTTACACTTTTAAACAAGTGCACCAAATGATTTCTACGGTTGTTTCTCAAGTTGAACTCGCGACTAGTCCGGTAGAAATTATCAAATCTACTTTTCCGATGGGAAGCATGACCGGAGCACCCAAGATTTCGGCGATGAGAATCATTGAAGAATTAGAAGAAACAAAAAGAGGTTTGTATAGCGGAACTATTGGCTATTTTACACCAAATGGCGATTTTGATTTCAATGTGGTTATTCGAAGTATTTTATACAATGCCAAAAATAAGTATGTTTCTTTCTCTGTAGGAAGTGCCATAACAGCACAATCTGTTCCAGAACAAGAATATGAAGAATGTTTACTAAAGGCTAAAGCTATGTTTGAGGTTTTAGGTAAATAGGGTAAAATATCTAATTCTAATCAAGTCAATATCATTTTTTTGTCAGGTCGAGCGGAGTCGAGACCAATGTTTTAAAATAATAGTTACTTTTGAAAGATGTTAGTAAAATTCCAAAACCATATTCAAAATAAATTCCATTTCTTAAAAGAAAGCCGATTTTGCATTGCCGTAAGTGGAGGAGTAGACAGCATGGTTTTGGCTCATTTGTTTCAGCAATTACAGTATTCATTTTCCGTTTTGCATTGTAATTTTCAATTGCGAGGCGAAGAAAGTGACGACGACGAACAATTTGTAACCCAATATTTTCAAACCCATCAAATTCCGGTTAAAGTAAAACATTTTGCAACCGAGGAATATGCCAAACAACATAAACAAACTATTCAAGTTGCTGCCCGCGAATTGCGTTATCATTGGTTTCAAAAGGAAATGCAAGCTCAGAATATTCAATATTTGGTTACGGCACATCATGCCGATGACGATTTGGAAACGTTTATCATTAACCTGAGTCGGGGTTGTGGTTTAGACGGGTTAATTGCTATTCCGGAGGTGAATGATACTATTTTGAGACCATTGTTACCCTTTTCGCGTCAGGAAATTTTAGAGTATGCTAAAGAAAATAACATTGAATGGCGAGAAGACAGCAGTAATGCTTCCGATAAATATTTACGAAATAAAATCAGACATCATATTGTTCCGTTATTAAAAGAATTACATCCTACATTTTTGGATAATTTCATTAAAACGCAAGACTATTTAAAGCAAACACAAGCCGTAATTCAGGAAACAACGGCAAATACTATTGCTGAACTGATAGCAATTGATGAAAACGGAACGGTTTCTATAGCGGTAGAATATATCAAAAGATTACCCAATTATCAGTTGTATTTGTACCAATGGTTGAAAGATTTTGGTTTTACTGCTTGGCAAGATATTTACAATTTGGTAGATGCCGAAACCGGAAAGAGAATTGTTTCGCCAACGCATATTTTGCTTAAAAATAGAGAACATCTTATGCTTTCTGTGATTAGCGAAGCAAAAAAGGAAGCATATTCTGTTACAGAAGGTCAAAGTTCTCTTAAAGTTCCCTTAAAACTTACTTTGGAACCCATTGAACATATCGCAAATTTTAATAACAATACTATCTTTGTAGACGCAGATAAATTAAGTTTTCCGTTAATCATTCGAAAAAGAGAAGAAGCTGATGCATTTTTCCCAAGTGGAATGAAAGGAAAAAAGAAACTGAGTAAGTATTTTAAAGACGAAAAATATTCACTTTTTGATAAAGAAAACCAGTGGTTATTAGTTTCTGCAACAAACGAAATTATTTGGGTAATCGGAAAAAGAGCTGACGAACGGTTTGTAGTGCATTCAGATACCTTAAAGATATTGAAAATAGAATTAGAGCAATAATTGTTTACAACAAAACTCCAGACTATAAATAAAACCAATGAAAAAGAACTTATATTTTATTTTACTGCTAATCTCTTGGGTAAGTCAAGCCCAACTTTTAGATCCGGTTAAATGGAAAACCAACTTGACGAAAATTTCAAACAACGAATTTGAGTTGGTCATGAATGCAACAATTGAGCCCGAATGGCACATGTATTCACAATTTACGCCCGATGGAGGTGCTTTACCAACCGTTTTTGAATACAAAGAAGCTAAAGGAAATTATACTGTTGTAGGAAAAACAGTAGAGAGTAAATACACTAAAGCCTATAATGATATTTTTGAAGTTGACGAATATTTCTTTAGTAATTCCGCTCAGTTTAAACAAAAAATTAAAGTTACCAATACCCAACTAAAGGAAATAAAAGTCTATGTAGAATATCAGGTTTGTAAAGAACAATGTATTCAACAAGACAAAACCTTTACTTTTAAACTTCCTGAAATTAAGGAAGAAAGAACAGCCATAGTTGAAGAAGTAAAACAAACAGAAGCTCAGCCTTTAGAAATTGATAGTACTGAAGCTACAATTGTTGAGAAACAGGTTACTGATGAGGTTGTAGCTACTCCTTCAACAGAACATAAAGATTTAGCAAAAGCAGAAAAACGTGAAGAAAAAAGAAGTCTTTGGACAATATTTATTTTTGCTTTTTTAGGCGGATTTGCCGCTTTGTTAACACCATGTGTTTTCCCAATGATTCCACTAACAGTAAGTTTCTTTACTAAACAAAGTGGTTCACGCGAAAAGGGAATCATGAATGCCATTTTTTATGGGTTGTCAATTATTGTAATTTACGTTGCACTAGGCTCGTTAATCGTTGGGATTTTTGGTGCTGATTCATTGAATGCGTTATCAACAAGTGTTATTTTTAACATCATATTCTTCATTATTTTGGTATTTTTTGCGGCATCTTTTTTAGGTGCTTTCGAAATTGTTTTACCGCAATCTTGGGCTAATAAAGTAGATATGCAAGCCGGGAAATCAGGAATTTTAGCTATTTTCTTCATGGCATTGGCATTAGCAATTGTCTCTTTTTCTTGTACCGGACCTATAGTAGGAACATTATTAGTTGAAGCTTCGTCAAAAGGAGGAATTGCTCCGATTATAGGAATGTTAGGTTTTTCAAGTGCTATTGCATTACCTTTCATGTTATTTGCCTTATTTCCGGGTTGGTTAAATTCATTACCAAGATCAGGTGGATGGATGAATACGGTAAAAGCGTCATTAGGATTCTTGGAATTAGCGATGGCCTTTAAATTTTTATCGAATGCCGATTTGGTATTGCAATTGCATTGGTTAGAAAGAGAAGTTTTTATCGCTATTTGGATTGCTGTTTTTGGAGCTTGGGCTTTTTATTTATTCGGAAAAATTACATTACCACACGATAGTCCGCTTTCTCACATTTCAGTAGGGCGTTTGTTTATGGCTTTAATTGTATCTATATTCACGATGTATTTAATTCCGGGATTATGGGGTGCTCCGTTAAAAGTAATTTCAGGATTTCCGCCACCAATGACGTATAGTGAAAGTCCTTATGGAGTGGGGTATACCAATGGAGGAGAGACTACTACTGCCGAAGTTTTGCCGGAACATGCACACTTTGGACCACATAAAATCATCGCTTTTCATGATTATGACAAAGGAGTAGCTTATGCAAAACAAGTAGGTAAACCAATTTTATTAGATTTCACAGGTCACGCCTGCGTAAATTGTAGGAAAATGGAAGAACACGTTTGGTCTAAACCTGAAATTTTACCTTTGCTTAAGAATGATGTGGTTTTGATTTCGCTTTATGTAGATGACAAACGCGAGCTAGAAGAAAAAGATAAATACACTTCTACTGAAACCGGAAAAGAGATTCAAACCATTGGTAACAAATGGAGTGATTTCCAAATTACACGTTATCAAAATAATGCCCAACCATTTTATGTGATTTTAGATGCTGATGGAAAAGACATTAGCACACCGGTTGGTTACACACCGGATGCTGATGAATATAAAGCTTGGTTAGAAGACGGGATTAAAGCTTTTAAGAAATAAGAAACAAATTATGATATAAACGAAACGAAGCCTTTAGGCTTCGTTTTTTTATTCTACTAATTTTTCAATGTAATCTGAGTTAAGTAAATATAAAGCGCCCATATATTGCAATTTAAAAGATATGATATCTCCAATTTTATATTCTTTTTTGGAGTTAGAGATATCAACAACCATCATGTCTGAACTGGCATCTACAATTGTAATATCAGGATTTGTCGGAATTAAATATTGGGGTTGCATGTCTAAAAGTCCAACATCTAAAATAGCGCGTAAAGAAGTTTCACTCAAATCGGTGTTTTCATCGATTTCATAAGTATTTCCGGCTACATTTTCGCCTAATTCGCCAATAGGATTATTGGGTTTTTCAGTGATTTCAATGATTTCGGAATACAAGGTAAAGACATCGTTATGCATTCCTTCAATGGTTTCGCCCGTAAATAGATCCTTCCCAAAGAAAAGTGCTTCGCCAATTCTAAAATGATTGACCGCCATGGGTCTGGCATTTTTCAATAGCAAAGGAATAGCAACAGAAGTTCCGCCGGAAACCCAAGGAATTTCGACGTTAAATTTAGCTTCAATCAATTGTTTGTATAAACTCAACTGAATTAATTTATCTTGCGTAGGCATAACGCCACTCAGGCAATTTAAATTGGTACCAATACCACTAATTTTGATATTGGATAAACTAAAAACTTCTTGATAAAAATGAAGTAATTCTTCGCCCAAAACGCCTTCTCGTAAATCGCCCATTTCAATCATTATTACAATTTTATGAACTTTATTTTGGCGTTTAGCTTCTTCCGAAAGCATTTTTATGGTATAAATTTCAGTATTGAAACTTACATCGGCAAATTCCACAATCTTGGGAATATTTCGTTTGGAAGGCGGCTTAATGTACACGGTTTGAACCTCCGGATTCAGTTTCTTGATTTTCTTCAAGTTTCCTATTCTGGAATCGTGAATTTCTTGTGTTCCCAGTGCTAATAATTCTTTCAAATAAATGACATTTCCGCAGAGTAATTTGGATACAACTCCCCAAGTAATGTTCCGTTCTTTGAATAATTGGTCTAAGAAGGTATAGTTTTCTTTTAACTTTTGTTTGTTTAGTTTTAAAAATGCCATAACTAATTATTGGGTTAAACGCATTTCTAAATACTTATTGGTAAAACCGAGTTTCTCGTATAGTTTTTTCGCAGGATTATCAGGTTCCACGTGTAGTGCAATGCTTCCTTCAACACTTGCAATCGCTTTCTGCATTAGTTTTTTACCATAGCCTTTTCCGCGTTGACTGTTATCAACAGCTATGTAAACTAAGATATTTTCCGGAATGTAATCTTTCATTCCTGTATTGTTCAAAATGACAATACCTACGATTTTATTTTCGTCGGTGCCAATGATGATTTGTCCTCCTTTTGTAGGATTCATGACATAATCGATGCATTTTAAAATATCTGCTTTAGCATCGCCATATTGCTCTAAATGAGTGAATAAGAAATGAGTGATAACTTCCGGAGTATAATCAGGATTTTCACCTGTTATTGCATTAATAATTATAAATTCCATTTTTTTTCTTTTTATAGTGATAGTTTGATAATAGTATGAAAGTCAATAAAGAAATACTGATACCAAAGATATTAGCATCTAAATTTTTGGGCAGAGCATATCCGAAGGGCAATTGATTTTTAGACAGAATCAGGCTAATGGTAGTAACGCCACCAAGTAACATACTCCAAAAAGCAGCATTAGCATTGCTTTTTTTCCAGAATAAAGCGCCTAAAACCGGAACAAAAAGTCCGGAAACCATAAAAGCATAAGAATACAGCATTAATTCTAAAACATTTTGCATTTGGGAAGCTAACAGAATGGCAAAAACACCAACGGCTAGTGTAACTATTTGTGAAATTTGAAGCAGTTTCTTGTCAGAAAGAGGTTTTTGATAAAACTTTTCGATAATATCAGTAACAATATTTCCTGAAGCAGCCATCAAACAACTGTCGGCAGTAGAAAGAATAGCCGAAAAATAAGAGGAAAGCATTAATCCCATTAAACCAATGGGTAGAATAGTACTCAATAAAATAGGTAAGCCCATTTCGCTATCTAAAGAAGCTACGTTTGTAATGCTATCAAACATTCCTTGTGTAGCAGCAACTTTGGCTAGCATACCAAGAATAACTCCCATAAAGGCCATAATAGGCCATTCAAATAAACCGGCAATAAACCAAGCTTTTTTAGCTTCTTTTTCGTTTTTACAAGCATAAATTCTTTGGTATAAAGTCATGCCGATAAACCATATTGGTATTATAGTAACAGACCAATTTAATATTTGTAAGGCACTGACATTTTTGAGTGATAAATATTCGGGAGCCAGTGTACTTTTAATGGCATCAATTCCTCCTACAGCATGATAAGCCATAGGAATTCCGATAAAAACCAAACCGGAAATTAAAACTATCCATTGTATAGTATCGGTATAGATTACAGCTTTTAGTCCGCCAATAGAGGTATAAATAACTGCTATTGCTCCCATAATGAGTAAAGCCCATTGGATATCTAATCCTTGAATGGTAGCTGAAGCTAGTTTGGCTCCGGCTAAAACTTGCGAACTGGTAAACCCTACATAGCCTATTGCAGATATAATTCCGGCTAATAACCCCACTTTTGCATTGTAAAAATGACTAAAGATTTGAGGAAAAGTAAAAAACTTATGTTGGTGCCCTAATTGACTTACTTTTGGAATTAAGAGGACAGCACTTAACCAAGCGCCAATTAACCCCGTAAAGAGCATCCACGAACCGGAAAGTCCCATGGTAAAACCTAATCCGCCTAATCCTATGGAGAAACCGCCACCGACATCAGTTGCGACAACGGATAAACCAATGTGCCAACTACTCATACTACGACCACTTACATAAAAATCTTCTGAAGATGAGTTCTTTCTGTAGAAATAAAAACCAATGCCGAGCATAGCCAGCATGTAAATGACAAAGATTAAATAATCTATTGCATGCATTTTTAATATAATTTCAAATTTTGTCGGTCTGAATTGAGATTCTCCCAAGACCATGACGCAGTTAACTGCAAATCGAATGATTTAGATAGAAAGCAAACTAAAAAATAGTGCTTAAAAGACTTTTGTCTGTGACAAAACAAAACTACGAGTGGCAAATATACAAAATATATGAAAAAATTCAAAAAAAGACTCTTTTAAAGTAGATTCTTTGAAAAAAAATTAGTGTTTAGTGTATTTTATGTTTAAAAAATTAATTGTTTAATGGGTATTCATTTTCCTCTAACTGAAATATTTCTTCAACCGGTTTTTCAAAATAATGTGCAAGTTTTAAAGCTAATAGCGTAGAGGGAACATATTTTCCTTTTTCCATAGCATTAATAGTTTGCCGACTTACGCTAATTTGGTTAGCCAATTCTTCCTGAGAAATATTTTTTATGGCACGTAAGACTTTTAAATTATTCTTCATGATTCGTTTTATTAAGTTTGTAGATCATATAATGAAAACGAATAATAAAGAATAGTAGCAGGGTAAATGTATTGTAAAAAAGCACATTTAAAAATGAAATACCATACATAAAAACAGTAAAAAGTAAAATTAAACCATAGTTTAGATAAGTAGCCCAAACTAAACTTTCATAACGTATTTGTGCAATATATTCGTCTTCATTTTTCAGTTTTGAAAACCCAATCAACAATCCACCGACAATTAAACAAAAAGTCAAAATTTCATCGGTTATACTGTTTTTAATAAACTGGAAAAAAGGATTAGTATCTTGACCAAAGATTTCATCATTGTAAACAGCAAAAACAGTAACGTTTAGATAATCATCTATTTTCCATTCAAAAACAGAACTTAGAATAGCAAAAATAAAACTAGGTATAAATAAAATCCAGCCTAGTGTTTTCAATTGGTTCGGAAAAAGAAAATGTGTTTTCATACGGATTAAAGAATTAAAATGATATCTAAATGTAAAGTATATTTTACATATAGACAAATATAATTTACAAAAAGTTATTTTTACTTTACATTTTTCAATTGATTAAACTTTTAAATAGTATTTTTCTTAAATAATTATATATATTTGTATCATTATAAGCCATTTAAATAGTATTCGCCATGTTAGTAAAAGTATTTGGAAGCGCCGTTTTTGGCGTTGATGCTACAACTATTACCGTTGAGGTAAACATTGATAAAGGAATTGGCTACCACTTGGTAGGTTTACCCGATTCCGCTATAAAAGAAAGCAGTTATCGCATTGCCGCAGCTCTAAAAAATAACAACTATCATTTTCCGGGAAAAAAGATTATCATCAATATGGCGCCTGCCGATTTACGTAAGGAAGGTTCCGCTTATGATTTGACGATTGCTGTTGGTATTTTAGCGGCTTCCTCTCAAATAAATTCTGACGAAGTTGGGAATTATATCATTATGGGTGAATTGTCGCTTGACGGAAGTTTGCAGCCTATAAAAGGAGCATTATCTATTGCGATTAAGGCCAAAGAAGAAGGCTTTAAAGGAGTTTTGTTACCCATTCAAAATGTAAAAGAAGCTGCAATTGTAGAGGGAATTTCGGTTTATGGTATCGAAAATGTAACTGAGGTAATTGATTTTTTTGAAGGAAGCGGAAATGTACAGCCAACCGTTATCAATTCACAAGAAGAATTCTCAAAAACCTTAGATTTTCCGGAGTTTGATTTTGCTGACGTTAAAGGACAAGAATCTATTAAGCGATGCATGGAAATTGCCGCAGCAGGAGGACATAATATTATTTTAATTGGTCCGCCGGGAGCCGGAAAAACCATGTTAGCCAAAAGATTGCCAAGTATTTTGCCGCCAATGACAATGCAGGAAGCTTTGGAAACCACCAAAATTCATTCGGTTGCCGGAAAAATAAAAGAAGCAGGTTTGTTAACGCAAAGACCATTTCGTTCACCTCACCATTCTGCATCGGGAGTCAGTTTAGTCGGTGGCGGAAGTTATCCCCAACCCGGAGAAATTTCATTAGCGCACAATGGCGTTTTGTTCTTAGATGAATTGCCTGAATTTAAACGAGAAGTGTTGGAAGTGATGCGCCAACCTTTGGAAGACAGGGAAGTAACCATTTCGAGAGCAAAATTTACGATTACGTATCCATCGAGTTTTATGTTGGTTGCTAGTATGAATCCAAGTCCGGGCGGTTATTTTAACGATCCGAATGCACCAGTGAGCAATTCGCCTCAAGAAATGCAACGGTATATGAATAAAATTTCCGGCCCTTTATTAGACAGAATTGATATTCATATCGAAGTAACTCCCGTTCCTTTTGAAAAATTGTCCGATACTCGAAAAGCGGAAAGTAGTACAATTATTAGAGAAAGGGTAACCCGAGCGAGAACTATTCAGGCGAAACGTTTTGAGTTGATGAAAAATGTACATTACAATGCGCAAATGAGCAGCAAATTAATTCGGGAATATTGTGCTTTGGATGAAGTTTCTTTGGGTTTGATTAAAACGGCTATGGAACGTTTGAATTTATCAGCTCGAGCGTATGATCGTATCTTGAAAGTTTCCAGAACTATTGCTGATTTAGAAGATTCAACAACTATTCAATCCCATCATATTGCAGAAGCGATACAGTACAGAAGTTTGGATAGGGAAGGTTGGTTGCGTTAAAAAGAAAAAGCTGGTTACTTAACCAGCTTTAACTAAACCAAAAACTAAATAAAACTGTGAACATTACTTCCTTAAGTAATATCGTGCTCCTAATAAATTAGGATTTTCTTTTTCTATATAATCGATTGAATATTCGTTTGAAGCTTCAATCACTGAATTTTTCAATTCTTTTTTATGCAACTTTTCGTAAGTGTCAAAATCAATAGCGGTACGTTGTTCTAAAACTTCAAATAAGTTGGTTTTAGTAATTTCGCTTTGCCATTGCGGAGCAACTTCTGCTTCAAAAACTTTTGACTTAGAACCACTGCCGTAAGCAATAAATCCTACTTTATTTCCGCTAAGTGCTTTGTCTTCTTTCGCACTGAAATATAAAGCGGATAACAACCCTAAGAAAATAGAACCGGTATAAATGTTTCCTACTTTTCCTGAAGCAATTTCAGCCGGATATAATTTTTCGTTTACCAAAGCCAAATATTCAGGAGATTTGGTTAACGCTTTTGTTTTTTCTTTTATGGTTTCACCTTCTTGTTGGGTTAACAATTCCGGATTTTCATTTGCAAAAATATCGATGAACGTTCGTCTTCCTTGAAAACAGTAGGGTAGATGCATTAAAATCAAATCCCAATTTTCATATACTTTCCAACCTTCTTCGGCTTCAGTTTTGAAATTTTCATAAGCTTCAGCAATTCGGTTGATATAACATTCGTTAGAATATTGCCCGTCAAAAACCGGTTGTTCTTTAGCAATATTGACTTCTGTTTCTAAAACATCAAACCAATTTTCGTTAGAATCATCACCAAAAATGGCCTCTTTGGTTACGGTTCTTTTCGGTTTAAAGAAATCGAAAACACCTTCTGTTCCTACACCAACAGCATTTCTAAACGAAAGAATTCTCGGATTAGAAGTGATTAGCATAGCAATAGCTCCGGCACCTTGAGTATATTCGCCCGTTGAATCTAAGTCATATTTGGCATTATCGGTAGTAATGACAATTGCTTTTTTAGTTGGATTCAATCGCACAAAATCTAAACAATTGTGTAAAGCATCCACACCGCCAATGCAGGCAAAAGTCAGGTCTACCACATCACAGTTTTTCAAGGTTCTTTCTCCTAATTCTTTTTCGATCAATTGAACCAAATAAGAAGCTATGGGTTTAGAGTTGTCAACTGCACTTTCAGTACCAACGTAAATTCGGGAAATACTGTTCAAATCAATATTCTCCTGTTGAATCAATTTGTAAAGAGCGTTTGCGGCTAAGGTTACAGTATCTTGATGCACATCAAGGAAACTCATTTGCTGTAGTCCAAGCCCTTTTATCAATTTTGCCGGTTCAATGTTTCTTTTCTCGGCTAGTATTTCTATCGGTAAATATATTTTAGGAATATCAAACTGTATAGCGTCAATACCTACTCTCATTCTTGTTTGTTTTACACAAAAATAAAAAGCATACTCAACTTTTCATTGAATATGCCTTAAAATATTAAGCTTGACGATTCGATTTATGAATCTGCTAAATTTTTTAACTTATTTTTTTTGGATATTGATTTTTGAATGTAATTTTTATAAAAAAGATAACTACAATTCTTCGGCAAAAGTGTCGCCATTGTTAATATCGCCCGTTTTGTATCCTTTCATAAACCATTTCATACGTTGTTCAGAGGTTCCATGCGTAAAAGAATCAGGAACAACACGACCTTGCATGTTTTTTTGGATCTCATCATCACCTACGGCATGAGCCGCACTTAAAGCTTCTTCGATATCGCCTTCTTCCAAATATTTTTGGTTGTAATGTGACCAAAGTCCGGCATAAAAATCAGCTTGAAGTTCTAAACAAACACTCAGTTTATTGGCTTGCGCTTCACTTTTACCTTGTTGCAATTGACGAACTTTCCCTGATGTTCCTAATAAGGTTTGTACGTGATGACCCACTTCGTGAGCAATAACATAGGCGATAGCAAAATCACCGCCTTTAGCTCCAAAACGCGTACGAAGTTCTTCGAAAAAGGTTAAATCCATATACACTTTATGGTCGGCCGGACAATAAAACGGACCGGAAGCAGAACTAGCGCCTCCACAAGCGGTTTCAACACTTCCAGAGAATAACACCATTTTAGGTTTTTCATAAGTTCCTAAATTATTTTCAGCAAAAATTTTGGTCCAAATGTCTTCGGTATCTGCTAGAACGGTTGAGGCAAATTGACCCATCTCTTTTTCTTCGGCAGTAAGCTCTTTTTCCTGAACTTGTTCTGTTGCAGTTCCTTGGTTTAATTGTTCTAGAACAGGAGCAATTGATTGACCTGTTTGTCCGCCAAACATTTGGAGTAATAGTATAATTATTCCAATTACACCACCACCAACAATTGCTTTTCCTCCGCCGGACATTCCTCTGCGGTCTTCAACGTTGTCGCTTTGTCTTCTACCTTGCCATTTCATTTTTGTATTGTATTATTTGTTTATATGTATTAAAAACCAAATTGAACTCCTAAGTATAAATCGGCTTGTTTTCCATTATTGGTTAAAGCCGTAATAGCGCTGTTCGAACCTATAAAGAAAACAGAAAGCCTAAATCCTAATCCTGTTGCAAATCCTGAAATTTCATTGGAACTTACAGGTACATACGCTTCAAACCACTTGTAAGAATAACGAGGGATTAAGGTATATGAATTTTGTGTAGTAACAAAATCATTTTCGGAATCGTCGTTTACTTTTTGATTCATACTAGCCGTTACAAACCATCTTTCTGCCAGTCGATAATCAACATAAGCATTGATTGTCGTGGGCAATTTAATGGAATAATCGTCTTTTGAAGTCGTTGCCTGAAAGTAATTGGCATTTGCCGGATCAGAAATGATTTGATTTAATTCTTCTAAACTTTCAACATTTTCAAATTGATTTAAATTTAGACTTTCGAAGTTATCCACATTTAAAATATAATTTTGACTTAAATTGGAATCCGATTTGAAAGTCATACTCCCTAAATTACGAATAGAAAATCCGGCTTTTAATTTGTAGCTTTTAGGATCTGATTCGTCTTTCCAAATATAATTAGCACCTAAATCAAGAGCAAAACCGTTGATTCCTTGAGAAAAGAATTCGTTATAATTTCCTTGGTCGTTATAGGCGCCTGCAAGAGGTCCGGCATAGGCCAAATTTATTTCTGCAGAAGCATTAACTAATTCAACATCACCTAAGGTATTATTAATGGTTCCGTTTAAGTTTGTCGCTGAGAAATTTCCGTAAGCACCCGGAAAAAGGAAACGAAAAGAGGAACCTACATTTAAGGAATGTTTCGGCAGATCTATGATATTTCGTCCTACAGTCAAATCAATTTCGCCCCAAGTAATAGCATTAACTCTTTGGTTATCGCTTGAAGATAATGTAGTTTGAGAAATAAGATTGCTTAATTTCCCGTTTTGAATGGCATCTCCCAATTTTGAATCTACATTAATGACATTGGCTTTTACGTGAGCCATTGACGTTAATCCGAATCCCCATTTTTTCATTTTAAATGCAAAAGAAGGACCAATAATTAGAGCATCAAGGCGCAAATTGACATTATCATCTCCTTCAAAAATTTTATCCTCAAGATTACTTCCTTTGATTAAATCGTTAAAAGTAAGTTTGTTGTTAGACATTCCAACGGAGACATCAAAAACATTTACTTCATATTTAGTGCTTAGATTTACAATTTCTGAAGGATTGTAAACGGTATTTACAATACCAACCCGTCTGGAAGTTGATATTCCTGTAAAGTGCTCTTGAGCCACACTGTAAGAGAAGCAAAGAGCCATAAAACTTAGAGAGAGAATTTTTTTTGTCATATTGTTTATAGTTTACTCAAATCCGATTTCTTCGATTTCAGACTTATCGTCAAATCCGATAGCCTGATCATAAATGGCGTAGTAGGTACTATAAAGAAAGGGGAGCGTAAAAAATATTCCTAAACAAAAGGCTAAAAAGCCAAGCATAGAAAAGAAAAAAGCTACAATCATAGCAAGTAAGATATATAATGGCTGTTTACCGAATAATGATATACTTTTTGAAAGAGCATCAGAATAGTTGAAGTCTTCATAGATTATCAAAGGAATAGTAAAAACGGTGATCAAAGAGATTAGCCCTTGTGATATAAAACTCAGAAATTCTAAACCTGTAAACATCAGTAAAGTATTCACAATAGCCATGGTAAAACCTACAATGGCATAAGCCATCATTAATGTTCCGGTATATTTTCCTTTATAAAATTCAAAAATTGTACTTAAACTAAACTCTTTATTCCTTTTTGCTAAATAATTAGTATGAATGAATCCAGCTGTTATAGGTGCCATTATAGCACTTGCTAAGGTTGAAAACAATCCGGTAGAAATAATATAAACAGGGCTTTTTGAGATGATAGAAATTTGTAACATCATTTCAGAAAAATCACTAAATCCTACAAGAACTCCTAATAGCCCGGCATAGAGTATTACAAGAACAATACCTAGAAGTATTAATGTAGCACCGGCAACAAGAAATGTTTTTTTGTAAACGGCAAAACTACCTTCAATAATTGTACCTAAGTCAAAAGGATAACCATACGTTAGTTTTTCTTCAATTTTTTTATTCATAAGAGTAAGGTTTAAGAAATAGAATTCCAAATAACATCATTTGGAGTATCTGCTGTAAATGTAAGAATTTCTTTTGTAACAGGGTGCTGAAGTACTAATTTTCGAGCGTGTAAATGAATTCCTCCATCTGGATTACTTCTGTCAAAACCATATTTCAGATCACCTTTAATAGGGCAACCAATAGCAGCTAATTGGCAACGAATTTGATGATGCCTTCCGGTATGTAAGTCAATTTCTAAAGCGTAATAATTATTCAATTTTTGGAAAACCGAATACGTCAGACTTGCTTTTTTACTGTCATTCACTTCTTTTGAATGCGCTTTGGAAGTGTTGTTCTTCGGATTTCGGGTAAGAAAATGAATTAAGGTGTCCTTTTCTTTAGGCGGTTGGTTTTTAACGACAGCCCAATATGTTTTTTGGGTTTCCCTGTTTTTGAAGGTTTCGTTTAAACGCGTTAACGCTTTTGAAGTTCGAGCAAAAACAACAATTCCGGACGTTGGTCTGTCTAAACGATGTACTACCCCCAGAAAAACTTCACCGGGTTTGTTGTATTTATCTTTAATGTATTCTTTTACAACATCAGAAAGCGGCTTGTCTCCGGTTTTATCGCCTTGAACAATATCACCAACACGTTTATTAACCACAATAATGTGGTTGTCTTCATGAATTATTTGAAGATTATTTTTATCAGATACTATTTTTTCAGCCAAAATTACCAATACTATTTACGAATCACTAAAAAACTAATATTGCTCATTTTCGTTAGGGAAATCTACAGCTTTTACATCATCAACATATTGTCCGATGGCAGTTGTCATTTCTTCATATAAATTCAAATAACGGCGTAAGAAACGAGGATGGAATTCGTGTGTCATTCCCAGCATATCATGAACCACTAAAACTTGTCCGTCAACACCATTTCCGGCTCCAATTCCAATAACCGGAATACTAATGCTTTCAGCTACTTTTTTGGCTAATTTGGCTGGTATTTTTTCTAAAACGATACCAAAACAACCTAATTTTTCTAAAATAATTGCATCTTCAATCAATTTTTCAGCTTCTTCTTCTTCTTTAGCTCTTACAGTGTATGAACCAAATTTGTAAATTGATTGCGGTGTTAATCCCAAGTGTCCCATAACCGGAATTCCGGCTTGTAGAATTCGTTTGATAGATTCTTTAATCTCTTTTCCACCTTCTAATTTTAAAGCATGAGCTCCGCTTTCTTTCATGACTCTAATGGCTGAACGAAGTGCTTCCTTAGGATCAGATTGATACGTTCCGAATGGTAAATCTACAACTACTAAAGCTCTTTCGGCACCTCTTACGACAGAAGAAGCATGATAGATCATTTGGTCTAGTGTAATAGGTAAAGTAGTTTCGTGCCCCGCCATAACATTACTAGCAGAATCACCCACTAAAATGACATCAGTACCGGCTGCATCAACAATTTTAGCCATAGTGTAATCGTAAGCCGTTAGCATAGAGATTTTTTCTCCATTTTGCTTCATTTCTACTAAGGACTTGGTGGTTATTCTTTTATAATCTTTTTTTGCTACTGACATTTTTTATAATTTTAAGGAATGTAAAAGTAATAAAATCATTTTTTTTACTTGGATTTGTAACAATTTTTATTTCGAAGCACTAATACAAGAAAAGTCAAAATGAATAGAATCAGTTATGTAATAGGGTTTATATTTTTTAGTATTATGATTTCAGCACAAAGTCAACCCAAGCAAATAGTTGAAGAATTTTTTAAAGGTTTTCATGCCAAAGACACAGTAATTTTACAAAAACTATGTCATAGCAGTATTAGCATGCAAACAGTAAGTAATGCTACTGAAGGAAGTAGGTTAAAACTTGAAACGGCTGAGGATTTTTATAAATCAATAGCGTCTATTCCGGCAGATTTTTCTTTTGAAGAGCGAATTTTAGAATACAAAGTTCAAACCGACGGGAATATGGCTCATGTTTGGACACCTTATGAATTTTATGTCAATGGTAAATTAAGTCACATTGGTGTAAATTCCTTTACTATGATTAAAGAACCTGAAGGTTTTTGGAAAATAGTTCATATTATTGATACCAGAAGAAAGAAGTAAAAAGTTTAGATAAAATTTGATGTCATTATCGATACGGTTCCTTATGTACACGATGTAAATCCTTATGTAAGTACATTAAACATCAGTGGAACATTAGTATTGGTAGGTTATTTAGGCGGATTAGAACCTATTTTAAATACTGTGCCGATGATTTTAGGACGAAAATCAGTGGCGGGTTCTGTTATTGGAGGAATTGCTGAAACACAAGAATTATTAGATTTTTGCGGAGAAAAAGGCATTGTTTCAGAAATTGAATTGATTAAAATGCAGGAAATCAACGAAGCGTATGAACGCATGCTAAAAAGTGATGTTCGTTACCGATTTGTAATTGATATGCAATCCTTATAAAAACGATTTTTTACCCGAATTTATATAGACCAGAGAAATTAACGTCTCTGGTTTTTTATTTTTCAAATCACTGAAATTGAAAGCATAATAAAAAGATGTTTTTTTATTTTTAAAGAAAAGTTATATATGTTTGGAGGTGTTTATTAGTTACCTGCAAGCTGACCAAAACACTGTTAGCAAAAGAAAGCTACGGAATGGAACAAACCGAAATTTCTTTACCGTCTGCATACGTTTTGCCCCAATTGCAAAGACTTTCCAAAATCGGAACTAAATCCAACCCTTTATTCGTCAAAATATATTCAACACCAACAGGAACAGTTTCAGGGATTTCTTGCTTTACAAGTATGGCGTGCATTTCCAGTTCTTTGAGTTGCCTGCCTAAAACCTGTTCCGAAATATTTGGTAATTCCTTTTTCAACAAGTGAAAACGATTATTTCCCTGTGAAATTGAATACACAATCTGTGATTTCCAACGTCCGCTAATCATTGCAATCGCTAAATTTAACTCACAAACCTGAAACAAAAATTGTTCATTTATCGAATTGGTGGAATTTTCTTTTCTCATAATTTTCTTTTTAATCAAACTCACAATTTTGTTCGTTATTGCACACGACAAAATGCTTACGGAATTTTGCAATAACAAAAATACAAAATATGTTTAAGGCAATATTAATGATGGTTGGACTATTCACAACACACGCTATACAGGCACAGGAAAAATGGATTTTTCAATCCGAATATTTGGCACAACCCGATACAGTTTTAATTTTCAGACCAAAAACATACAGCGAAACTACAAAATATCCTTTGGTTTATTTACTCCACGGATATAGCGAAAACTATAACCAATGGTCGCAAACAACGGACTTGCAAAAGATGGCAGACCAATACAATTTTATCATTGTTACACCGGATGGTTTCACTTCTTATTACATCAACAGTCCGATAAACAAAGGTTCACAGTATGAGGATTTTTTCTTCAAAGAGTTGGTTCCCAAAGTGCATCAGTCTTTTAATATTGACGATAAAAATATTTTTATCAGCGGTTTGAGTATGGGCGGTTATGGCGCGTTGCGGTATTTTATTTTACATCCTGATTACTTTAATACGGCAGGTTCTACAAGCGGAGCTTTAGAAATTAACTACCCAAATTTTCAGAAAGTAAGCCAACTGTTTTGGCAGACAAACAGAATGACTGACGACCTGACCAAAAATATAGGCGATCCGAAAACAGAAAATTGGGACGCATACAGCCTATCCAGACTTCTCAAACAGAATCCCGATTTTAAAAAACCATTCCTGTTTGACTGCGGAACAGAAGATATTTTGTACTCCCATTCGGCAGCCTTAAAAGCACAAGCAGATCGGTTAAAAATCCCGATAACTTTCATTAGCCAACCAGGCAATCATAACACGGAATATTGGAACAAATCCATTGCACATCATTTTGTGTATTTCCAACAACATATTAAAATGGAATAGGCAAATCTATTCGAATTTGCCTTTTCCCTTCATCTTATTGGCAAAATCCTGTTCTTCGTAATCTTCGTCCTGGGCTTCGGGCAATGAATAAATAGCCCAATGCTTCAAGCAAACCCTCTTTGTGTTTATCCGTGGTCAAAAAGTCGAGCAAGTGATGTGGATAGTTTGGGTTGTAAAATGACAGGTTCTTTAATATCCGGTTTGATGTGTATTTTGTTAAGCCCATTTGTAAGTAGATGGTTGTAATAAACAAAATTAATCGTTTCGTTTATTATAAATCTATAATGTAAATTATTAGAAATACTATGGAGTTATACAAAAAACAAAAACTGTCTATAAAATTGAATTTCAGTATTTTATAAAGTATGTCGGGAAATTGGCGGTTTATTGTCAGGTATTATACCATTGATTATTCACGTAACATTTGGATTTTTGTGACTTCAAACATCAATCAATATTTAAAATGAAATCTTATCAATTACTCTTTACAATAATCGTACTTCTTATTGTAAAAAATAGCAGTGCTCAGAACAACTATAATTCGGATTTATTCATTGAGCTTAAAAAAGCGGATAGTTTGCTTTTTAATGAAGGTTTTAACAAATGTAACATTGAAGTTTTGCAGTCTTTAATGCATAAAGACCTGCAGTTTATGCACGATCAGAACGGACTTCAGAACAGAGAAGAGTTTTTCAAAGGCTTTGAAGAAAGTATTTGTTCAAACCAAAATTTTAAACCTATTCGAAAATTGGTGGAAGGCAGTCTTATCGTCTATCCTATGATGAATGAAGGGAAAATTTATGGCGCAGTGCAAATGGGACAACACGAATTCTATATCAAAGAACCGAACAAAGAGCTCCGCTTTACGGTGAATGGAAAATTCATTCATACTTGGCTGCTTGAGGATGGAAAATGGAAACTTTTTAAAGGGATAAGCTATGACCACCAGCAACCCAAAAAATATCCGGCAATGTTTGAAGATAATTATCCATTCCCACTATTTAATAATGATTCAAAAATAGAAACATTGATTAAAGAACTCAAAATTCCTTCAATTTCTATTGGGTATATTGAAAAGGGAAAACTACAACAAATTAGAGCTTTTGGCGAACAAAAACCAAATGTTCCGATAGCCAATAATAGCATTTATAAAGTTGCTTCTCTTACTAAACCCATTACTGCCTTAGTTGCACTAAAGTTAGTCGAAGCAGGAAAATGGAACTTAGATGAACCTATTGCAAAATACTATGTTGACCCTGAAGTAAAAGACAACGTCCTGTTAAATCAGTTAACAACAAGAACTATTTTAAGTCAAAAATCAGGGTTACCCAATTGGAGATATTTAAGAGAGGATAAAAAATTAACATTTGAATTTGAACCAGGAACTAGGTTTCAATATTCCGGTGAAGGTTTTGAGTGGTTAAGAAAAGCTTTAGAAAAAAAGTTCAAAAAATCATTGGAAGATATTGCCCGGGAAGTTTTACTTGAACCGCTAAATATGAAGGACACGCATTATTATTGGACAAAAGAGGTAGATGAAAGCAGATATGCTGTAGAGAGCGACATTGAAGGAAATCCTATTTCATTTCAAAAATATTACCAACCAAACGCTGCTGCCAATCTATTAACTACCGTTGAAGATTATGGAAAATTTTTAGTCGATATTTTAAATAATGCAGGGCTTTCTAAAAAACTTTATAATGATTTCATAAATCCGCAAACTGTGGTAAAAGACGGAATAAATTGGGGATTAGGAATGCAGGTTTTTCCTGATTTACCCAACGATGAATTTGCACTTGTCCATACAGGAGGTGATGACGGCACAAAGTGTATTGCCATATTGTTGCCAAAATCAGGAAGAGGATTAATTATATTCATTAATTCAGAAAACGGATTGATAATTTGGAAAAAAATTATCAGTGAATATTTGGGCGAAATTGGGGAGGAAATTGTAAGACGTAATTTGGAATAAATAACAGAAAAGTACAGCACACAACAACGTGTATAGCTCATTGTAATGAGCTATCTTTGATCCACGGCGGAAAATTATAGCTGATTTCCCGCAACGAGCCATGCACAAAACCGTTAGCGGCAATCCATAAAACTAATAGATCACAAAAAGTTTGAATTTTTTTGTAAATTTGTCTCATGATTAACAACAATTCGGATATTGTATTGTAAACAATTTACACTTCTAGTGTAGGTTGTCTCCTTTCGTTTTAATCTCGACTTTTCTGTTCGGGATTTATTGCTATGAACATCATTTAATGTATAATAAGCATACAATTAAACAGTAAAAGTATGCCCTAAAATGAATTACGATGAGTAATAACGAAAAACATACAATTCACGATTTTGATTTAAAAATTATCTACGAATATTTTTCCAGTACAGAAAGACAAGGACCGGGAAGTATAATTGAAACCATTAAAGCGTTAAGTTTTATAAAGGGATTAAGTGAAAATTCTAAAATTGCTGACATAGGTTGTGGAACAGGAGGTCAAACGTTGACTTTAGCCCAAAATACATCTTGTAACATTGTCGGAGTTGATACTTGGCCTGATTTTATTAACATATTAAATCGAAATTCCAAACTTAAAAATCTAGAAAATAGAGTCAAAGGAATCATTGGTTCGATGGACAATCTCCCCTTCGAAGAAAATGAATTTGATTTAATCTGGTCAGAAGGCG
The DNA here is from genome assembly GCF_053570605.1 of Flavobacterium sp. U410. Lineage (NCBI taxonomy): Bacteria > Pseudomonadati > Bacteroidota > Flavobacteriia > Flavobacteriales > Flavobacteriaceae > Flavobacterium > Flavobacterium sp. U410. Next base: position 77,755 of record NZ_JBSEFI010000004.1, read on the forward strand.
CTATTTATAATATCGGTTTTCAACGTGGTATTAATGAATGGAAGAAGTACCTAAAAAATGGTGGTTATATTGCCGTAACAGAAAACACTTGGTTTACAAATGAAAGACCAACTGAAATTCAAGAATTTTGGGATAGTATTTATCCCGAAATAGATACGATTTCGAACAAAGTAAATCAAATGCAAAAAGCAGGTTATATTCCAATATCAACTTACGTTTTACCAGAATCGATTTGGAATGATTATTATTCTGTAACTAAAAAACTTCAAGAGAAATTTCTAAAAAAATATAAAGGAAATAAAACAGTTGAAGATTTTGTAGCTTCTCAACGCTATGAAAGTGAATTATATGAGAAGTACAAAGAATACTATGGTTATGTTTTTTATATTGGAAAGAAAATATAGTAAATAAAATTTCAATATAATACTAATAATAGCTTTTATGTGTAATATATACGTAGAAGCTATTTTTGTTTGACATAAAAAATAGACTGCTACTAGTCCGGAAATGCTTCATTCGGAATGGAGTAAAATTGAGGAGAGATTTACCGACTTGATTAAAGGCGGATGGGCAAATGAAAAAGTTTTGGACTTAATTGAGTATATTAAAAGTTCAAAGTATTCGACTGAATTTTATCCCGATTCTTCTTTAGGGCGTTTATTGATAAGTAAACTAGAAAACGGAAAACTGAATTACCACAGAACTTTAACTGTTAAAACAAAAATGAATCAAAAAGAAATTATTCTTGAATATTCAGACTGGAATGTAATAAAAGACAAAAGTGAAAATCCCGTTTTGTGGAAAGCAGAATGTCAACCTAGAAATCTGATTGAAAAATTTAACGAATTTATAAAATGGAATAAAAACTGGCGATAACATCGGTTACAAACAATAACTCGATTCGTATAGCTTTTTGTTGTTTTACCAGTTCACTTCGTTAGCGTCTCCGAAAAATCAAAACTTTGCATTATCTTTGTTTTGGCTCAACACTACTATTTTGTAGCCGAGGAACTTTACTATCAATTCTATAAAAATGGCCGTTACAAAAATGAAAATCACAGTAAAAATAATAGTAATCCTTTTATTTTCATTGACAATTTTAAATTGTAATACTCAGAAAAAGAGTTCGTTCCAATCAAAAGTCGTTTATGAATCTGAAAATTTAATCATAACTCAAATCTCCGAAAATTCATTTCAGCATATTTCCTTTTTACAAACCCAGAGTTTTGGAAATGTATCTTGTAACGGCTTGATTGTTAGAAACAATAATGAAACCATAATTTTTGATACGCCTACAAATGATGCAAGTTCAGAAGAACTGATCGAATGGATAGAGAAAACGCTTCATGCAAAGATTAATGCCGTGATCCCGACTCATTTTCACGATGATTGTTTGGGAGGTTTACAAGCATTTCATCATCACCATATTCCTTCATATTCTTATTATAAGACAATCAAACTGGCGAAAGAAAACAATTTTGTAATTCCGCAACATAGCTTTAACGATTCACTCCTTTTAAAAGTTGGTCAAGAAACGACTATTACAAAATATTTTGGAGAAGGACACACAAAAGATAACGTTGTCGGATATTTTCCGAGCGAAAACGTAATGTTTGGAGGCTGTTTAATTAAAGAACTCGAAGCTTCCAAAGGATATTTAGGAGACGCAAATCTTTCAGACTGGTCAAAAACGGTTGAGCAAGTAAAAAAAGAATATCCCAACGTAGAAATTATTGTTCCCGGACACGGAAAACCCGGAAACAAAGAATTACTGAACTATACCATTGAATTGTTTAAGGTTAAATAGAAATGAAAAAACTCTTTCTGGATGATATTCGGACAGTTGATATGATTTATAATAAATCTTTGGAAACGGAATTTGACATAGTCAGAAGTTACAATGAATTTGTAGCATATATCACTAAAAACGGACTTCCAATTTTCATAAGCTTTGATAACGATTTAGGACTTGACGAAGAGGGAAATGTAGCACCCGATGGATTAGAATGTGCAAAATGGTTAGTATATCAGTCAAAACTGGATTTACGAAATCTAAATTTTAAGGTACATTCTGCCAATCCTGTTGCATCTGAACAAATTAAAGGACTTCTGAATAATTATATTAAACATTTGAATAAATAAACAAAGTCGAATTTCGTGTTACTCCATAATCCTTCTGAAAGGATAGCTTGAAGCCGTTAGTAAGCCTAAAAGAGCAATTTTTTGACTACAATAAAAGTAGATTCGGCTACACCGTATTTTTAATTGTTCCTGAACTTTGTATCAAAGTAAAATTAAAATCAGGAAGATGAAAATAATAGTAACAGGTTCAGTAGGACACATCAGTAAACCACTTGCCCAACAGTTGGTTCAAAAAGGACATTCGGTAACAATTATAAGTAGTCAAACCGAACGACAAAGTGAAATAGAAGCTATTGGAGCTCAAGCCGCAATAGGCTCCGTTTTAGATGCTGATTTTTTGACAGCTACATTTAAAGATGCTGAAATAGTGTATCTTATGGAGCCCCCTTTTAATTTTTTTGATCTCAAAACAGATCCTAAAAGCCATTGGTTAAATATTGCTAAAAGTTATGCACAAGCAGTTCTACAGTCGGGCGTAGCAAAGGTGATACATTTAAGCAGTATTGGCGCACATACAGATACAGGAGTAGGCATGTTAGCAACACATCATTTGGTAGAAAACATCTTAAAAGAAGTACCCGATACAGTTTCTATTAAAACCATGCGTCCCGTTGGATTCTATTACAATATGTTTGCGTTTATTCCGACCATTAAAAACGCAGGAACCATCATTCAAAATTATGGAGGAAATGAAAAAGAGCCTTGGGTTTCGCCTTTAGACATTGCCGATGTAATTGCTGAAGAAATAGAAAAACCTTTTGTTGGAAGAACAGTTCGGTATGTTGCAAGTGATGAAGTTTCACCAAATGAAGTAGCAAAAACTTTAGGAGAAGCAATAGGTAAACCGGATTTACAGTGGAATGTTATTTCTGACGAACAATTTCAAAACAATCTGGTACATATTGGTTTCAATCCGTTAATAGCCCAAGGTCTCACAGAAATGAATGCCGGCAGACGGAACAACCTCTATGATGATTACAAACAAAATAAACCGGTATTAGGAAAAGTAAAACTAAAAGATTTTGCAAAAGATTTTGCAACAATCTATAATTCATAAACAAAAAAGCATAAGAATGAGCACAAAAAGTAAAATAGCCTTGGTTACAGGAGGTAGTCGCGGTTTAGGAAAAAACATGGCAATAGCGTTAGCTAAAAAAGGAATAGATGTAGTCATTACATATCACTCCAATAAAGCAGCAGCAGATGAAGTTGTTGCAGAAATTCAGGCTATTGGAAGCAAAGCATTTGCATTACAATTAGACACGAGTAATACCAAGCAATTGGATACATTTATGGAAAAAGTAACTGCCCATTTAAAAGAAAAAACAGGGAGTTCAAATTTTGATTTTCTGATTAATAATGCAGGAACAGCTTTATATTCTTTGATTACTGAAGTAACGGAAGAACAAATGGATGCCGTTTACAACATTCATTATAAAGGAGTCTTCTTCTTGACTCAAAAAGCACTGCCATTTATCAATGAGGGCGGAGGAATTGTGAATATTTCATCGGGTTTAACACGTATTACAATGCCGGGATCATCAGTCTATGGTTCGTTAAAAACAGCAATTGAAACACACACCCGTTATTTAGCTAAGGAATTGGGAGGAAGAAAAATCCGTGCCAATGTAGTTGCACCGGGAGCCATTGAAACGGATTTTGGTGGCGGACGTGTAAGAGACAATAAAGACATCAATGAGTATATTGCCAATTTTACCGCTTTGGGGCGTGTAGGCTTACCTGACGATATCGGAGGTGTAGTTGCTTTTTTATGTACTGAAGAAGCCTATTGGATAAATGGCCAACGAATTGAAGTTTCAGGAGGTCAATCTTTATAATTGAATTATATTTGTAGTATGGTCAATCAAAAACCTCATAGAATAAAAACAATTAGCGAGTTTCACCAGTTTAACGGCTTGCCTAAACCCGAGCATCCGCTTATCAGTATTGTAAACTATGCCGAGCTTCATAGGAATACAACAGAAGAATTTACTACATTGTTTTTTGGTTACTATACTATTTCGTTAAAACGAGGCGTAAGTAAAATGTTTTATGGCCAGCAGAAATATGATTTTGATGAAGGCGTACTCTATTTTATGGCACCCAACCAGATATTGAGAACTAACAACAACCCGAATGAGAACCTAGAGCGTTCGGGTTGGCTGTTACTCATACATCCCGATTTTTTATGGAACACGCCGTTAGCCAATAAAATAAAACACTATGAATTCTTTGATTATTCGGTAAATGAAGCATTATTTCTATCCGAAAAAGAAGAAGATATTCTGAACAATATCATTCAAAACATCAAGCAAGAATATCATTCAAATATTGATAAATTCAGTCAAAATATTATTATTTCACAAATTGAAACACTATTAAATTATTCGGAACGATTTTACCAACGCCAATTCATCACTCGTAAAATAACCAATCATCAAATTCTGGATAGATTAGAAAAAGTACTTTCCGGTTATTTTGATGCGGAAAATATAGCAAGTAAAGGACTTCCAACCGTTCAATACGTTGCCGATACGTTGCATGTTTCACCAAGTTATTTAAGCGGTTTACTAAAAGTATTGACCGGACAAAGCACGCAACAACATATTCACGATAAACTGATAGAAAAAGCAAAAGAAAAGCTTTCTACAACAGCACTTTCTGTGAGTGAAATCGCCTATGAATTAGGGTTTGAACATCCGCAATCCTTTAATAAGTTATTCAAAAATAAAACCAAACTTTCCCCTTTGGAATTCCGTGAGAATTTTAATTGAATTTTCAAGAATTAATGACAGAACATAGTTGCAGAAGAAAATTTCGTTATTTTTCATCGGAGCTGTTTTCTCTAAAAACTTCCATATTCAACATTGAACATTCAATTTTTTTTATTTTATGTTCAATCTTACAGTCACGATTTAAAATGTACTATTTATTGTGTTTCCTTAGTATTCTTAGTGGTTGGAAATATTTTTGCTTGAGAGTGTGGTTAATGCAAAATCAATCATTTTTGACGATATGCTCCTGATTACTTGTTTTTGTGTTTGATAATGAATTTTATATATGAGGAGAGTATATTGTTTGACTAATAGAATTTTAAAATAAATAATAAAATTTAACATTTTTTACAGAAAAACTGTAAGGCAAAGCGAGGAATTAGTTTTAAGTTTGAAAATCAAAATAATATAATAAAAGCCGAAAGTATAAATGAATAATCAGTTAAAAGAACTTAGACTAAAGAAAGAATTGACTCAAGAGAATGTAGCCTTTGAGTTAGGGATAAGTCAAAAAGCCTATTCAAAAATAGAAAACGCTCAAGTATGCTTATCTCAAGAAAAGATGCTGAAACTTTCTAAATTATATAATGTGGCTCCTGATTTTTTTTGTGATATTTCTTGTGAGTGTAATTCAAATAAGCAGGTCAAATTGGATAGAATAATGCATTTTTTATCTCAAAAAGGTATAGAATTGCCAGATTTTTTAAAATAAGGCTGATTGTTTTTGATTTTAAGATTCTGTTAGGGATAAATATGCGAAAAATAAAACAATAAAAATATTAAATATCATTATAGTAAAATAATATTTGCAAAAATACAATTTAAATATGTTTTATTTTTTTACAAAAAAATGAGTTTTAGTACTAAAAGGTATAATTTAGAACCAGAAGTACTTGTTCGCATTTTAATAAACTAATAATATTGTTCTCATAAATATTCTTCTAAAATATGAGGACGTTTTTTTTCATTTTTACACTTCTAATTTCATTAAATTCATTTTCACAGAATTTAATATCAGGTATTTTTTATGAAAATGAAAAGCCTTCCGAATACATAGAAGTAGTTTTATATAATGAAACCAAAAAGCCTTTGCAAAGTACACTTACAAATAGTAACGGATACTTTGAATTTCAAGTTTCAGAAGGAGAATTTTTTATAGAAGCAAGACTATTGGGTAAGATTCTTTACACTAAAAATATTATTACGAATAATAATGTAGACTTAGGTATAATTAATATCCAAACAACGCATGAATTGGATGGAGTGATTTTAGAATTTAGGAAAAAAATAATTGAGCAGAAAGTAGACAGGCTTGTGTTTAATGTAGAAAATTCTGTTTCAGCGACAGGAAGTAATGGATTAGATGTATTAAAACTCACTCCGAGAATAAAAGTTCAAAATGAAAATATATCTATGATAGGCAAAAATAATATTGCGGTAATGATAAATGATAGAATACTTCAGATGTCTGGTGAAGATTTATCTAATTACCTCAGATCATTAAATGCTGAAGATATAAAAAAGATAGAGGTTCTTGCAAATCCACCGGCAAAATACAGTGCAGAAGGGAATAGTGGTTTGATAAATATAGTATTAAAGAAAACAAAAAAGGAGACTTGGAATACCTCTTTAAGAAGTGTCTATCAACAAGCAACTTATGCTAAAGGAAACATAGGAGGAACTTTTAATATGCAAAAAGGAAAGTTTCAATACAATACATCAGTTAGTTATACTAATGGTTCTAATGCCCCTCAAGAAACAAATAAAATATATTACCCCAATACTGTTTGGGATGAAGTAAATAATCGTAGAGATTTTACAGATGTTTTGTCTGTTAGATTGGGTATGGATTATGAAATCAATAATGCTATTTCCACAGGTTTTACATATAATTATATTAACAATAAGCCTTTGATTAAAGAGATAGATAAAACGAGCTTATTTAACGCTTCAAATAACACATTAGACTCTCTTATCACAACTTTAGGGAGAAATGAAAAGGAAAAAAAGATGAATAGTTTTAATTATCATTTTATTTATACTATAGATACTATAGGAAGAAAATTATCTTTAGACTTTGATTATTTCAACTATGAAAATAGAACAAGCAGATTTTTTAATACTCAAGCATTTTTACCTAATACTCAACCGATAGCAAGTAGTTTAGAAGAAGCTAAAAATTATGGGCAACAGGATATTCAGAATTACTCCTTAAATATTGATATGGAACATCCGATTGACTGGGGAACTTTTAATTATGGAGGTAGAATAGCTATAACGGAGACAGATAATTTATTTAACTATTTTGATATTTTAGATAAAGAAGAAATATTAAATTCAAATTTCAGTAACCAGTTTAATTATAAAGAGAATACACAAGCGCTTTACTTTAGTTTACAAAAAAGTTTTTCTGAAAAATGGGAGGCAAAAGTAGGGGTAAGATATGAGTTTACCCAAACAGAAGGCTTTTCAAAAACACTAAATCAAACCCATACTAATGATTACTCAAAATTATTTCCGACAGCTTATATTTCTTATCATCCGAATGATGAACATTCATTTGCAATAAATTATGGCAGAAGAATTGGCCGTCCAAGTTTTGGTTTTCTAAACCCTTTTAGATTCGTTAATAATCCTTATTCTTATTCAGAAGGGAATCCTTTTTTACAACCCGCATTTACAGATAATTTAGAATTAGAATATAGCTATAAGGATAAACTAATTACTAATGTTTATTATTCCTATACAGACGACAATTTTGAGTATGTTACTATACTTAACGAAGACAATAATGTAAAACAAAATATTCCTTTAAACTTCATTGTAAATAAAACGTATGGAATAAATCAGACATTTATTTTTAAACCTACAAAATGGTGGGATATTAACGCTTCTACTAATATTTATTATAGCGATACAAATTCAAAAATACCTTTGACATTACAATATTTAAGCGGATGGAATGGTGAGTTTAATCTTTCTAATGATATAATACTGAATCAAAATAAAACAATTTTCTTAAATACGAGTCTTTGGATTTTGACAAGTGGAGTGGATAATTTGGATTATAATTCAAGTGATTTACAGTTGAATACGTCTTTTAAATGTCTCCTTTTAAATAAAAATCTTATCATCAGTTTAAACGTGCAGGATATTATTAATCCTAAAGGAGTACGTTATACTTCATATTCAAATAATATTAAGAATACTTTCAAAAATTATTATGATGAACAATATTTTAGAATAGGAGTAATCTACAATTTTGGAAAAAGGTTTAAGATGAATAGCAGAGAGCGAAAAAACCAAGATGAACAAAATAGAACTAATTAATGAGAATTGAAATGCGAAGTATTTACAAAAGTGCACAAATGTAAAGAAAAGTAACTCAATAAATTGTTTGCAAGCACCTACCAATATGGAGTTTTATGTAGAAAAAAGATAACTCATAGTTTTAATCTTTTAATTTTTTTAAAATGAAAAAATCATTTAAAGAGTTAGCTAAGCAAGTAAATCAGCTAACAGAAACTCAAGAAGGTAAATTAAAAGGCGGTTTTGCTTCTGCTTTTCAATTAACTACAATTGAATCAGCTCCACTAGGTAATAACTGTCAATGCAAGAACAAGAACAGCTCTTGTGATGCAAAAGATCTTACTTTTGAAGGTTAAATTTTCAAAAAAGGGGGAAGTTCTCCCCCTTTTTATTTAAAAAAATCGAATTAGAAAATTCAAGGATTTAGTTGAATAATAATCTACTTATCAATAAATTAATGGAATTAAGAAGTTTAGTAAATTCTATATTTTGAGCTAAAGATTATTATATAGAAGAGTGTCAAGTAAAATTTTTAAACGTTTTTAAAATGAAAAAATCATTTAAAGAGCTAGCAAAGCAAATAAATCAGCTAACAGAAACACAGGAAGGAGAATTAAGAGGTGGTTTTGCCTCTGCTTTTCAATTAACCACAATTGAATCAGCTCCGCTAGGTAATAATTGTTCTTGTACCAATATTGATTCTAGCTGTGGAGCTACAGGAAATAATTGTAAATGTAAAAGTACAGATACAATTACTTCTTTATAAAAACGATTGCCTAACGTTTAGTTAGGTAATTGTTTTCTTAAAAGAACAAAAAAATAATACAATGAAAGCAAGTACATATAATAACTTCGTATACTATAACGATAAATTTGTCGGTTATAACGCCTTGAAAAACTCTTTTATACTTCTAGAACAAGAATTATATAGTTTGTATGAGGCTGCTAAAAACGAAAATAAGATAAATGAGTTTAAATTAATACATCCCAGTTTCTACAATTTTATGATCCAGAATGGTTTTTTTGTGGAAAATAATTGTAATGAATTAGAGGAAGTCAAGAAATTACAAAGAGAAATCGATAACAAAGATGATTTTTTCGACTTGTTTATTAATCCAACAATGAATTGTAATTTTAAATGTTGGTATTGTTATGAAACTCATATTGCGAGTTCAAAAATGAACAAAGAAACAATTCAAAGCGTTATAAAATTTTGTGAGAATACGATTTCAGAAAATAAAGATTTAAAAAGATTTTATCTTTCGTGGTTTGGTGGTGAGCCATTACTTCAATATCAAGATGTTGTTTTGCCATTATTAAAAGAGTTAAGCCAATTATTTGCACAACATAATATTAAGTTTAATTCCGGATTTACAACAAATGGATTATTGATTAATCAAGAGATGATTAACTCTTTTTTAAAATATGACGTTGATCAGCTTCAAATAACATTAGACGGGATTAAACCTGTACACGATAAAATCAGATATATATCTAAAAACAGAGGGTCATATGATGAAATCATATCAAACATCATTTTATTAGCTCAGAATAACTTACAGGTAATTGTACGAGTTAATTGTACTGAAGAAACCCTTAAAGGGTTAGATGAAATAATGAGTTCCTTTTCTAATTTAGATACCAATATTAAAAAAAATATAAGTTTTACATTTCATCGTGTTTGGCAAGCAGAACAAAAATTAGAAGAAGACGTTTCAGAATACATAAAAAAATATAACGGTCAAAATTTTAATGTTTCAGGAGTAGCATTAGATTCATTTAGAGATTCTTGTTATGCAGATAAAAGAAATCAAGCATTAATTAACTATAATGGAGAGGTTTTTAAATGTTCTGCTAGAGATTTTAAATCATCAAATAAAGAAGGTGTTCTAAAAGAAGATGGAAGAATAAGTTGGAACGATATTTTTGAAAAGAGAATGAGTGCAAAGTTAAAAAATAAACCATGTCAAACATGTAGTATATTGCCTTTGTGTGGAGGAGGTTGTTCGCAAGTAGCTATGGAAAGTGAAGGCAAAGATTATTGTGTTTATGATTTTGATGAGGATAAAAAAAAGCAAGTAGTTTTAGATACTTTTTTAACTAGAATTACGAATTAAATGAACTTTACACCTCAAAAAGACCAAATGGATTGTGGACCTGCATGTATATGCATGGTTGCCAGTAAATATGGTAAAAAATACACTTTGGATTTTTTTCGGAAAGAAGCTTTTATTACTCGCGAAGGAGTTTCTTTATTAGGCATTAGTTCAGCATCTGCAAAAGTTGGTTTCGAAACTTTATCTGCCAAACTTAGTACAAGAGAATTAATTGAAAACAAAAATTCGCTTCCATGTATTCTTCATTGGAATCAAAACCACTTTGTGGTTCTATACAAAATAAGTAGTGGTATTTTTAGTAAACAAAAAAAATTTCACATCGCAGACCCTTCTTATGGAAAAATAAAGCTTACTCAAGATAGGTTTGAGAAATCTTGGTTTTCATACAAAGATCAAGGAATTGCATTGTTTTTAAATCCAACCGAAGAGTTTTATAAAATAGAGCCACCTAAAGAAGATACACTAACTATAAAATATCTTTTAAATTATTTAAAGCCATACAAAAAGAAGCTTTTTATGATGTTTCTGCTATTATTGTGCGGAAGTGTATTAACCTTAATTTTCCCGTTTTTAACAGAAGCCTTAATAGACAAAGGGGTAAACGCCGGAGATCTTAATTTTATATTTCTAATTTTATTAGGTCAGCTAGCGCTGTTTCTAGGATCTATTATTTTTAGTATTTTTCGCAATTGGCTCATGCTCTATATAGGGACACATTTAAGTATTACTATAATCTCAGACTTTTTAAAAAAAATGCTTAAACTTCCCATTAATTTTTTTGATACAAAATTAATGGGAGATTTTCAACAACGTATACAAGATAATGACCGTATTGAAGATTTTTTAACTTCACAAAGTTTAACAACTTTTTTTTCCATTATAACCTTTTCTGTTTTCTTTGGGGTATTATGGTATTATGATTTCAAAATCCTTTTAGTATATCTGGTATTAACAGTTCTTTCTGTTGGTTGGTCTTTTTATTGGTTAAAAAAAAGACGAATATTGGATTATTATCGTTTTCAGCAAAGGAGTGAAAATCAAGAATCCATTTATGAAATGTTGAATGGTGTAACAGAAATGAAACTCAATCAGTTTGAGGATTTTAAAATTAAAGAATGGGAAACTATTCAACAAAAATTGTTTAAGCTGAATACAAGAATTCTTAAGCTTGATCAAATACAACTTTCGGGTTTCGAATTTTTAAATCAAATTAAAAACATAGTTGTAACTTTCCTCGCTGCTACTAATGTGGTACAAGGAAATATGACATTAGGAATGTTACTTTCCATTTCATATATCATTGGGCAAATGAATTCACCGGTTAATCAATTGGTAGGTTTTTTACGCTCTTTACAAGATGCAAAATTAAGTTTAGAACGTTTAAATGAAGTTCAAAACCATAATCCGGAAGAAAAGCAAGATCAAATAAAATTAGTTCCTCAAACTAGTTCTCAGGAAAAAAATCAGGAAAAAGGAATCTTCCTTAAAAATCTATCTTTTCAGTATGAAGGACCAAAATCACCTTATGTGCTTAAAAATGTCAACCTTCATATTCCTGAAGGTAAAGTAACAGCTATTGTAGGAGCAAGTGGAAGCGGTAAAACTACGTTAATAAAGTTGCTCTTAAAATTTTATGACCCGGTTGAAGGAGAAGTTTTTTTTGATCAAGAAAACATTTTAACTCTTTCCCCTAAAAGCATTCGAGAAAATACAGGAGTAGTAATGCAAGATGGGTATATTTTTTCTGATTCTATAGAAAGAAATATTGCAACTAAAGAAAGAGAAATTAATGAAAAGCAACTTAAAAAAGCAGTTCAAGTAGCTAATATTGAAAATTTTATAGAATCTTTGCCTTTAAAATATAATACAAAAATAGGAGCTTCAGGTAATGGTTTGTCAGGAGGGCAAAAACAAAGAATACTCATTGCCAGAGCAGTTTATAAAAATCCGCATTATCTTTTCTTTGATGAAGCAACCTCCGCTCTTGATGCTGAAAATGAAAAAATTATACATAATAATTTACAAGATTTTTTCAAGGGAAAAACAGTGGTAATTATAGCGCATCGTTTAAGTACAGTAAAAAATGCAGACAATATTGTTGTTCTAAAAGGTGGAATTGTAATAGAACAAGGATCTCATAAAGAGTTAGTGGAGGCACAAAATGAGTACTATAATTTGGTTAAAAATCAATTAGAACTTGGTAATTGATAGTTTTTTTCCAAAAAATGGCTTAAGTGGTTTTGCTTATATATTTTTGGCGATAATATTATTTTGAAGCGCAAACTAATTGTTTAGCAATACAAAGGATTTTAGTTAAAAAGAAATATTGTATTTATAACATCAGATCATAAACTTAAACCTTGGAATTGCAAACAAAAAAAAGACAAAATTATATGTATCATTAAGCCAAAGATAAGGACTTAGGATACATAGTTTTTTGTCAACACAAAGTTAGTAACTCCACCTTTTGAGGGATAAACGATGACTTTAAAATTTAATATTTAATCTTTCGTACATCAATTATAACTCTTTCACAAAATGAAAGTTTACTTATATTTGTAATCAATCTCTTTTATTTAAGGAAGCTATACTTAGCATAATAAAAAAGAGAAAAGTCTCAAAACAGTTAGTATTATAAACTTATGATTAGAATTATTTTAGCATTTTTATTGTTTACAAAAGTTATGTTGTCTCAAGAAGTAGAATCACTAGCCATTGATTTAAGCCAATATTCAAATGTTAGAGACTTCTGTATTAATCAAGATGGTGACGAAGCCTTTTTTACCATACAAAGTATCAATCAAGAGATTTCACAAATAGTACAAGTAAAAAAAGTAAACGGAACATGGAAGGAACCTGAATTGCTTCCTTTTTGTGATGAATACAACTATTTAGAACCTTTCTTGTCGTATGACCAAACAAAACTATTTTTCGTTTCAAATCGACCTACGGCAGCTGATGCTAAGACAGCAAAACAAAATTTTGATATTTGGTATGTGAAAAGAAAATCTAAGACTGATAAATGGTCAGAACCTTTTAATTTAGGAGAAAATGTCAATTCTGACGGAGATGAGTTTTACCCAACACTTGCAGAAAACAATAATCTTTATTTTACCATGGAATCTCCTAATGGCTTAGGTAAAGACGATATCTATTTTTGTGAATGGAACGGATCGGAGTATTCAACTCCCAAACTGTTAGATAATACAATTAATAGCGAGGGCTACGAATTTAATGCTTTTATTTCCAGAGATGAATCTTTTTTGATTTATACTAAATATAATGCAAAAGGCGGAGAAGGCAGTGGAGACCTATATATTGCCAGAAAAAATGAAAGCAATGATCAATGGCAACCTGCAATAAACATGGGGAAAATTATAAATACGCGATTTATGGAATATTGTCCGTTTTATGATAGCAAAAACCACATTCTTTATTTTACCAGTAAGCGTAGTAATTTGAAATCCGGAAAGTTTAATAATTTCAAAGCACTTAATCAATACATTTCAACAGGAGAAAACGGAAGCAGTAAAATTTACCAGATAAAAATAGAACTTTAGTAATTTGAATATAGATAGTTGTTGTTTTCTAGTCAAGAGTATTTTTGATTTAGTAAAAAAGAAGAAAAAGTATGCAAATCCCTTCAGTTAACAATTCATCCTCAAAATTCGACAATTCGGAAATTTAAAATATTGCAATACTAAAAATAGACTGATATTTGAACCGATAAAAAAATATAAAACACAATGGAAAGAATAATTACAATTTTAATTTACACACACGCTTTTTTCGGAGGAATCGGTTTGTTGACAGGAATAATAAATATTATAGCTAAAAAAGGAACTTTATTTCATAAAAAAGCAGGGAAAGTATTTTCGTATGCTATGGTTATCAGTTCATTAATTTCCCTTTTTATAGCTCGAATGCCCAATCACGAAAATTTATTTTTATTCTTAATCGGAATATTTACCATTTACATGGTTTTAGCCGGAAATAGAGCCTTAACTTTGAAAACTAAAAGCAAAACAAAAGCCGATTTTATAGATAAATTAATATCCGGAATCATGCTGTTAGCATCAATCATCATGTTGGTTATCGGTATTCTGGGTATGATGCAAAAAGTAGAAAACAGTATTTTGTATGTCTTTTTTGGAGCTTTTGGTACTTTTATGACACTAAAAGATTTTCAAACTTTTAGAACCTTTACTCAAAAGAAAAACGCTTGGTTAATCAGTCATTTAGGACGAATGGTTGGTGCTCTAATAGCTTCTATAACTGCTTTTATGGTGGCAGGACTTCACCTGCAAACACTTTTAGCTTGGATTTTACCTAGTGTTTTGGGAACAGCATATATAGTATATTGGAACAAAAAGTATACAATAAAAACAAATAAAAATATTAGTTCAACAGAGGTTTAAAAACATCTTTCTAAAGGACTTAAACAGTAAAAAAAACTTCCATAGCGGAAGTTTTTTTTAGTTGAGGTTTCTTCGTTGATCTTAGTGAGCCGTTTGTATAGCATTAATATAAATAGAATGTGCAAATTGTTCAGGAATTTGAGAGTATTATAATAATATGAATAGAATTGAATTAATGTATGACGTTGTAACAAAGTTGCAAAATAGTAAGTTGAAGTAGTTTTGAGAAGGTAAGAGAGCAATTAAAAATTAATGTAGTATCGGGGATAATTTTCTTTCTCATCATTTTTGTCTAACTTAACTTTGTTATTATTAATCTAAAAAAGAGAAGTTATGGCAAAGACACCTATGACAAAAACAGCAGCTGCAAGAATTCAAAGTGCTACCGCAAAAAGTAATGGAGGAACAGTTTCTAAAAGCAGTTTTGCGGCGAGAGCTACAAGTGCAGCATCAAAAAACGCTAAAAAGTAATCATTTATTTTATTTCAAATGATTGAAAAGTTAAACCGATTTCTTTTTTCAAAAGTTAACTCATCCTATTCACAGGATGAGTTAACTATTTTATATAATCAATTCTATAGCCGATATAAATTAAATAAAGACTGTAAGCAGTATTTGATTGGGGACAATTTTAAATCTTTTGCCAGTAACTTTGTTACTGATTTAACAGAAGAACAAAAAAATGATTTTGAAAAGATAAGTGCTCCAAGAAAAGGATTTTTTTCCACATTGTTTAATGCAACTTTTTTTTTTAAAAGGTTAGTTAATAAAAACAAAAAAACAAAAGAAGGTAAAGTATTTTTAATACGTTTTCATATTCTGAATGAAATTCAAAAGGAAGTATTCTGTACTGTAGCAAATGAGGAGAGCTTTAATAAATTAAATTTTTCTAAAACTGATATAGCTAATGAATTTGAAGTTGATAAAAAAACATTAAACAAATGGCTGGAATTATTAAAATTAAAGCATAAATATTCTGAAAGAAAGCAATTAAATTTTCTTGAATACAACGATATATTTAAAAAACTTTTTGTTGAGTCTGACGAAGATTTTGATTTGAAAAATAAATTTGAAGAATACAATATTAGGCTTGAAGAAAAGAAGAAACTTTCTAAAACTAATATCATTCGATTAGGATTCGGACTTACTGAACCGCCAAAAATTAAAGACTATGAAAAAGCTCAAGAAATAATTGAAGAGAATAAAGATTTTTATTTTTACCCTAATCATGATAAATACCCCTATAGTATTGCAATTAAATTGATTAACTATTTGAAAAAGAATAAATTTAATTAAGATTAGAGATTTAACTATTAAAAACAGTATTAAAGTAAATTGTTATGGAATATGAAGTAATACAAAAGTCTTGCCTTCCTGACTTGGAAAGAATTGTAAACCAACATTTAAAAGAAAATTAGAAATTACAAGGCGGAATTTTGGAGTTACTACCTTTTTAAACGAACTTGATTTATTTTTCCAAATAATTTCAAAGGATTATAATTTCTTAATTTTGTAAATACTAAACTTCTAAATAATTGAACACTTTAATAACTTCTGTAATGTTTAAAGGGAAATATTTAAAGGATATTCCACCTGATTTTCAATGGCAAAAAACCCCTTTACAAACATACCCATTAAGTTTCCTTCGCAACCATTTTATACTTCCTTTACCTCTGATACAAACAAGCTATAATTTTTTGTTCTACATAAAAGAAGGGAGTTTTGTGAACCTTATAAACAACAAACTATATTATTGCGGACCAGGATCGCTTGTTTTTGTTTCAGCAGGAACCATTAACGCACTTCAAAAAACATCAGATGATTTAAAAGGCTATTTTGTATTGATTGAAGAAAAAATAATGACTGTTTTATTTAATCAATCAGAGCTTCTTAATGTTTTCATGATTGATCCTGTTCTAAAACTAAAAGAAATAGAAAGCGAATGGATGTACACCATTTGTAAGTTACTTTTTACTGAACTAAGTTCTAAATATCCAAATATCCAAATTAGTAGTAGTTTGACTCAGGCTTTACTAAATAAGATAATGCAATTGTCTGAAAAACAGAGAACAATAACACGTTCACAACAGATAGCTATCAATTTTAAGAAGTTAGTACATCAACATTATATTAAAGAAAAAAAATTATCTTTTTATACTGACTCTTTAGCTGTTTCAGCAAATTATTTAAACAGATGTGTTAAAATGGTTTTTCATAAAAGTTGCAAGGAAATAATTGCCGAAGTATCTGTTTTAAATAGTCAAATTTTACTTTTAGATAAAACTAAAACAATTGCAGAAATTAGTTTTCAACTCAATTTTGAAGATCCATCGTATTTTACTAGAATTTTTAAAAATTTTACAGGAATTACACCAACTGAATACAGAATAAAAAATATGCACGATTTGTCCTAGTTAATGCACATTAATTACTCTTTTTTGAAAATTTGCTGATTGTAGCTTTGCAATAATTTCAAACATCACTTAAAGTGATTAATTATTATACAAAGTAAACAATTAAAAAATGAGCAAATTTTTAGTATCTGCTATTATAGCAACAGTTTTTTCAATATCTTCAATTCATGCACAAAATGAGAATAAAGATAAAAATTCTACTTTTCAAAACCCACCAATTGCAATAGAGGCGGTTGCAGGTACAAGAGGTGTAATGTATCAGTTACTTGTAAATAAAAAATTTATAAGTGTCCCAAGGTTAGGTTTTTTTAGTGTCACTAATGCAAACGCTGCATGGGAAAAAGAAGTAACTCCTGATATAATGACACAAGCGCATCTTACTTATAGTGTATTCAAAGGTTTAGATGTTACATCAGGAATGCAATATAGCCCGGTTTATGGTTTTCGCCCCGTAGCTGGCTTAATTTATTCGTATGCAACACAAGATTTGCTTGTAATTGTAAATCCTAAAGTAGATATAGCAGATGATCTTGCTTCAGAAGGATTGGCATTAATCGAATATAAACCTAAAATAAATCAGAAGTTTAATTTTTACAGTCGCATACAAGGTCTATACGGTTTTGTACCAAAATCAGGCGATCATAATAGAAGTTATATCATGTTGAGAGCTGGTTTAAGTTACAAAGAATTTTCATTTGGAGCAGCAGCAAATTTTGATTGGTATGGACCTATCAAGCACAATGAGAATAATTTTGGAGTTTTCGGTAGTGTATTGTTATTCTAATTGTTAAACGTTTATAGCGTATTAATATGTATTCAGTAGTAAAAAATTCACATTCATTTATTGCATTTTTATCGTTAATCTTTTTGACCATTTCAACGATATATGCTTTTTATGGTTATAAAGCTAAAATAAAATTTACAAGTAGTAGCAAGTTAATATTTACCATTGGGCTCATTGTAACACATATCCAGTTTCTTATTGGTATTCTATTATATGCATCATCTCCATTAGGAATTTCAAATTTTTCAAAAGAGATGATGAAAAATAATATCTCAAGATTCTATGCGTTAGAGCATCCGACTATTATGTTAATAGCCGTCATACTCATTACAATTGGCTTTTCTAAAACAAAAAGAAATGCTCATGATAATATAAAGTTTAAACTAATTGCAATTTTTTATAGTTTAGGATTAGTTTTAATTATATCAAGAATACCCTGGAATTCATGGTTATGACTATCTTAGGAATAAATAGTATCTAAACAAAGAGTTGAAATATAATTGTATTTCAGCTCTTTTTATTTAGTATAAAATAGGAATATCTCGGTTTAAGAAGCAGAGTAGTTAAGACCAAATCAATTATAATTTTTAAATTTGATAGGATAGGAGAACAAAAGGTATTGTAAACATGAGTAAAAAAGACTAAAAATCAGCATTTATAACCTCTTTAATAAATTCTTAGTGATTACCTTTGGAACAAATAGGCATCAAATCATCATCGGCTTAACCAAAAAGAATAAGAGTCTGAAGAATTAGATCTTTTTTATGATAGAGGACGTTCAATCATTGGATTAATTTTACCCTTTTAACAGTAAAAAATGAAAGACAAAATAAATAGTTTACCGATATATCAAAAAGCAGAATTCATTTTAAAATTGATCAACAGTCTGCTGGAAGCTATTCCGGAGGAAAATGAGTATTTAAATGCAACAAAATATATGATGCGCGATGATATGGCTATAATTTGTGCTAAAATTGCAGGAGCAGAAGCAGGTGATTTATACAGCATCCGAATGCAAAATGCGGCAATAATCAGAGACTATGCCATGCATTTATATACTCATGTAGGTAGTTTAAGGTTTGATAATAATTTTAAGGAAAAAGAATATGTAACCTTAATCAGAAAAGAAATAGAAGAATTCAGAGAACTCTTTATAGATTGGGTTTCTAATTTTGATAAGAGCAATTACCTTTGGGACGAATGGGAGCTATTCAATCCGCCCGGAGCAATACCGCCTGATTCAAACGATGATCAAGATCCGATAAATTGGGATAACTTTGAGGAAGATTAGGATAATTTCTATTTTTTAAACCCACATTTAGGACAAGCAACCCAATCTTCTTTCATGGGAGCGTGACAGCTTACACACTCATTTTGTCTATGATTCATTTTTCCCAATCGGTTACTCTTTGAAGTATATTCTTCAGGTATTTCATTTAAAAAACCAGATTCATTTCCGCTTTCACTAATTAAATACAATTTGTCTTTTGCATTATAATAGTCAGTAAAATAGTCTTTTCCTTTTTTTCAATAACACATAATTTCTTAAGCTAACTATTAAAAACTATAAGATAAAAAGCTAAACTTCATTATATTTGATATCACTTATTAGATTATCTATAAGTAACTATACGATAAACTCCATGTAATGATTGACAAAAAAATCACAGTTAAGATAGGAAAGGCAATAAGAGAAGGAAAATATCTTAGCATAACCTATAAAAACAAGCAAGGAGAGGTTAGACCTTTTTGGATTTCCATATTAGACATAACCAAGAATGATAAAATAATGGTCAACATGTTTAATGTGATGAAGGATGATCCTTTGTTAAATAGAGCGATTTCAATTTCAGGAATACAATCCGCAGAAATTCTTAAGTTCTCTCATTATGATGTTCCTGAACAGTTGATCAAAAAAATAGATGAAGACGAAAGTTTACTGGTCTATGAATTTGATAGATTCAACAACAATATATTAAACTATTATTTAGAGTGTAATAACGCCAATAATGACCCTTTTCTTCATAAAACGCATTTGATACCCGAAATTGATTTGAAAGAATTGCTGAATAAAAGTCCTTATCAACTGTCTAATGAACAACAAAAGCATATTATTAAGGAAATTTATAATAACGATTACAATACATTTTATGATTATAAATTAGCCCTTTGCGAATTTTCGATAGATTTAGAGGCTAAAGGCAAGTTTGTAGTCGCATACCGTGAGTTAACCTATGACCCCGTTGAGAAAACAATTCAGATGGGTAAAACAACCCAATTCAACCCTAACTTTTATATAAAAGATGTAAAATATTCGCTATCCTATTATACGGATTGTAGCCCTTCCGATTTTGAAGAACAGTACTTAAATAACAAATCAGAGATAATCAATAGTTTAACAGCTAATTTTAAAGCGGGCGAATTGCCAAATACAAGACCGGAAGTAGTTGTTTTAGGGTATTCTAAAATTGATATCGCTCCGATTTTTGATAGAATAAATTCGGAATATTACAATCAGGAAATGCAAATTCCGTTGAAAGCCTTTTTTAAAAATTCCTCTTTATTAGACCGAAAAAACAGGAGAGAACCGCACATTGTACTTTACGACAAAAATGTAAATATTGACCAACTACGTACTATTTATAATTCTTTAAAATATCCGGTAACTTACGTTCAAGGACCACCGGGAACAGGAAAAACACAAACCATTTTAAATATAGTCGTGAATTGTTTGACCAATAACAAAACCGTTCTCATTACCTCAAACAATAATGTGCCTATTGAAGGGATTAAAGATAAATTGTCTTTAGGAAAATACAGAGATAAGGATATTTTACTTCCATTTATTCGTTTAGGAAACAAAAAAAGTACGCTAGAAGCATTAGCAACCCTAAAAAAATTCTATGATTTTGAAACGGCAGATGTTCCTAAAGAAACACTATTGCATAACCTAAAAGAAAATTCTAAAGAAAAGAACCAGCGTCTATTAAACAAATTACAAAACTATGAAGAGCGAGCAGATTTAGAACAAAACTTAGAATTTATAGACGGATTACTTTCAAAAGGCAAATATTGGTTACTGGAACAAGAAAGAGAAAAATTAGTAAACAAAATAAATTCAATCCCTGTAACTACCGATGAAGATGTAAAAGGAATATTTGAAATCATTCAAGGCAATCATAAATTATTACAGTTTTTCTATTATGAATCGTTAAAATACATCAAGCGATTAAAAACAAAAGACTACATTGAATTAATCGAAATACTTCATATAGCTGATGAAAACAAGCAAGTAAAAGAATTTAATACGTGGTTGAGTAATGATGACAACCTGGAAAAGTTCACTAAAGTTTTTCCTATCATTTTAACAACCAATCTTTCAAGCAGAAGATTAGGGCAACATTTTAAATTTGATCTGTTAACCATTGACGAAGCAGGGCAATGCGATATCCCTACCAGTTTAATTCCCATTTCAAAATGTAAAAACATGGTATTAATAGGCGATACCAATCAGTTAAAGCCTATTATCGTTTTTGATGAAAATAAAAACGAAAAGCTAATGAATCAATTTGAAATTGAAAAAGAGTATGATTATTACAACAATTCTATATTGTCAACGTATAAAAAAATTGATACTATTTCCAGAGAAATTCTATTAAGTTACCACTACCGTTGCGGCGAAAAAATCATCAATTATTCTAACAAGCGTTTTTACGAAGAAAGATTAAATTTAAAAGCCGTAACAACAACCGGTACCATAAAATTACTGACTGTGGCAAATGTCAATCAAGTCAGTAAAAATGGACAAGTTGAAGAAGCCCTGGCCATTGTAAATTACATAAAAGACAATAAATTATCAGATGTTTTTATTCTAACACCATTTCGAAATCAGGAAGAAATCATCAATTACTATTTAAAAGAAGCAAAAGGTAAGGAAGTAATAGATGCCTCAGTAAGTTGCGGAACCATACATAAAGTGCAAGGGCAGGAAAACAAAACCATCGTGATATCCACAGCCCTTTCTGTAAAAACGGCTACCAAAACCTACGATTGGATTAAAAATAACAGTCAATTGATCAATGTAGGAGTAACCAGAGCTAAAGAAAATTTGGTTATAGTGACCGACCCTAAGGCAATTGATGTATTATCACGAAAAGACGACGACTTATATGCCTTGATTGAATATGCTTATAATAATGGCACTACTGAAATTGCACAAAGTACGATAAACAAGTTCACTATCGGGTTTTCAAACAATTCCAAGTTTGAAGATGAATTCTATAAAACCATGCAACATTATTGTTCCTTAAAAGAAACCCGTTTTAAGCGAAATGTAAAAATCATCGATATATTCCCCGAAGAAAGCAATAATTCTTTAGTAAATAAAAAAGAATTTGATGGTGTACTATTTCAAAACAAAACCCCCAAAGTAGTTTTTGAATTGAATGGGGCAGAGCATTACCGCAACAAAAAGACGATACAGTCTGACCAAATAAAAAAGGAATTACTCACTAGTAAAAATATACAACTGCTTTTTATTCCCAATCAATATGTAAAGCATTATGAATTTATCCGGGAATTGATTAATAAATTCAATGGGGACATGTATCAAAAAACGCTTTTTGATGGGTATTAAAAGAGAGTAAAGTCATACTTTGGATAAAAAATCTTTCACTGATTGGTTTTATAACCATGGGCTAAATCAAAGCCATTTCCAATAATTATTAATCTATTCATTTTAAAAACAATCTTTTATATTTTACTGGATTTGGACATTACACAAAGAAAATTCTCTATCTGATAAGGTTCTAAATTTTCTAAACCTCTAAAACTACTCTTGTCTATTTTTCTATTGTATTTAATGTTAGGGTAAAACATTTTTAAACCTCTTTTAACTCCTGATTGAATATAAACGTCATTTGGCAACAACCCTAATTTAAACCCAATATGCAAAGCAGTATCATAACTCCATAAATGTCCTACACCAATTCTCATTTTTCTAACTTCTTCTGTGTACTTAAAAATGTCTTCAAATGATTGAGCAGAAAGAACTTCAGCTTCAAATTGCAATAATTTTGTTGCAGCAAGTTCAGTTTTTGTTTTACCTACTCGATATTGGTGGGGAAACATTTTACTATCTTCATTTACCGATAAAGCAGCTTTTAGAACTATTTCATTACTAGATAAATTTACAAAGTACTCTCTAGTCCTTTTTAAATTACATGCATGCATATTTAGATATTGATCAATCAATTTATTCATTAACCTAATAAATTTTTTAAATCATTTATTGTCACTTCAATCAAAGATGGTAAACTACCTTTTTGGACTTCTTCATAACAAATTTCTTGGCCAGTCGCCAAATCGACAACAATGCAAAATTTAGGATTTACAAAGTAATCTTTTGAAAAATTAATATGTAAATATCGATACATGATTTCAGCAAACATACCTAATTCAGTTTTTTTGTAACCATTTAAAACAGCTACAAACCAAATTCCTCCAACTTCTTCACTTTTGTTTTCTGAGAATGAATAAATATGACATGGTTTTGCTTCAATAGGTAGATCATTAATTTGTAATATCGATTTTTCCTTAGGTTGTTTAAGAAATTTTAATTCACTTTTGGGTTTTAAAACTTCTTTATTTAAATCTTTGAAAGTATTTAGTAAGTCAATATTTCTAGCATATTGATCTTTTATCCTTTTTAGCTCTTTTAATTTAATTTTTTCATTAAGTTCTTCAATCTTCTCATCTAATAATCTTTCATCATTAAATTTGAATGTATTTCTAACTGCACTTAATGCACTAATCCAATAATCACCACCATCACCTTTTTCCGATTTCTTTTTCTCTTTTTTTAGATTATTGATAAAAGTAAGTTTTGACTTTTCCTTTTTTCCTCTAAATTCAATCAAGTTTTTAACGGTGATTTTTTTCATGGTGAAAATATTTTTTATGAATTAGTCTTTATTTGATTCAAATAATTTTTTCAGTAAAAACCCTAATAATAAAATACCCCCTATGGTCTTTGCAGCTTCCCAAGTATCATTATTACTTTTATCCTTTAAGTATTTATCATATTGGTTTTGTGTAATGGAACCATTTTGATAAAGCATTTGCATATACTCATCTTTTTCTTGTTGAGTAGCAGAATTTGCCTTAACCTTATCGCTTAATTGTTGAAGTCTAATATAATCAATCATAACATTTACCTTTTTTTATTGTTAGTTTGATTATTTATAATTTCATAAATTTTAGGTAGATGATCTAAAATTTGTGTTTGAAACTGATTGATAATTTGTTGTTGATTTTCATCTCGTCCTTTTAAACGTTCAATTTCTACTTCTTGTTTATGAAGTTTGTCTTTCAAATCTTCTAATTTATCTCTAACATATTCTTTTAGATTATGTTTTGTTGTTAAAAATGTTGCAATTGCAGTTCCAACAATTCCAACAATATATCCCACATCTTTTAATTCCATTTATATTATCTTTAGTTGTACTATTCACTTATTATGTTTCTTTTTTCACCCCATTCATTCTAAAATCTATTTCGACTATAAAACTTAATTGTGATAATTTTAATATTCTTTCACAAAGTATTTTAACCATTTAGTCTTTGTTTAATTTCTCCCCATTCAAACATTATTTTTCCTTTATCATTCTTTTCTCCTAATATTTCTAATGGATTTTTATAAAAATTAGCTAATGGTAATGGAGTACTTTTTATAACACAATATTTTTTTAGATAATTAGGACTATTTAACCATGGTTTGCCTAAAACTGAAACAGCATTATAAAACAGTAATAATTGTTCGTGTGCTGAGAGTTGTGAACGAATAGAAGCAATGTAGTTATACTTACTTTCATAATCAAAAATTTTCTCGTCCGCATCATCTACAAACTTTACCATTTGAAAAAGGTGTCTTACATAATGGCTTAATTTTGACATTTGACCATTAAAAGGAATGTAACTGATAGTTAGATAAAAATCACTATGATCATCTATTTTTACTGCTATTGGCATTTTTTTAGAAGACTCTTTTTTCCAAATATTTACAACTCCTTCTAGATAAATTTCAACACAATCAAAAAAAATCAAATATTTATCACCAATTAGATCTCTAACTATCAAAGAAGAATTATTACCAATACCAAAAAAGAAAATTAAATAAGAAATATTGTAAATAATATCATCATCTATTTTTTCAGTTAATCTATTTTTGTATTGAGTATCATAAAACCATTTAACTGAGTGATAAGTAAATTTTAATTCTTTGAACATTGAAATAAATGACTTTCTACCTGCTAAGGATTTCCCTATAGAAGTTTCATTAACATTATCTCTATGTATCTGAAGCATCTCATAAAATTTATTCTCAAATCGCTCAATCTTTAAATCTGTTTTTTGCTGTTCATTTGCTTTAAATTGAACCCAAAAAGCTAAAAAAGTTAAAATAGTAGCTGGAATTGCTATAATTGGGTTTAATAATCCTCCTACTAAATCACCAAAAGTTCCTAAATATTGTAAATTGCCTTTTTCATCGTGATAAGGCCTTTCAATATAAAAATTCAAAACTATTAATCCATAACAAGTAATTGCTATTACAATAATTGTTAGAATTATTATTCTCCAGTCATATAAGTATCTTTTCATATTAAATAGATATTTATTAACAATAAAATTTATCAAATGAAAGAATGTGTATATAAATAATATAACAAATAACAGAATTATCAGATGCATCTTCTTAACTATTCTCCACAATACTAATCTCCTCCTCACTCAACCCATACAACTCATAAACCATTTGGTCTATGGCTTTATCTGTTTCATTAATTTGAGGTATAAATTTTGATTTAATTTTTATTAATGATTACAAAAATGATATTATAATCTAATAAAATAAATAATTAACAAGCTTAAGTTATTAAACTTGTTTTGTTGGTAGGGGAACTCAAATTTAGTAAATAAATTCATCTAATAAAATAGAAATTGTAAATGAGTTATTAACAAAAAATCCTAAAAAATCATATTCCATAAACTTTTCAATACTATTCTAAATGTAGATAAACTACGCACTCAATTGTCCCACTTTATTTCGCAACTCATTCAAATACTTCACAGCGTGTTCAAGAGCTAGAGTAGGAGGGCTCCCTTACATAATCGGTAAAGGCTTCACGCATACTTGTGTAAGGTCATTAACATTCCAACCCGCTTCTTTAAGACGGATGTCAATGATTTCTTTATGTGTCTATCTCTGGTATTTCTTACAAAAATAGATCTTGTTTTTATACATTCCTTACGTAAAACCATAACCCGATACACTTTTTGTAAAAAGATCTTCTGAGGTTTGTTCGGGTTTTGTTCGGGTTTTGTTCGGAGTTGAGTGCTTATATCTTAGGTTTTATGCGGGCTGGTTAGGAAAAATACCGAACAAAGACCGAACAAAACCCCTAAAAAATCCCTTTTTATCGGTCAAAACCCGTCAAAAGCGGTCAAATTCAGTCAAATCCGGTCAAAACCCGTCACCGCAAGGCTAAAGCATACTATTTTTTGAAGTGCTGCAGTTATTACAATTAATGATACCGAACCGGTACAAAATGGCTTGCGTTCAGTAGTATCACAACCTATTGTTAAAAGGAGTATTAATTTTTAATTTTTGTAAGTATGGGAACTTATAACAAAGGCATTTTAGGTGCATTCTCAGGAAAAGTAGGACCAGTAGTAGGAGCTAGCTGGAGAGGAAAAGAAGTGTTGCGCAGTTTGCCCAAAAAAGCAAACCGAGAAGCAACACCGACACAAGCATTGCAACGCTTAAAGTTTAGTACGGTTGCGGCCTTTTTAAATCCGTTATATCCATTGCTAAGCCGCTATTATGGCAACAATACAGGAGAAAAAACCCGTTTAAACCAAGCCATGTCTTATCACATGAAAGAAGCCACGGTGTACAACGATCCTGTTTTTGACATGATATATGCCAAAGTGCAAATTTCTAAAGGAGATTTATTGGGTGTACAGGCAGGTTCGGTAGCCTCTACTGTGGCAAACACTGTAACCTTTACTTGGACAGACAATTCAGGGCAGGGGCAAGCGGTGGCTACTGACCAACTTATTGCAGCCATCTATGAGCCAACAACCAAAACAACCCTGTATGCTTTAGCGGTTGCCAACAGAAGTGCCGGAACCGGAGCCATGATAGTTCCTGCGGGACTAGTGGGCTTAACGGTTGAAGTATGGGCAGGTTTTGCCTCGGCCGACGAAAAGAAATATGCCACCAGTTCGTATTTAGGTAGTGTGGTTGTTGTGTAATGTTGGAGAGAGAAGGGCAATGCAAAAGAGGTTGTTGGAGTCGCAAAGCATGAGTTTTTAGCACGCCCAACAATCTCTTTTCTTTAGAAATGGGTTTTATCAGAAAAAAAACGTATTTCCTTTAGAATCCCTATAATAAATGTAAGATTTTTTCCGTTATGGTATATGTTTTTCCCCACGACTATGAATAAGCAGTTAAAACAAATGCAAGAGGAAATAGATGCCATAAAAAGGGCATTGGATTATTTTGTACAGTTGCAAAAAGAAGAAGATTGGTTAGACAATGCCGATATAAAAATGCGTTTTCATATCAGCGATAGCACGTTGTACAGAATGCGCAAAGAAGGGAAAATTCCGTTTGTAAAAATTAGAGGCAAGTATCATTACCCCAAATCGTTTTTGAATGATTATTTGTTAGGTAAGATTTGAGATTTGGGGGGATCATAGCTTTATTGGCTGGGCAATGGCATGTTTATTGAACTTTTCATGAACATTTTGAAAGTTGCTTCTCAAAATATATATATCTTTTCCCTGAAAAAACTACAATGTATCGGTATCCCATTATTGCATCTGGTTTTATTTCTACAATTACGCCACAATTGTTTCCAAAATCAACTGTTTTCACACTATCATTAACCTTGAATTTTGTTACTACTGATTTAAAAACATTTTTTTCAAGTAATTCTTTCAATTCTTTTTCATCAAATTGATATTCACCGATTATGTTTTCAAATTTTAATGAGACAACTGTTGGTTTACCATTATCAATTTCATTGAATTTTTCTGAAATAGAGACTAGTGTTCCTTTTTTAACGAGAAAATTTTCGTTTTTTAAATCTAGATTTTTATTTAACTTATAAACTGTATTTCTTTCCATAGCTATTTATTTAATTCTGTTTTTAAAGTGTTCCAAAATGTTTCAATGCGCTGAATAGCTGCTGTTAAATCAGCTCCTCTTTTTTCATCAATTTTTTCGGATAGGATTTTTTCAACTAACATTTTTTTATAATCCGCTAGTTTTCGTTTTTTATTTTCTAATGTGTTTTTGTCATTGGCTAAACTGGTAACCAATGCATTTTCAACAGGAGCCGGATAATTTGGGTCTTGTTTTTGACCAATATTTAAAGGAAGACCTTGAGTATTTGCCACAAAATTTAAGGTTTGTGTTAATCCTGTTAACAATGCGTTAGAAGCATCATTAGCATCAAGTCTAACACCTTTTATGGTAAAATTATTATTGTAGTCGCCACTTTTAATTTCATTTTCTGGAGGATTACCACGTAGTATAAAAGCTATATCAGCGTTACCGAAAAAATTACTGGAAACCGTTTTATTATAACAACTTTTCCAAATAGTATCATTTTCTTTTTTTGTTAAAAAAGAAACCATTGGGTCACCAAGAATCGGGAATTTAGTTCTTA
Source organism: Flavobacterium sp. U410 (assembly GCF_053570605.1). NCBI lineage: Bacteria > Pseudomonadati > Bacteroidota > Flavobacteriia > Flavobacteriales > Flavobacteriaceae > Flavobacterium > Flavobacterium sp. U410. Next base: position 106,449 of record NZ_JBSEFI010000004.1, read on the forward strand.
CTGTTCCGCTAATAGCTTTAGAAGTTTGTGTAATAGTTTCAAATACTAATTCTACTTTTTGATTTTTTATTTCATAATTTTTTAAAATATCTTGAATTTCAAATACAATTTTACCTGCAAAATTTACTTTTGATAGGGCTTCATAATTTTTATTAGTATCATATAAATTTTGAGCTTCTGTAGCAAGTTTTTTTATACTATCTAGTTTAGGTTGAAGTCTGTTTTCAAATTGGTTTTTAAATGCAACTTTGCTTTCTTCAGGGAAAGTTGCAGTGTCTTCTTTTGGGATATAATCATAAATTCGTTCCAAAATAGTATTATCATCCCAGTTATAATAAAAATTTTCTAGAGTAGCGATTCCTCTTTCAACATCTTCTTTTATATACTTTTCAGCTTCTTTTAATACCACTTCTCTGTCAGCTGATTTTACGGTAACTTTTAATTTAGTTACACAACTTGAGCAAAGTATAATTAGCAATACTATAGGTGTAATTTTTCTCATGATAATTAATCTTTAATTGAGGATAAATAATCTTTAATTACTTGTTGCTTTTCCTTATCTTTTCCTCTTGTTGACAATTCATTAAGATACAAATCAGTCTTGAGAATAAAATTTTGAGTTTCATTTGTGATAAAACTAATTTCTGATTTTACAGCATTAGCTTCTTCAATTTTTTCTTTTTGAGTTATTTGTGCTATAGAGTTAAGAATATTTTGATTTTTAGCAATGCTTCCAATATATTCAGTTACTGCTTTAGCATTACTCGAAAGAACAACTACTAATTCATTACCGGCTTCGTTTGTAACAAGACTATTATTGTTGTCGGCATCTGTTTTAGTATTAAATAATTTTGCGTTTTCAGGTTGCACAATTTCATTAAAATACAGATTTATTGCATTTTGGTCAAAATATCCTGAAACATATCTAGAACTGGATAGAAATGAATACCCACAAATTTTTACTTTATAATAATTAGGTACAATATTTACATCTCCATTGGTGCTTGAGGTAACCCTGTCTTTAAAATAATGCTCTTCACTAAATGAAGAACATGATACCAGTGTTGCTAGGGATAAAACAACTAAAATGACTTTTAAATTTTTCATATGTATAATCTTTTTATTTTGCTTACTTTAGTTCCTCTTTTCAGCTATCGAGTATTTAAAATTTAAATTATTCTTGAAATGTTCAAGCGTATTTTATCAATTGCTTTTGAGTATTTTCAGAATATTATTAAGGTTAATATAATTTCAACATCAATTTTTTTACGATTCGCATGGTGTTAAATGATTAGTTTATAATTGTTTATGTAAATAATATATTCAAATGTATGAAATTACTCCATAAAAAAAATAGGTATTTTTACCCTTTTTTATGATTTACGGTTAAGTTGTAGCATAAAGTAGTTTGAAGGAATATACAGAAGCTGTACGAAGCCCATAGTAAAGCTGTCAGGTTTACTATAGACTTCTGCTTGTAAATAAAATGAGATACGGAATCAAGTTTAGCATGATAAGAGAATTTCTCAATACTATTTTTAAAAATAAAAACTAGTGTTTCCCTTTCTAAAAATTACTTGGAGTACCGTTTGGGATGACTCTTATGGGCAAAAATTGTATGGAGAACTTTTGTAATGAAAACAAATGGTAGCACAAAGTTGTATTGTAAGCTTTTCAAAAGACTTTTTGTTTTTACATTAAAAAATCTGCTAATCTGTGAAGGTAAATAGTATGAAGAACTTCTGAAATAAAATGAATTGTAGTTTTGATTTTTAGGGACTATTTACCGGTACAAAATATGATTTTTCTTTAATAAGAAGTTTTTTTCGAGTATAAAGATACAAAATGGAGTGTTTTTAGTCGAGAATTAGAACCTTTGCCGCCTATCCCTCTAGTGGTATCTTTCTAATGGTGTAGCAAAAATAAAAGTGTCGTATTTAAATGATTTTAAAGTAGGGTGATTTGTATTTTTATTTTTTTCTAATTCAATCACTATATTATCATCGTTTACTTCAATTAGAAAACCTTGATAAAAAGTTTTATCATATTTGCCTCCTGTAATTATGATAGCTATAATTTCTTTTATTTCGTATTGGAGTAAAACATCACTTCGCTTCATAAGTACAATTATTTGATTTTTGTAAACTTTTAATATTTTTTTCCTTTTCAGAAAAAGAATAAGGTTGCTTCTGTTGTGATTTATAAAAGTAATTTTTTTAACATAATCACTTATTTTAGTTTAATCAATATTTTAGAATAACTTAATGCTAAAAACATATCATTTATGGTACTAAAAGACAAAATTTCCTTACGGGTTTGCTTTTTGTATAATATGCCAAAAATCGAAAAAAAAATAAACTAAAAAACCACAATTGGAAAGTTGACTGGTTCAAATTTTTTAAAAATTTCAATCACTTTACTTTTATCTTCTACCTCAGCCCATCCAATACTTTGGTTTTGAATACCAACGATTTCATCTGTTAACACGAAAGCTGTTGATAGCACTAGCTTACCATCAATATAAAATATTAATTTACTCTCGCATGTTGCCATATCCCCGCCAGTTTCTTTTAATTTAAAAGACTTCATCAAATTAATTAATAGCTTTCTGTCTTTACAACAAAAAAGTCTTTTTTGCTTCATACCTTTGGGTAATTCTTTCATGTCGTATTCTGAAAACAATAAATACATTTTACACTCTTGATTTGTCTCAGAAATTAATTTATTAAATGTTTCTATTTTTCCATCAACTATTTCAATTGACGTTTCTGATGGGACATTAATTATAAATGGATAATTAATGTATATAAAAACAGTCAGAATACTAAAAAAAAGTAATATTAAAATTTTCTTCATTTCTAATTATTATCTTTAACGTGAAACTCTAAATACTTCCCCTTACTCAATGTGGCTACTTTGTCTTTGTACCCAAATCAGGCAAACGGGTTACCAAAATGATTTTTAAAACTAGTATTAATCAATAATTAGGAGGAGAATTTAACGGAACTTTAGTTTCATAAATTGGACTTATCATTATAAGTATATCATTATTTTCAATTATTTCAATCTTTTGTTCTTCGGTTAAATTTTCAAATATATTTTTGTATTTATTAAGACTATTTTTATTAATATATTTTGCATATTTAATAAAGATATATTCTACTGTTTTTTCTATTTTTTCAATTTCTTTTTTTGAATAATAAAGATTAAACTTTATTACTTTTTTTTCATTAGTATCAAAAATTAAATCAATTTCCTTGTAAATCTTTTTTTCGTCATTTAATTCAATATTATTAGGATTGAATTCATTCAATAATGATAAATCTCTTTTAGCTTCATCAGATGAATCAAAATCCAAATAACACACTTCTGAATTTTGAATCTTTATTTTTTTTGAAAAAAAATTATCACAATTTTCTTGCTTTAAATAAGCATAAATTAAATCATTATTTGATTTTTTATTACAATTTGTAAAGCATAGACTAATTATTAAAATTAAAATATTTAAGCCCCAACCATCAAATTCTTTTATTGGATTGTTAATAAAATATTTTAGATTAATAACATTTTTTAAATTCAATAATATCATTTTCATTTAAAATTAATCTAATTATTAATCTATCACTTTCATTGTAAATTTTATAAATTTCATCATCATCATTATAACCTGACAAAGTAAAAAAAGGAGAGCTCAATTTCAGTTCATAATTTCCTTTTTCAATTTTTAATAAACTAAAAGCAGAACTTTTGAACATCCTTTTTTCGTCAAAATTTATTTCTACAACTTCTATTTCATCAGAAATATTATCTAAATCTTCATTTTCACTCATTAGTTGAAACGTTAACAAATCTGGTCCAGGACCATCTAACTCTCTTTCAAATTGCATATTTAAAATGCAGTTATTTAATGACTTACAACTTACAAATGGAAGAAAGACACTGAATAAAATAATCGTTATTACTTTCATAACTATTTCTTTAAAATATCTTTAAAATATCTATTGTAAATGCTCGGTGGTAGTAAACCTCCATATTGAAAGCTCAAGTATTTTTTAAATTCTATACTTGTTTTAGACCAACTTGAGGATTGAATTTGATGTGAGACAGCATTTACTTCAAAATTATTACCATCTTGTGCATAGGAATATTTTCTCTTCTCTGTGTTCCATAATTTTATATGATCATTACCGTGCTGAAAACCTTCATGTTCCCACATATTAATCATGTCATATCTATTTTTTATAAAATCTCCAAAAGCAGGTTTATGAAAATGATAAGTTATTTCTCCTGTTTCAGAGTTGAACGAAGTTACTTGCTTAAAATTACTATTAATAGATACTTTAAATGGTTCTGAAACTTTTTTATCAGTAAATTGGGCATAATGCATTACAACCTTTTCAGCTGCTTTATTACTTATATCTTTTCCGCTTGTAGTATAATTTTTAAGGTTTCCTTTGTCCCAATCTTTTTTATCTATAAACCTAATTTCATCTGTTCCACCTTTACCTAAATATTTACCTGTTTCTTTATCAAAATAATCTAAAGGAGCTCTTCCGTCTGGGTCGACAAATTTAATCGGATCATCAAATGACATTGTATAAGGAGACCATTCCGGAAATTCCTCACTCAAAGGGGTCAGGCGACATCCATCTACCAGTAACATCTCCTATAGGCTGCGCATCAGGGTTAAGAGTATCTTGAACAATATGACCAACAATTTGACTTTTGTACACATTAAATCGTACCGAACCAATAGTTACAATGCTGTCTAAATCGTGAAACTCTAAATACTTCCCCTTACTTAATGAAATACTAAACTTATTTTTTCAAAAACTTACTTTTATTAGAAAATCCATAAATAAAACAATATAATAGAAGCAATTAATGTTATCAAAGCTATTACATCTATTTTTTTTTGTTTATAATATTTCGACAATAGAATTGTTATAGATATTAAAATCGAAATTAAAATTAAAAACATTAAAACATTATACAGAGCTTTATTATCTCCAAATAGATTTAAAATTATTTTTTTTAAATAATTACTATTTTTCAAAGTATAATAAGATAGTATTATAATAAATGGTACTAAATTATATTTATCAACTTTAAATTTGACTTTCATTATTGTTTTTCTTTGCTTTCTCTATCTGCTCGTGCCATAATTTTTCTTTGAAATAAGAATCAAAGACATTATAGTATAAATACTCAATTATTTTTAATATTGCAAATATTACTATTAAAACTATAATAGCCTTTTTAATCCTTTTATTTAATAACTTTGTTTTCTTCATCATTTGTTAAAGGTAAATCTCCATAAGTTCCTCTTGTATTATTAAGGGTGGCTCCTCTTAAAATTGCGTTTAAATCAGCACTTGAATCATTTTTATTGTATTTTTTAGCATAATTTAAAGCTTCAGCTGAATTAAAACCAATCTCATTCATAAAATGCCCCCACATGAAATTTCCAGCATCTAAATGGTTATAAACTCTATATCCATCATTTTGGAAAATAAAAAGAGGTCCTTTATCATTTAGTATATCTTTTGTAGGGTCATAATAATTATTTTCATTGGCAGAATACAGCATTAAAGGTAACGAATAAAATGAAGCATCCATTTTTCCACCAACAGATTCAGTAGCTGCAAAGTATAATCTATTGAAGTAACTTTTGTAATTGATATTCGATTCATTTTTAAAAAAATGCATCCATCTTTCATCCACTGCAAAAACAAATTGGTGCGCCCTAAAGGCTTCTTCTCCAAATTCGTTTATTTTATTATTAATTGATGCTACATCAGTTTTTGGATCATTAAAAGTGTAATAAGTTCTATTAAGATTTTTTGAATTTTCAATAACTAATCTATCTTCTTCATTAGTTTTAATTGTTCTAACATAATGCCCCTTTTCATCAAAAACATAATCATCATCATAACCCATAGGAGCTCTTCCATCAGGATCTATAAATTTTAATGGATTGTCATAAACAAAATTATAAGGACTCCAAGCAGGAAACTCCTCGCTCAAAGGGTCAGGTGACATCCACCTACCTGTTACGTCTCCTATAGGTTGTGCATCAGGGTTAAGAGTATCTTGAACAATATGACCAACTATTTGATTTTTGTACACATTAAATCGTACGGAACCAATGGTTACAATGCTGTCTAAGTCGTGAAACTCTAAATATTTTCCTTTACTCAATGTAGCTACTTTGGCTTTGTATCCAAATCGGGCAAATGGGTTTCCTGCTTCAATATTCTTTTCTCTTCGTTCTTTTTCTTCTTTAGAGAGTTTGTCTTGTGAAAATCCTGTTCCGCAAACTAAGAGAAAAGCAAATAGTAAATAAACTTTTTTCATTATTCTTGTTTACTTATAGTGTTTAGTTTTTTGTTTTCGTATTTGTCTCGTTCTGTTTTTAAAGAAACTAACCAATTCAAATACATGCCTTCTGGCATGTTTCTATAGCCTATTTCGTGAATGTGAGCGTATTGTTGTTCTAATTGTTTTAGTTTCGTATTAAATGTTGCTTCGTCCGCTACAAACGCTAAAAGTCTTTTATCTGTCTCCGCTTTTAATAGTAAAGCATTGGCAAAATTAGAATAACTTTCAATAGCTAATGTACAACATTTTAACACAAATTGTCCGTCATTATTTGGATATTTTGTTTTGTAGTTTTCAGCTAAGTCAATTAACAGCAGAGCAATACTTTCTTTGTTGTTAAGTGCTTTCATATACACTCCGTTTGTAATAGCATCTATGTGAACATATCCCGAAGCCATTATCCAAGCATCAATGGGAAATATTCCACTTGTAAGCTCTGTGTTATACCAACCATCTTTAATGCTTCTATGCTTGATGTAAACATGGTTTGGAGCTAAAGCCAAATGGGCATCAGTTCCTAACTCTTCACAAAGTATTTTGTACAAGTATGGAAGTGAACGACAATTTCCTTTTCGAGTAGCTAATAACTTTGATACAAATAAGTTTTCTCTACTCTGATGACCGAATACATCGTTAAAGTCATAGCCAAAAGGTTGATACTGGTAAAGTTTGTCATTAATGTAAATTGGGATTGTATCATTCATTATCTGATAAACCGAAGCCCATTTATTGACTGTAGGTTTATCTTTTTCTAAATAGGCTAAAAATCTATCTTGAATCAATGATTTACTTAATCTTGTCAGCAGGTCAATTTCATCATTGATAAAAACAGTATCTAGCCGTCCATCGAAATAAGCGTTTTCAACTGAAAAGACCGCTTTCTTGAAACTGTATTTACTTTCATCCTGCAACATTTCATTTAAAAGTGAATAACTGCTCTCAAACAAGTTTTTTTGCTCTTGAGCTATACTTTTACCAATCAATGCTAAAAATAGCGTTATAGAAAGAATATAGTGTTTCATTTAGTCTTTTAGTTTTTGAATGGTTTTAACTTTAAATTGATTTTTAAATTGCTCACTTTGTTGCTTGTTCTTCAATTCATTTAATGAAGATAGCCAAGCCTCGTATGCTTCTGCCGGCATTTCTGCATAACCTAAATCATCAATTAACCTATTGTAATCATTGACTTCTTTTAGCATTTCTACTATTCTTGGGTAGTTTCTAATGTTTTGAAGTTGTTTACGGTCTCTTGGATTAATTTTTAGTTGAAAGCAAACATACTCAAATCGAGTAGCCAAGTAATTAGCCTTAATCATGTGAGCATTTATATTATTAGGATATAACTGTAACGCTTTTTCTATAACCTCTCCTACAAATTCATCGTATCCGAATTTATGAATGTAGCCATTTGCCAAGTCAACATAAAAGTTAGAAAGTAATTCCTTTTTGGTTAGGTTTTGTAGGTAAATTTTATTTTGAAGTGCTTCGGCTTTTATATACCCCGAATTTAAAATAAAAGATGGTGCTGTAAACATTCCGTTCGTTAGCTCGATAGTATACCATTTGTTGTTCTCATCTCTAAACTTGATAAAGGAATGATTTGGAGACATTGACAAAAAAGCTTCTGCATCTATTTGCTCGGCTAAAATCAAATACAATAGCGGTAAAGAGTGGCATTGACCTGTTCCTGTACTTGTCAATTTTGAAACAAACATTTTTGAAAAATCATTTGTTCCCATGTAGTCTTCAAAGTCGTATTTGAAAGGTAAATGCTTTTTACCATTAGTCAATTGTAAAGACTCTGAAAAGAACTGGAAAAGCATATAGTTTTTGGCTACATTATTGTTAGTATCATAACCAAGCTCTTTCATTTTAGCTAGTAGAAAGTCTCCGCCTTCTTTTATGATTTTATCAAACTCTGCTTTATCCAGTTGATTTTGTAAGTAAGTGTTCTCAATATTAAAATTGACATCTTTAACCGAATAATTCTCTACATTCAAATCAAGCATCTTGATGTAAGTATCTCTGTAAAGTTTAGCTTCCTTTAGTATTTCATAACTTGGTAAATCGTACTTAATACTTAAACTATAGTTTGAAAGCTCTTTTTTCAATTCATCCTGAAACGCTCTTTGTTGTTTCTGATGAATTGCTACTTCGTTAATGATTTGTTGGTTTTGTCTGTGAACATTATTTTGGTCATTCGTTCCTGAATATAAAGAGCCAATCGTTGAAGGATTATAATTGCTCGATGGATTAAAGTTTTGAGTACCGTAATTTTGAAATTGGAAAGGTTGCGGAGTCTGAGGGCTTGGGAGACTTTGTGCCATACAAAAATTGTAAAGCATTACAACTATTAAAGTCAATGTTTTACAATATTTATTTATGTATAAATGGTTTTCCAAAAACTGTAATGTAATTACTTGATTTTTGGTAGGGACTGAGCAAATATATAGATTTAAAATTAATATTTATTCCCAAAGTTCACATTTCTTAATAATTACTGATGTTATCGATAATCCGACACATTTACCAATAATTTGGACTCTGTCTCCTTTGCTTAATTTTGAAAGGTCTTTGTTATTCTTATCAGAAAAATAGCAATTAAATGATTTAAGTAATCTTTATTTTTGGGTTAAGCATTACAAAAAAGGTTGTTAAATCAATTTTATTTTCACTATTATTTAATGATTCTACTTCCCGATACAATATCTTTTTTCTCATTATTCATAAGGGTTAAAGAGGGTAGAGGTGTACAAAAGGTGTTAATTAAATTAGCTTTTTTTATAAAATCCAATCTACATTTTATTTTTATTAATTAGATTTAGGTCTCTTGATATTGTAGATAGAGCTACATTTATCTTTTCTTGTCCATAAAAATTAATAAGTTCTTGCTTTTCGGTTTCATTACCTCTTTCATAAACACGTTGAATAACTGCTTTACATTGTTTATCCCAATCAATTTTAGTAATATCAGTATCCCAAAAAAGTGATTTTCGTAAATTGGATAGGTTAGGAGTGTGAAGTGCTTTCTTTTTTTCTTGAGCAATTTCGTAATAGGTTTGAAGAAATGCCAATGACCCCTCTTCTAAACCTAAAGCAGCTTCTATTTTTAAAGTTAATGCAGTATTAAGGCTTCTTCTTCCTTTTGTGATAGCATTAACGGCTTGTGGATGTTCTCCTATAGAAAGGGCAAAAGGACGCTGAGAAATCTCTTTTTTAGCTAATAACCGCTCTAAAATGATTCCTGGATGAATACCTTTATATTTTTCTAATTGAAAACTCATAGTATAAATGTAAACAAATTTGTTTATATATTGTAAAAATGTTGTCAAGTAATTGTAAAATAGCTTTTTATAAAAAAAAGATTAAAATTATAGAATATCTAATTGTTAAATCAACTAATGGCTGTATTACCACATTGACTAATTGCTATATTGAACTTACTTTCCGATACATTATTTGCCGATACAAAATGTAATGCAATCTTTGTTTATGTGGGGTTTTGAGGTTGGCTCAATGAATGCTCAATGAAATTTATTTTTTCTTATATGTTTTTTTAAATCAGTCCTACTTCTTTACCTATATCTTGCATAAATTTTGCCATAGGTCTTTTATGAATTTCTTCTGGATTTGAATAATTACCTAAAATAAGTCTATTAATAAGATTATCATTAACTCTATGGCTTCTAAAAATCTTTTTTAGGTCTTCTCTATAAGTTTGATTGTAAGCCAACGCTTTTAAGATTATTTCCTCTGCTATATCTTTTTGTGTATGATAAATTTCATTTACATTAAATATGTCATCATAGGAGCTAGTTCCATTTTTTTTAAATTCAATCTTTAAATCATTAATATTTCTAGTGATTAAAAATTTTGCTTTACTAGCTTTGTTTAATTGAAAATGAAATAGATTAATATTTGTTTGATTATCATAAAGTTTAAAATCAATAAGATTATTTGATTTAGCAAGATTACAAGAGGCACATACAGGATATAAATTAAATAAAGCAATACTTAAATATGGGTATTTGTCTTTAGGATAATAGTGATCGACTTGAAATTTAGCATTATATTCATTTAAATTTTTATTTTTTTGAATTGTGATTGTCAATTGAGAATTACAATAAACACAAGATTTTATTCCTAAACTCTGAAAGTATTTGGGATAAAAAAAAGTTCTTTTTCCCGAATAGTCAAGTGTGTTTAATATTTCATCTTTTAAGTAAGTCTCCTTTGACTTTCCTGCAAATTTTATTTTACGTTTGGGAGGTATTTCGCCTATTTTTTTAATTAAATTTTCAATATCATTTAAAGGAAAAGAAACAAAATTACTCTTTTTGAACTCTCGAATTATTAATCTTAAAAAACTTGATTCCTTAGATTTTAGGTGCTTATTATTATTAAGTAGATTTTTTAAGTTTTGAAGAGCTTTATTATGATGTTCATCAATTTCAGACTTAAAATTCTTAATTTGGGTTTCTACTTGTAACTTATTTATTGTAATCATTTTCTTTTTTGATTTTTAAATTTGTAAGCCTTTGGATTTCTGCATCAATTTCATCATTATAAAGCTTAAAATACAGCTCTTTTAATGTACCTTTTAAAATAGGCTCTCCTATTAATTCAATAAAATCAAATGCCTTTTTTTCATCCCATTCATAATTAAATATAGATATGTGCTTGTTTTTATCTTCAGGGCTTAAAAAGTTAATCAAAGAAAAAATCTTATCCTTTATAAATTCTCCCATAAAACCCTTGATTAAATAAAAATCATTATCTAATAAATCATGAATATTTGCACCAAGTGTATTACGACTATTTGCATCAGAAATTATTTTTCCATTATCTAATTTTAATGTGTTTTCTTTTGGAATGTCTGACAAAATAAATGGTGAATGAGTACAAAATAGAATATTAATACTTTCAATGTGTGGTATTGATAATGTTTGTATTCTTTTTAGTAATTCATAAGCAAAACTTCTTTGAAATTCGGGATGGAAATACAATTCTATTTCATCTAAAATAATATTTACAAATTTATATTTAATTTTTGGACTTTCAGATTCAAAAACAGAGTTAATATTTATTAAATGATAAAGAATCGATTGTATTGAAAATATAAAATGTTGCTCTCCAGAACTTAATTCAACCATATTAGTTAAATCAGATGGATTTTGTTTGTTATTGATTATATATAAGGTAATATTATGACACCCCAAAGGAATTAATTCTTCATATTTTAAAGAATCATTTTCTTCTTTTGCTTTTTTGATAATTTTTATTAGCTCAGTTAGTGATATAGTGTAGTTAAATTCATCACTAAAATCTATATTAGAGTCAAAATTTGAATCAGTATTAAAATTTAATGAGTTTGCTTCTTCTTTTACATCAAACCAATTGAAACGTAAATTATTTAGTGTTTGACGTAGTTTTAAAGTTATATGACTTTTATCCTTACAAAGAACAGATAAAAAATTATTAAACTCATCAAGATTTATTTCATATTCTTTTAAAATTTCATATTTATTATATTCTTTATATTTTTTTGAAATCTTTAAAATTTTATAAAATATGTAATTAGATTGTTGTCTTAAACTTCCACTTGTAGGGGTATAGATTTCATCTTCGCTAAGATTTAAATCGTAAAACATGTTGTAGATTTTACAAATAAATCCTTTTTCGCTTAAACTAAACTTAGATTTATATGATGTGAAATGAGTGTTAATATTAATTTTTTCAACTGAATAAGATTCAATTAAATCAAGTTTAAATTTTACTGCTCCAACATTTTTATCGTTTACAGTACTATTTTCAATTGTATAAATACTATTAGTGAAAAATCTTGTTTGAGCAAGATGTAATTCTGAATTGACATCAATATTTCCATTTGTTCTAAATGGATTTATTACTAAGGGAGTTTGGTATCCATCATTTTTATGGAAAAGTTCTCTAATCCAACCACCTAAAATATTATCATTTAATCCGTAAAGTGAATAGTTTATTGAAATGTTATAAAAAAAAGCATCATTGAATATATACTTTAAATATTTTTCTATAGGTTCATTTGATAGCCATTTAGATAAACCATCATCTTTACCTTCTATCAATTTATGAATAATTCCTAGTTTTTTTGAAATATTGACACAATATATATTTTCATTTATTGAGTAAAATATTTCAACATTAATTGAAGATATTAATCTCTTAATTTCATTTAATTTTCTATTTGATTCTCGTTGCTTTACTGGGTCAAAAGGAATAAATTCTATAGGGATTAAACCGTGTTCGTCACCTTCTAATACTCTTTTTCTTGAAGCTATTCTATAACAACTAGCATATAAGAGCTCCAGTAAACTACTCTTTCCGGAACCATTTTTTCCAACTAAAGCACTTACATTAATATTGATTGCATTTCCATTGTTTTTTATTTGATAAAAATCAACAGGGACTTTAGAGGAATGGGTTATTGACGAGACATCTTCAAGACCTGTGTTAATTTCATTACCATTTGAATCTTTAAAAGTATATTCATTATAGAATTTATATATAGTTCCTTTTTCTAAATTTTTTAAAAATCGTCCATCACAATCTTTTAAAGGTCTAATTGCTAATAGCTTAAAATTATTTGACATATTATTATTTTATATTTATAAATCCTCTAAAATTTGTTCCATTGATATCAATCTAGTACTCAAAAGCTTTAGTTCATTTGAAGTTGCCTTATTCCCAAAAATCATATCCAATTGGTTAATCATTTCTGGAATTTCTATATCATTTTCTACAATGATAAATTTTATGTCTTTAGGCTCAAATTTTAATTTTATATGTTTAGCAAGTTTTATATTAAGAGCTCTTCTTCTTATAGGATCAATAAAGTATTCTCTTGAATAGCTGTCTTTAATTTTTTTATCTAAAAGAAAATCTCGAGAAGGAGTAAAGCGCCATTCTCTTTCATCATAAAACTTAACTTTGTTTTTTAAATAGTTTTCATCTCTAAAAAATTTACCTTCGTACGGTTTAATATATCTGATAAAATTTGAAAGATTATTATGAACTGAACTAATTTTTTTACCTAATTCTTTTTCTCTATTATCATAATGCTCAAAAATTTTTGCAGTGTTTTTTGATAATTTTATGTTTTTAAGTTCTTCTTTATTTATATCAAAGAAACTTTCAATGTTATCAAAAACGTAATTTAGAGTTTGAGTTGTTTCAGAATTTGGATAAGCATAAATAACAGGACTTACTTTATTCCTCATTCCCCAATCTTTTGTTAGTCCTATAGCATATCTACCATAAGTTTTTGTATGATTTTTCACATGAGATAATGGTATGTCGCAGAAACAAGTCATTGGAAATACTATTTCAGCTTTATTGTTAATGAGGTTTTGATAGTTTTCTAAACTATACCTAACATATAAACCATTTTTCAGAATACTTAATAAATAATTTTTTTTATTGGTAAAATGAAACAGTGTATTTGAACTAATATTTACTTCCATAAATGCTAAAATTGTGGTGTGTTGGAATTAGGAGTTATTTCAGGTTTTTCAACTTTTAACATTACTGGCATTGGAAAGTCAACACCCATTAAAATGGCTTCTCCTGAACCCAAAACAGGTAAGAAGGATAAAGTATCACGATTTGCAGATGAGCAGGCGTTTGCTATAGATTCTTTATCTTGATAATTTATTAATCTATGAGTAATAAATGTTCCAATTTGGCTTAATGTACCATTTGGAATATCTCTTGGCATTTGTGTTGCAATACATAAAAACAAACCATATTTTCTACATTCTTTGGCAATACTATCAAAAGAATTTAATTCTGTTGCCTCAAAATATTCATCTTTTACTTTTTTGTTTAAGTATTGATGAGCTTCATCAATAAATAGAACTAAAGGTCTTTCTTTAAAATTATTTTTTCTAGCTAATTCTAATAAAAACTTTCCAATTGCATTTGCTAAAATTTCTCTTGCTTGAAAATCAAAACTTACATTTTCAAAACCAATTCGTAATAAATTTTTATCGCTATTTAAAAAATTATTGATTCCATCTATTAGTTCTGAATTATCATTTTTTTGTTTGTCAAAACCAAATAGTCTTTTAAAATCAGGATTGTTAAGTAAATTATTTATTCTAAGAATTAGGCTGATACAGTTATTTAAGTGCGAATCATTATTACCTCCCCATTTTTTACTATCAGTCCTGTCAACATCAAAAACACACTCTTTTATTATTTGTAAACTCAAACATTTTATATCAAAATTTGAATTAATTCCTTCGATTTGTTCAATAAATTTATTGTAAACTCTGTTAAATGGTCGCATTAATTGCCCCATTTTGAGTATATTGTTATCTTTTATATAGATGTTTTCTCTTAAAGTTTCTGTTATTTTTATAGAATAAGTATTATTGTCAGGTTTGATAATAAAATCTCCATCAATATTATTTTCTAAAATTCGTAATATTTTAAGTGATTTTATAGCTTCTAATAGCTTTGGTGCTTGTACTTGACCAGAAGGTCTTAATAATACAAATAAATCTGAAATTGTTAGATTTGTGTAATGTAAAAAAGAATCACTTGAAAGAATTAGAGGAGCAGTTGATTTTACTGTATCATTATCGAAATTCGAATATTCCCCAGTAGGGTCAATAATAATAGCTTTATTTTTATTGTTAGTAATGCCTTCAATTAATTTACTTACTGTATAACTTTTACCACCACCAGTTGTCCCTACAACTGCACAATGTCTTCCAAATAATGCCTGTTGTGATAATTCTACAACTGTGGACTTGTCATAAGTTAGATGACCTAAATTTATAGTAGGAGGAGTGCCTTCGTAGTCGTTTTTAACACCAAATTTTTTAAAATAGTCTTTTATGAAATTTGAAGAACAAATAAAAACTTTAGCTCCAATCATTGGCAGAGAGTTAAGCCCTTTATCAATTTTAGAAGGATTAAATAACTCAAAAGAAAGCATTATTTCAATTTTTCCTGTTGGATGAAATTCTTTAGTACTAAATGATTTTTCACTTAATTCTAATCTCTCTTTTTCAGGTAAGCTTAATTCTAATATTTTACCTAAAAAACCAAATTTTTCACCTTCAATTACAACATAATTGCCTACTAAACCACCTTTTAATTCTTCTCCATAAAATGTAAAAGATTTCATTAAAATTGATGAAGGAAAATGAACCTTAACAAATTGAGGATTTACTTGATTTATATAACCAATGAAATGACTATGATTGAAAGGATTATTACTCATTAGTTATTTGATTTAAGTTGAGGATAATCTTTTTAGAGTCTTCTTGATTATATGATTTTAAGTCAGGATAATTAGTTGCAAAATCCATAAATAGTTCAGAAATTAATACAATGTTATTATGCTTTTTTGCAGCTTCAATAAAAGGTTTTAGGCTATTTGATTTTTCGTCAATTCCTTTATTCACAATAACTAATTGAAAACTTGGATTTTGTTCTAAAGCTTCAATTATTGCGGTTACTATATGTTTATCATTAAAGCTAAAACCAATACAGATAAGTATTATATTTTCAGTTCTTAAATTTTGTTGAAAACGAGACATCATTTCAAAATATGGTTGTTCATATGAACTTTCATATTTACTGTCTTTTGGAAATATCATTAAAGGATTTTCAACATTTTCCATTTGAAAAATTTTATTGTCTCCTTTTGACCAATCAACAGAACCATGTGGTTTGTATAAATGAAATACTTTTTGAATGAAATTATCTTCTTCTTTTACACGACTAAGATTCCTAGAAACAATGTCTAATTCGAAATTTCTACCACTAAATATTCTAGGGTGTGAAAAAGAAAAACCATCAATTATTGTAAAATTTTTTCTTTTGCCTGCTTGTTCAAATAAAGTATCATAATTAAGAGTAAATATTTTTACCCTTGGTAAAGTTACCTTTCGTTTTGTTATTTTCTCTAAAAAAAGTAAATGAGGTGCATCATCAGGTAATGTTAAAGTACAATTTTCTTTAATAATCCCTTCGATTTTTATTATGATTTTTTTTATGTCAATTTTTTTAATGTCATCGCTTTCTTCTATATTATCAGTTACAAAATCTTTTGCAATATTCGCTAATGATAATAATCGTTCAAGATTTTTTAAGTATACATTTTCTTCTTCACTTTTAAATTCCTTATAAGTAACTAATTTACAAAATCTATCTAAAATTGGTTTTGTCAATTCCTTCTCAACTTCGTCCCATAGTTCGGACATTATTTTCCCCTTTCGCTCAACCTCCTTATTATTTTCAAAGATATTTTTACCAACTCCAATGGAAGATCCTGCTCCAGATAATACAATTAGATTTTCGAATTGATTATTTAAAAAAGCTCTATATTTTTCGCGCTTTACAGCATTAGCATAGTCTAATTTGTTTGGATTTTTTTCTTCTTTAAAATCATGAATTTTACCATCAATATATACATTGTTTACAATATCATCATTATATTCAACCTCTACTGATTTTTGACCATTTAAGTATAAATATTCTTTTTTCATATTACAAAGATTTTTTTACTAGAATCTATTTACTCTCTCCATAAACCATTCTTCATCAATTCCATTCTTTCCAAGTTCCATTTTTAATGAGTTGTATTCCTTTTCTATATTTTTCGATTGCTGCTTGACCATTAGTATAGCTGTCGAATAATCCCCGTAATTCAAGTATGCTTTTAATTCTTTCGGACAACTCGTCTCCTCCTTGTACATCTCTTTTGTCAACTCGTTTAGCAATTTGTTTGTATCTCCTTTCAATGTCGCTTCGAAATTCGCTTTCAATGTCGGCTTTGAGTTTTCCAATATTTGCAATTTCTGATTCAAATCCTTTTCTAAGCTGTTCAAAGTTTTCTTGTTCTGATTTTTCAAGTTGTTCAAATTTGTCTCGAATAGACTCTTCTGTTCCTCCAAAATAATCTTCAATGGCTCTATTTTCTCTAATATCTCTGTCAATTGAGTTTTCTTCTCTTCGATAGACTTCTTGCATTGCGTCAAGGTCTGTTTCTTGATATTCAAGTTCTCTTCTTTTTCTTTCAAACTCTTCGTGTATTGTATCTTCAGATTCTCCAAAACTATATTTGAACTCGATTTCTGCGTCAACGTAACTTTCTTCTTCGATAAGTTGTTCTCTCTTCGTATTATATCTCTTTTCCAAACCTGAATAGTATTTTTGAAATTCTTCTTTTCTATTGTCAATTTCTTCTCTTCTGTTTCCAAGTTCTGAGTATATTTCTTTCTCAATTCCATCTTGTATATCATCCAGTCTTGATTGATGCTCTCTTGTAGCTTTCTCAATTCGCTGTATTTCTTGTTCAAAGAGTCGTTCAGCTCTTTTGTATAATTGCGATTCCAAACATCGAGTAATTGACCGTATAAGATTTCCAACTTGCGCTGCTCTACATTTGTAAGATTCTTCAAAAAGCTTTCTTTGGTCGTCATCAATTGATGGAATTCCTTCTGTATTTCCTTCGGAAATTGGTACATATTCGGTGTTGGATTCGATTTCATTATATGTCCATTTAACTTTTGATACTTTACTAATTTCTTTTTCTAATTCGACTTCAGGTAATTTTGGAATTACAATTTGAACAGTATTTATTCCTAACCTTTGAAGTTTATTGAGTTTATCAATATCAGGTTTATGTGTTACAACAAATTCAATGAATAAAATAGGTTTTCCTTCTTTGTCAAAGAAAACAGCATCAGGTCTTATCCATAAATAACGTTCTTCTACCTTGACATCTTTCCCCCAATGAATTACACCTTCTTCATCTTCAAAAAAAGTAACTTCTTTGTCTACTTTATGAGCAAATATGGTTTCTTTTTCTTTTAGAAGATTTGGAAATCCTTCAACTCCTTTTGGTGGAAATTTATAAACAGCTGGAACTGTAATTTGTTTTGTTCTCATGAAATAGAGAAATGCTAGTTTTTCTCTATATTCTTTACTAGCATGTACGCACTCTGTTTTAGAATTATCCACATCTTTGACATGATGTCTGAAATAAGATTTGTATTCTTTAATTTTTCTTTTAACAGCCTGCATTTCTTTGCCACAACCCATACAATAATAACCCTTTGCACCACTTTCGGCTTGGGTTATATGAATTGGGTTCCCTTCAATATTGTTTGCCCAATCATTCTCTTCTTCTATGTTTTTAATTAGTTTCAGAAATTATCTTTACAAGGTTGAAATTTTTTTTGTTACAAACTTCTCTAATTCATTAATTTTTAAATTAATCTATTTTTTATCCTTTGGTTTTGAGTTACTTGGCTTTAAAGAATTACTAGGTGCAATGTTGGGTCTTCCCAACGTTACTGATTGCCCAACTTTTGGTTTCGGTTTACTACTCATAGTTTATTAATTTGTTTTTGGTTTTATCGTTGGAGGTGGTGTAGGGTTTATCCTTCCTGTATTTGGTTCAGGTTGACTTTTGGGGTTGTCTTTTGGTTGTAAAGTTTGATTTTCGTCCATATTTGATAAATTTATTGTTACAAATGTTAGGGTTAAAATAGTTCCTAATATTAAGCTCCAAATTGAAATTTTATTAAGAGTGTTGATTGGTTTATTTCTTTTTTCAATATTCTTAAATATATCATCATATTTTTTTTCGTCAATTTCTTTTATAATTTCATCTGAATCGTTGATTGACTTATAATGAGAATATAAATTAGATAAAAGAGTTATTACAAATAATAGCAAACCAATAATGTAAAACCATAGAAAAGAGATTTGAGTTATTGTAACAATTTTTTCTAAAAAAGTTAATGATATAATTATACCACCTGATGCCAAAATATTAATATACTTTTCAAAATCATCTTGACTTTTATTTTTATTCTCAATTATAGAGTTTCTGTAGTTTTCCCAGCCCAACTCAAATTTCTTATTTGCTTTTTTATTGCCCATTTTGATTAAATTAAATTTGAATAAGGTTTACTTTTTTGTCTTTCAACTTCTTTTTGAACACCATCAAGGCTAGGCATTAATGTTACCCAGTTTATATTTAATTGGTTTAGTTTTTTAGCTATAGGTTCTAATTCATTATGAGGTAATGTGAAAAGCATTGGTTTTCCAATATGTTCAATAATTAATTTATCCAAAAATTCATTGTTATATTTATCTGATAGTAATTTGTCTAAAGTATATGTTATATCAAGAAAAGTTGATTTTTCTATATTTTTTACATTACCAATTAAATTATTTACCGGAGGAAAATAGTTTATAAAAACACCTTTTTGTGCTCTAATGTATTCATTTTGAAATTTTTTTACATCTATATACTCGATATATCTAATATGTTTTATAGCTTCAATTAATAATTTTGGAATAACCCATATTCCAATTCTCTTTGTATTTTCTTTATTTAATTTTTCAAAAGGAAAACAACTTTCAGAGGCAAAAAATATTGCTATCAACGGATTTTCTGTAAAATCAAGTAACCTAGTTTTTACACCATAATGCTGTGCTAATGCGAGTTCGCTTAATTGCTCTTTTTTAGGAAAACTTTGACTTTCATGAATTCTATAATTTGTTCCATTAAAGTTGCTGATTTTGTTATTTATATTTATTAAATCGAAAGACTCGTCTGTAATATCGAATCCTAGTGAATCCATTCCTTTAATAAAATCTACAAAAGCTGTTACTTCTTTACCATGTAAATTGCCATTACCTGATTTGTAAATATTAATTCTACCGCTATATTCTTGTTCTGTTTCATTAATTCCTTTTCTATAAATACTAGGGAGCAATTCCCAGGTCGAATCTTTATGACCTCTGTATATATAATCAGTAAAAATAGGATTGTTATTTTCTTGATAAAGCTCTGATATGTTTATATCGAATGCATCTAAAAATGTTAATGCATCTTCAAAATTATATTCATAATACGTTTCATATATAATAGGTTTAACTCCTCTGATTTTTTTTCCTTTCGGATTTATTCGATTAGGAAGAGTAATATTATAATGATATAAGAAATTTAATTTATCCATGACCTAACAATTCTCAACAACCTCTATTTCTTCTTGTGTTAACCCATACAACTCATAAACCATTTAGTCTATGACTTTATCGGTAGCATCAATTTGAGTTATAAATTTTGATTTAATTTTTATTAATGATTACAAAAATGATTTTTATAATCTAAATAAATAAATAATTCACAAGCTTAAGTTATTAAACTTGTTTTGTTGGTAGGGGGAATTCAAATTTAATAAATTAATCAGTTTATTGTAAGATAAGTTTTAAACTAGTTATTAACAAAAGAAACTAAAGGAAAGAAAAATTATTAGCTAATTGAATTAACTTTTAATAATTTTACAGTTCGAAAATATTTAATCGCGTAAGCTATTAATCTTGGAAATAGAAAACTAGGAATCTTCTAAACAAACCAATGAATTAATAGGCTTACGCCTGTGCATAATACTTGCGTGGGCGTAGTCTTCTGTTTGTTGGGTCTCCTAGTACCTCTATTTCGGTTGGCTAATGTCTCACGCATTTTTTTGTATCTATGAAAGGGAAAAGAGTATTTCAAAAAATCTTAAACTATTTGTTATTTGAAGATTTTAATAAGCCAGTTTTCAATGAAGATAGTGAAGCTTTATCTGTAAGTTTTATTCAAGACAACAAACCTGGAGCTTCAGTTGAAGAAAGTCTAAATATTAAAATGAACTCCATATTTAGTTCAATTTTAATAAAATTAGACAAAGACGATAGAGAACAAATCCTCAAAGATATTTTTGAGGATCATAAGAGTTATAATGGATTATTGTTTTTATTCACAATGGAAATAGAAAAGCTTTTTAAAAATAAGCAAATTGATATCCCGCTTGAATTTTTAAAAATGATGAATAATTATGTGTCCAACAACGAGTTAAATGCTTTTGTTTTAATTTATTTTAAACTCTATTTTGCTGATTTATACGAAGAAAAGTTCAAGCAAAAACAACAAATTTCAAAACAAGAATACATGAAAGTATTAGAAAAATTCACGATTAAAAAATCAACCGTAGTTTAATATTTTATTAATTCTAAAAATTCTTTTTCTGAAATTTCAAGAACAATTTTTGGTTTAGAAAATGTTCCTTTTTCTACAGAATATTTATTCTTTATTTCATTTAGATTTTTACAAATGGAACTCATTTTTTTCTGATTGTCTTCGTTACTTTTTTCTAAAAGCTTATACAAATTATCTTGGTATTTTAATTTTTCTTCATACTTTTTAATAACATTTTCTATTTCTTTTTCGTTAGTCTTTGGTTCTATATTTGTAACATTTTGTGAAGAGTTATTATATAATTTATCTTCATCATAAACACATTTTTTTATAACATTTAGTTTATGGTCTAGGTCTTGAGTTACTGCTCTAAAAATTGGATTTAATTTATCACTTTCTATTTTTCTAACAACTGCAATAACTCGATTATTATCTTTATTAAATTCATCCATTTTGTTTAAAACATCCTGCAACAAACCTCCAAATTTTTCTTTAGGATTAACTGGATTTGTTTCAAAAAAAGTTAATATATCATCTAACAAATCAGGATTCTTTCTATAACCAAACCTGCTCTTTAAATTGTCCCATCGTTCAGATAAAACACCTTTTATTCTAAAATGATTTTCCATGTATTAAATATTTGATAATAAATAAATTAAATTAAAAATTCCACTTTTAATCCATTTTTTATAAAAACTAATGTCGTATTTATTGGTAGAATGGAGTGTTAACTCCGTTCCGTCTTGCGTATTTGAGAATACACTTAAGAAGTAGTATTCAAAAGCCACTCATTTAAATCTTTAAAATCTTTATAAAATGCTCTACAATCTATTGCATTATTAAATTTTTCAAGTGTCAATTTTGTTTGTTCATTTCCTGCTGCATCATTATCAAAAAACAATTCAATTTCATCATATTTTGATAAAATTTCATCGCAACGATTAATTAAGGTTATTGAATTTAGAATTAAAAAATCGGAATCAGATTTGAATTTATTTAGGAACGATAAGTAATCAAAAAAGCCTTCAAAAATTCTTAATTTGTTTTTATAACCTTTTACCAATAGAGAGACATCTTTTTTACCTATACATATTTTGGCATATTTGGAACGAATTTCATAGCCTTCAATATTATTTTTGAAACCAATTCCAAAATATTTTTTTCCGCTTACTTCGTAATGAACTTCTTTTAAATTCGATTCATTTTCGTAGAAAAAAAATTTTCGGTTTTCTAAATATTTTTTTAAAGCATAGTGTTGAATTTCAGTTACTTTAATTATACTTATTTTAGTTTCAGCTTGAATAAAATCGGAAGTAATATTTTTTTGCTTTTGAAAAGAAAAAATAGATTCATTTGAATAACTTTCTAAAAAATTTAAAACATCAGAAATTGAGTAATTAAATTTAATTGCGACAAAATCAATTGTATTTCCACCTTTTTGAAGCCCGTGATCATACCATTTGTTGATTTTGGTGTTTATTTTAAATGAAGGTGTTTTTTCATCGTGTAGGGGACTTGAGTACCAAATGTCAAATCCAATTGTTTTTGATGGTGTATAATTCATTTTTTGAAGTACTAATTCAATCGAGATATTACGAGCTTTTTCCAAACTGATTTTTTCTTTTTTCATCAGGAAATTTTTTTTTTTCGTTTAACTTGTATAATTAATTATAGGTTAACCTATTGTACAGGGTTGTTAAGCGCTTATTTTATTGGGGTTAACAAAGGTAAATCACACAAATTGACGAAGTTTAAATGTTTAAATCACACAAATTGACGAACCAAATCACACAAAATGACGAAGTTTAGAACTTATTCACACTTAACTTACTTTGTGTGTGATTTTATTATTTCAAGTTCTGGTAATATTACGTTAATTAATAAACTGAAAATATCTTTTTTAGTCTTTCTACCACTTGAAAAATCATCATCCAAACGTATAAACCTATCGTAAGCTAATTGAATTTTATTATTCTTTACAAGAGCTTCTGTGTAATCAAGAGTTTTTGTGCTTTCATAATTAGGAAAGAATCTATTTAAGAATGTATAAACAAATACGTAATGTTCTTCCTTTACACCAGTATAGCCACTTTTGTTTTCATAATTATTATGTATCTTAATAGAGATATAGTCATAACTTCTTTTTGATTTTTTTAAAGAATAACTAAAATACAAATCTGCTTTCATTTTTAATTCTGATATAGAATCATCTAAAACTCTTTGTCTGAAATGTGCAATTTGCTTGTATTTGTTTTCTATTCCAAGATCGATTTTTAAATCTTCAATACGACAATTATACCCTCCTTTATCTTTCCATCTACAGCATAATTCATACAATGCTTTACTATAAATAGAGCTTAATCCAATAATTATAGTTTTTTGAATTGAAGTATATCCACCACCTAAATAGCAAAAAAATTTACAAGCTTGAGAAGGAATAAAAAATGATATACGTTCTGAGTTTTTGACATACTTGAGTCCACTAATTAAAGAGGTAACATTAATTTCAACTTGTTGTGAACTTTTATTTTTATTTGGGATGTTTAAAATATATTTAACTTGTTTTGATCCCAGTGTATTTATTGCTCTTTCTACTCGACTATAATTTCGGTTTTTCTCAATTTTTTTTAATTCAATTACTATTTCTTGTTCGGAATAAACCATGTTTACATCTGAACTTTGCGATTTCATAAGCTCGTCAATAATGAAATAAATGATGTTATATTCAATAGTTGACAAGGTAAATCGAGCAGTTAAAATGTGATTTGGTTTTCTTATGTATATAGTGTTCTTCAAAACTCTATCAAGTTTAATTTAATGTATAAAAGACAATGTGTAAAACAGATAATTATCTTGTTTTATCGATTATTTTTTGAGTTCGTATAATCAATTGCCTTTTGCTCTAATTGAGAAATAGAGTTTGATTTATTTTGTAATAACCATTCATCAATTTCATTTTTTTGAAAGAACAGTGTTTTACCATTTGGTTTTGAATAGGGGATTATGCTCTTATGTACTAATTTATAAATGTAGCTTCTAGAGAATCCAGTATAGTTGATTAAATCTTCAACCGTAAAGATTTGTTTAGCGGTACTAACAATTAAAACTTCTAATTGATTTAGCTTTTGTAAAATTACGTCGTTGCTTTCCATTGCTGTCTATTTTTAAGATTATGACAGCAAAAGAAGTAATGGAAAAAAATAAAAAAGTTATTAGGTTTATTAGTGTTAACCTTTTTTGTAGAATGTTAACCTTTTAGAATAAATTCTTTAAAATTTCAATATTTTTAGGTGTTTCATTTATAGATTTATTTGATGATGTAGTGATTGAATTTGGAGTAGCTTTAGGATTTTTATTTCCAAAAATCATTAAAAATTTTTCAAGTGTAAATAATTTACTATTTAGTTTAATTTTTTCATATATAAATTTTGTTTGGATATTATCCAATTCTAATTTAAATATTCTTTCTTCAGGTAATTTTCCAGAGATAAGAATATCAATGAATTTTTCTTTATCAGGAATTGAATCAAAATCGTATATATTTTTTATTATATCATTTTTTAGTAGAATATCGAAGGTTCTTGCTAAATCTTCTTTTGTTAGATTAATTTTAAAGTCATATTTGTTTTCAACTATTTCAAAATCAATTGTATTTTTCTTTTCTGTGTTAGTTTTATTTAAAATGAAGTAAATTAATAAAGAAAGTATTGGTAGAACTGTATTTACAATAATAATTCCATAAACAGGAGCTTCTTTTTTTATTATCGAATTGATTAAAAAAATGGAAAAGAGCATAAATAGTATTGAAGTTGCTAGCTTCATTCTATCAATATTTGGGTTCCAACTACTTTTTTCATTTGAAAGATATTCAAAAACAAATTTCTGATTATATCCAATATAAATTATAGTTTGAAAAATGATATTTAAGGTTATAAAACCTATAACTGTATATGTGATAAAATTTGTGTACATAATTATAATTGTATTTCAGGAATTAAACTTGCGGCTTCTTTCATTTTTTGATCGACAATCTTAGCGTAAATCGTTGTGGTACGAATCTCTCGATGTCCTAATCGCTTTGAAACAGTGTAAATGTCAGCTCCATTTTCAAGTAAAAGAACTGCGTTTGTATGTCTAGCACTATGAAAGGTAATGTGTTTTGAAATTCCGGCTCTGTTACACCAACGCACAATTTCATTATTATAGACTACGCCATATTTTAAACCTTTAAAAACCCTTTCTGAAGGATGCTGTCTTTCACCAAGTAAATCTCTTGATTGTTCTGAAATATAAAGATATTCAACACCATCTGTTTTTTCTTGACGGAAGTTAACTCTACTAATACCGTTATCTTCGTCTCGAACTTCACTCCAGGTCATTGTATTAATATCAGACCATCTTAGACCTGTAAGGCATGAAAAAATAAAAGCTCTTTTGAGAACGCTGTATTTACAATTTGTATTTGCAAGAGCTTGAAGCTCTTTGTAAGTTAAATATTCTCGTTGGCTTTCAGCTTGTTCAAAAGACTTTACTTTTGAAGCATAATTTATAGACAAATAGCCTTCATCGAATGCTGCTCTAAGACAAGCTTTAAACTTATTAAAATACGAATATTTGGAATTTAAGGATAGGAGAGTATCACTTTTTGTTTTAGCTTCAGTATCAAAATAGTTACGGACTTTTTTAATAAAGTTCTCGTCTATCTCTTCAAATTGTAAATTTGGACTTATACATTGTTTTAAATGTACAAGAGTAGCTGTCCAGTTTCCATAGTTTTTTGGAGAATTAATTTTTTCTTCTGTTTTCTCAACAAAAAAATCTAAAAAGCGTCTTTTTGATTTTGCAGTATTTTTTATGTCAAATCTTCCTTGAAAAAACTCAGCTTTTCTAATTGAAAGGATTTGTTCACTCAAAACTTCGATTTCTTTGTTTTCTTTTTTCTCTGAAGCTGTTTTCGGATTTTGATGTGGATATAATTTTAAATACTCAAAATCTCTATTATGGATGCGTTTTCCATCTTTGTCGAGTTGTGAGCCTTTATAATATTCAATATAAAGACTGTACTTATCATTTTTTAATTTCTTCCTTTTTAGTGATATTTGCATAGGTGTACATTTTTACATCTTTTTAATCAAAAGGTGTACATGAGATGAAACAAATGTATCAATAAAGGAACAGATAAACAAGTGAAAATTTTCTTAACTACTTATAAATCAACCAAAAGAAATAAAAGAAAAGTAAAGGAAACTAAAATTATTTCCCAATACAAAAATTAGCAAAAATATTACCCAACAACTCATCGTTAGTCACTTCGCCCGTAATCTCACCGAAATAATGTAATGCCGAACGGATGTCGATTGCCATCAAGTCCGAAGAAATGCCGCTGTCTAATCCCCATTTCACCTTTTGGATTTCTTCCAAAGCTTTCAAAAGCGAATCATAATGACGCGTATTCGTCACTATCGTCTCGTTGTTGCGTAGCGCACCCGTGTTCACAAACGATAGTAAAGCTTCCTGTAGTTCCTCGATACCTTCTTTATTCTTTGCCGAAATAAACAAACTGTTCGAAACTTCCGCTGTCAAACGCATTATTAAATCGGCAGCCAATAAGTCTTTTTTGTTAAACAACACCAAAAGAGCCTTTTGCGGATATTTATTTTTAATGCGTTCTATTTCATTTTTTAAAGCTTCCACACTGCCAACTGCCAACTGAGAACTATCCACTAAAAACAAAACCACCTGAGCCTGTTCAATCTTTTCAAAAGTCTTTTGAATACCGATGCTCTCCACGTGATCTTTCGTTTCGCGAATTCCGGCCGTGTCAATAAAACGGAAACCAATGCCTTTAATCACCAATTCGTCCTCAATCGTGTCACGTGTCGTTCCGGCAATGTCCGAAACTATGGCGCGTTCCTCGTTCAACAAAGCGTTCAATAACGTCGATTTTCCCACATTAGGTTCACCCACAATCGCCACCGGAATCCCGTTTTTAATCACATTCCCCACAGCAAACGAATCGATCAAACGTTTCAAAACAAACTCGATGCGCTCTAAAAGTTGGTGAAAAGCCGTTCTATCCGCAAATTCCACATCTTCCTCACTAAAATCCAATTCCAATTCAATAAGCGAAGCAAAATTCAGCAATTCTTCACGCAGTTTGGCAATCTCATTACTAAAACCACCACGCATTTGCTGCATCGCAATCTGGTGACTCGCTTCATTGTCACTCGCAATCAAATCAGCCACCGCTTCTGCCTGCGATAAATCCAATTTCCCGTTCAAAAAAGCACGCAAGGTAAATTCACCTGCCTGCGCCATTTTAGCTCCTTTACGAAGCAATAATTGAATAATTTGCTGTTGAATAAAAGTCGAACCGTGGCATGAAATCTCCACCACATGTTCCCCCGTGTACGAATTCGGTCCTTTAAACAAAGAAACCAAAACCTGGTCATACACTCTTCCTTCATCGACAATATGCCCTAAGTGAATCGTGTGCGTTTTTTGGTTACTTAAATCCTTCCCGGAAACCGATTGAAATACCTTTGACGCAATAGAAATCGCCTCTTTACCCGAAAGACGAATAACCGCAATAGCACCCGCACCCGATGGCGTCGCTAAGGCAACAATAGTTTCTTGTGGAATCATAACCAATTTTTTTGCAAAGATACTAATTTTTTGGGCGTGCCCTCCATTTCATTACGGTCGGGCTGTCCGCTATATTTTTTGTCACATCGAGCGGAGTCGAGATGTCAAAAAGATGCCGCTTCCATCCCTCACGCGGAAAATAAGTAAAAAGTAAAAAGTAAAAAGTAAAAAGTAAAAAGTAAAAAGTGAAGTTACTTATATACACTACACTTCAACATTCAAAAAAATCTGCGATTCTCAGCGCCTTCTTAGTGACTCTCTGTGTAATAAAACCTAGTGCTCTTAGTGTTCCTAGTGGTTAAAAAACTTTAACATTCGTTATTCCTCATTGAATATTCACCATTTTAAACTTTTGCGTTTCTCAGCACAATATTTGAATACATCTTCGTGAACTTAGCGACTTCTTAGTGAACCTTGTGGTTAAAAAAACTTCAATATTCAATATTAAAAAGTGTTTGCGATTCTCTGTGTAACAAACACAAAAAAACCGCATAACATTTTACTGCTATAACGGTTCTTAGGTTAAGGGTTGGTTATAAATTTTGAGTATACAGTTATCAGTTTTTAGTTTGCAGCATAGCTGAAAACTGTAAACTGCGACTGTTTACTGTGACTGTAAACTAAACTAGTTACTCAACATAACAGGCATTACCAACATAGTCACGGTTTCGCCTTCATCTAAGCCATCCACCGGAGTAAGAATACCGGCACGGTTTGGCATCGACATTTCCAATTGAATTTCGTCACTTGATAAATTGTTCAACATTTCAGTCAAGAAACGAGAGTTGAAACCAATCTGCAAATCATCACCTTGGTAATCACAAGTCAAACGTTCGTCAGCTTTGTTAGAGTAGTCAATATCTTCTGCTGAAATATTCAATTCAGTTCCGGCAATCTTCAAACGAATTTGGTGCGTTGTCTTGTTAGCAAAAATAGCCACACGACGCACAGAACTTAAGAATTGAACGCGGTTGATTAATAATTTATTCGGATTCTCTTTCGGAATTACCGCCTCATAGTTCGGATATTTTCCGTCAATCAAACGACACGTTAAAATGTAGTTGTCAAAAGAGAAAGTAGCATTAGCATCATTATATTCAATAGTCACTTCAGCATCAGAAGCCGCTAAAATTCCTTTTAAAATATTCAAAGGTTTCTTAGGCATAATGAAATCAGCCACCTGAGAAGCTTTCACATCAGTACGTGAATATTTAACCAATTTATGAGCATCTGTAGCAACAAAAATCAATCCTTCCGGAGAAAACTGGAAGAAAACGCCACTCATTACCGGACGCAAATCATCGTTACCCGCAGCAAAAATAGTTTTACTGATAGCTGTAGATAACACTTCTGCAGGAACTAGAGTAGAAGAAGGTTCTTCTAACACTACTGCTTTTGGAAATTCATCTCCCGGGGCATACGCAATAGCATATTTACCGGAATTAGAACTGATTTCTACAGTATTATTGTCTTCCACAGTAAACGTTAAAGGTTGTTCCGGGAACGTTTTTAAAATATCTAAAAGCAATTTTGCAGGAATCGCAACACTTCCTTGACTATTAGAATCAATTTCTAAAGTTGCTGACATTGTAGTCTCTAAATCGGAAGCCGAAACGGTTAATTGGGTATTGTCTAGCTCAAAAAGGAAATTATCTAAAATAGGTAAGGTGTTACTACTGTTAATAACACTTCCTAAAACTTGTAGCTGTTTTAACAAATACGAACTTGAAACAATAAACTTCATCATCTTTTGATTAAAAATCCAATATAGGGTTTTATTTTCACAAATATATTTTAATTATCAGCAATACGCAACATTATTTTATCAACAACTAGCGACTATACATTCTTTTTCGTAAGTAAGTAAAGACAAAACCGAAAAAGGCAAGGATAATTATTGGTAATCCGATAGTTAAGACTTGCGCCCAACTGTAGTTTTGGTACACACGTTCTTTATCCAATAAAGGCAAATTAACGTCTTTACTGCGAATGTTAATAAGTCCGGTGTCGTCTAAAAGGTAGTTCACACAGTTCATTAAGAACTCTTTGTTACCATATAGATTGTTGGTCCACTTGTCAAATCCTAATTCTAAAGGCACTCCGTTCTCCAATTGGTTCTTAATCACATCACCGTCAGAAATTACAATCATTTTATTAGCAACACCAGCTTCCTTATAATCCTTTTCTTTAAAAGGCAATACACGGTTTTTGTACATAGATGAGAAAGAACCTTCTAGTAAAACCGAAACCGGAATCAATCCTTTTCCAATATAGTCTTCTTGACTCGTTTGCTCGGTAACCATATCTAAGGAAATAGGAGCAGGCAGCCCAATGGGTCTGGAATTTTCAGAACTGCTTAATAAAACCGTTTTTTTAATGTCGTTTTTCAACAATTCAATAGGCGAGGCAAATTCAAATTTGATGCCTTCCATATTTTTCACAATCGGATGGTTGGAAACCGGATAAATGTAAGGCGAAAATCGCCATAAGTATTGTTCGTATTGGGTTTCGCTGCCTTGCTTTCCTGTAGCCAATTTGATTGGCGTAGCATATTCGTCTTTAATGATTTGTTGGTCCAATCTAAAACCGTATGAAAAGAACATATCCGTTAAGTTCAGATCGTTGTAAGCCGCAACCGCCATACCGTTTTCGTTGTTCAAATCGGTAAAGTTTAAAGGTGCGTTATCGACTAACCAAAGTGTTTTTCCGCCATTGACAATATATTGGTCTAAAACTTGTTTTTCTTCTTCTGAAAAAGCTTCAGTTGGCTTCGCAATAATGGCTAAATCATATTTTTTAAGTTCGGCTAAAGTTTCTGTAGGTTGTTGTTTGGCTACCGAATCTAGGGTAAACGGACCAATAAAATAACTTTCTCTAACCGTTTGTAAAAAGTCGGCAATATAAGCATCCGATAATTCACCATTCCCTTTGATGATGGCAACTTTCTTCTGTTTTTGAGTGGTGATTTTATTAAAAGCTTCAGCAAAAGCAAATTCTAAATGTTGCACCGAACTGATTACTTTTTCTTCGGTTGAAGCCCCCATCAGGTTTTTCAAAAGCGCCACTTTAGCACCTTTGTCTCCATAATTGGCAACAGCCCAAGGAAATACCACTTCTTGCGATTGTTTTCCTTTATCGGTTACAGTAATACTCAACGGTTGTAAACCTCTTTCGGTAAACTGTTTCATAACCGCATACGCTTCCTCTTCTTTCTCAATTGGGTTAGCAAATTGAAAAATAATATTAGGATTATAAGCGGTAAACTCTTCTAAAAGCTGACGGGTTTCGTCTTGTAATCGTCTGAATTCCGGAGGGAAATTACCTTCCAAAAAAACGTCCACATACAACGGACTGTCCACGTTTTTAATAATGTTCAACGTGGTTGGCGACAATGTATACCGTTTGTCCTGTGTTAAGTCAAAACGTTTAAAAATATACTGTCCGCCAAAGTTCAATACGATTAAAACAACTAAAGTTAACGCTAACTGTTGTAAGGCTTTTTTATTCTTTTTCATTATCCTCTAGTCGTTTTAAGTTTATAAACAGTAAAGGCCAAAAAAGTAGTGGTAACACTCACAAAATACAACACGTCTCGGGTGTCAATCACGCCACGTCCCATACTTTTAAAATGATAATCCATTCCCAATTGTGCAATGAAAGAATTGCTTTGTTTTAATAAATTAGCAACACCATCAAACCCAAAATAAAAGATAAAACAAATAAAAACCGAAAGAATAAAAGCAACAATTTGATTGTCGGAAAGGGTAGAGGTAAAAATACCAATGGCGGTATAAGAAGCTACTAAAAAAAGCAAACCGAAGTAAGATCCCATAGTACTTCCCATGTCAATATTTCCGGGAGGATACCCAAAATAAGAGATCATCCATACATAAATTAAAGTAGGCAATAAAGCTAAAACCGATAAGGTAAAAGCACCTAAGAATTTCCCGTTTACAATTTCCCAGATCGATAAAGGTTTGGTAAACAAAAGTTCCAAAGTCCCTTGTTTTTTTTCATCCGAAAAACTCTTCATGGTTATGGCCGGGATCAGGAAAATAAAGATCCAGGGCGATAATTTAAAAAACGGACTCATATCGGCAAATCCGGAATTTAAAATATTATAATCGCCATCAAATACCCAAAGGAATAATCCGTTCAGCAATAAAAAAATGGCTATGACTAAGTAGCCAATGGGTGAGCCAAAAAAGGATTTAATTTCTCGTAACAGTAACGCCTTCATGAACTGGTTTGTAAATTTTGGTTTAAAAGTATGGTATTTTTAGCATTCGAAAAAATGAAATGCAAATTGTTTATTAAGGCAAACTAGCCATTTTATCAACACTCCAAGCCTCGGGTTTATCGCTGAATAAGGTTTTGGTGAACGGCCAAACTTGTCCGAAAAGTTCCGATTTTCTATAGTTGTTCAAATGCTCTTCCGACTCCCAATAGCTGTAAGTAAAGAACGTTCGGGGATCATTTTTATCTCGGTACAATTCCAACAAATGATTGCCTTCAAAACCTCTGATCTGTTCTTTAAACTGATGGAAATTTTCTAAAAAAGCCTCAATTTTATCTTCGTGAAATCTCATTTTTACAATGCGTATAAACATAACAACGTGTTTTTTATGAAAAAGTTATAGTAACAACATCTCTGAATTTTAAACCCAATAAAGATTTAGCCGAACCTACCGTTTTAGGATTGCTTTTGTAAATCGCAATTTCCAACAAACCATTTTCGTTAAATAAAGCCAAACGCTCGCCCTCAAAGTCTTTTAAAGTAAACTTTTCTGAGGTATTAAAATCGGAATACGATTTTTTTATAGTGTTGATTCTTTTGTTGTGAAACGAAATCTCATACGAACGTCCGCGCGCCATTTCTTGAAACAATTTCTGCGGAATATTGGTTACACAATTTCCAAAATGGTCAATATAAACGACATTTCCTTGAATAGCATTCTGAGCATCATTTACTTTAGGAACCAATTCGTTAACGGTTTTAAGACTTTCGATTTCTTTACCGATAACGTTCAAATGACCACCACGGGCAATATGACACGCCACCGCAACAAAAACATCCATGTCGGTTGCGTTTTCCTGTAAGCGGTCGTGAATATTAATAGCTACAATTTTCTGCGGAATTTTTCGTTGGGTCAAAGTACTCAAAATACCATTATCGGCACAAATGAAAAAATGGTCATCCCATTGCATGGCAAGATGCTGTGTATCGCCGTGCCGTTCGCTATCCACACCAATAATATGTATGGTACCTTTAGGAAAACTGCTATAAGCTGCCGCAATACAATAGCCGGCTTCCGTAGTATTAAACAAATCAATGTCGTGCGAAATGTCAACAATAACCGCTTCTTTGTAACCGGAAATAATTTTACCTTTAGTAGCACCTACAAAATGATCCTTCAAGCCAAAATCGGTGATCAGCGTAATTATTGACATAAATTTGTTTATAACTTATTAGAAAACGAACAGTAGTTTTTCTTAAATTTGAATACAAAGCTAATATAATTTTAAGACACGAAAAACAATTTAAACTATAAAGCCTTTGAACGAAAGAATAATTGAATTAACAGATATAACCGCTAAAGATTTTTGGGGTCCGCAAGACATTCACTTAGAAGCGATTAAAAAATATTATCCCAAGCTTAAAATTGTAGCAAGAGGTGCCACTTTAAAGGTCTATGGTGAAGAAGAAATTTTAGACGAATTTGAAACGAAATTCCGAAGATTAATGCTTCACTTCACACGTTACAACAGCATTGATGAAAATGTTATTTTACGTGTGTTGGAAACCAGTAGCCAGGAAACACACCACATGCACGACCGCGATAAAATTTTAGTACACGGTATCGGAGGAAAATTGATTAAGGCCATGACACCAAACCAACAAAAATTGGTCGATATGGTCATCAAAAACGATATGGTTTTTGCTATCGGTCCTGCCGGAACAGGAAAAACCTATACCGGAGTTGCTATGGCGGTAAAAGCGTTAAAGGAAAAACAGGTCAAACGTATCATTTTAACGCGTCCTGCGGTAGAAGCAGGTGAAAACTTAGGTTTTTTGCCGGGAGATATGAAAGAAAAACTGGATCCGTACATGCAACCTTTATACGATGCGTTGCGTGATATGATCCCACCGGAAAAGCTGGAAGACTACATTCTAAAAGGAATCATTCAGATTGCGCCATTAGCCTTTATGCGCGGACGAACGTTAGACAATGCCTTTGTGATCTTGGATGAAGCTCAAAACACCACCCACAGCCAAATGAAAATGTTCCTGACACGTATGGGACGAAATGCTAAATTCATGATTACGGGCGATCCGGGTCAGGTAGATTTACCAAGACGTACGATTTCAGGGTTAAAAGAAGCTATTTTGATCTTAAAAGATGTAGAAGGAGTAGGCATAATTTATCTCGACGATAAGGATATTGTCCGACATAAATTGGTGAAAAAGATTATTGATGCTTATAAAAGTATCGAAAATCACGATTAATTTGAGAAGAAATAATGATAAAAATCCGATTGCTTTTGTAATCGGATTTTTATTTTGTGTTTAACAATGATTTCTAATAATTTATTAACACGAAAACGTTTTAGTTGTGATATGTATTTTTTTAAGTGTATTTTTTTGTTGATTTTGTATTAAATTTAGATTTAAATCACTAAAAACTAAATTATGAAATCAAAAAAGCAATTAGGAATTTTAGTATTCGGCTTGTTGTTTTCTTTTTTCTCCTGTGACAAAGAAGAAGAGCAATTAGACGCACCCAGTGCCTCTTCAAAAGAGTTTAAAGCCATTCAGGTAACAACTCATGACGGAAAACCCTTTAGTACCGGAACAGTAAGTCAAACAGGAATAACTAGTCAAACCGGAAAATTTGTAGCCGGTCCCGGAGGAGGAGTACTGATGCAGGCTTTTTATTGGGATCCTACCCCCGGAGGCGTTTGGTGGGATACCGTTAAAGGAAAAGTCGGAGCTTGGTCTGATGCCGGAATCAATGCAATCTGGTTACCGCCGGCATCAAAAGGGCAAGGCGGAGGCTATTCCATGGGATATGATCCTACAGATTATTTTGATCTGGGCGATTACAATCAAAACGGAACGGTAGAAACGCGTTTCGGTTCAAAAGCAGAATTGGTCTCTCTTATTAATGAAGCCCATTTGCAAGACATGCAGGTTTATGCCGATATCGTGATTAATCACAATAGTGGAGGGCAGCTAGAAGCCAATCCTTATACAGGAACCAATACTTGGACTGATTTTTCAGGTGTGGCTTCCGGTAAATTCTTAAGAAGTTATCATGATTTTTACAAAAACAGTTATGGCAATAATGACGAAGGTGCTTTTGGCGGATATCCCGATCTTTGTCATGCTAATCCTTATGTACAAGACTGGCTTTGGAACCGATCAGATGCCGTGGCTAAATATTATAAAAATACCATCGGTTTTGACGGATGGCGTTTTGATTATGTTAAAGGATTTGGTCCTTGGGTAGTCAATAACTGGAATGCAAGTGTCGGAGGATTTTCAGTAGGAGAATATTGGGATTCCAATGTAAATACTTTAGAATGGTGGGCTAATAATGCAAACAGTTCGGTATTTGATTTTGCCTGCTATTATAAAATGAATGATGCTTTTGACGGAAATAATCTGAATGTGTTAAACGACGACATGATGTGGAAAAGAAACCCATATAAAGCTGTAACGTTTGTAACCAATCATGATACCGATGAAATATGGAGTAAATATTTAGCGTATGCTTATATTTTAACACACGAAGGCTATCCGACTATTTTTTACAGAGATTATGAAGAATGGCTGGATAAAAGCAAATTAAACAACCTGATCTGGATACACAACAATAAAGCTACCGGAAATACAACCATTCTGTATACAGATAGTGACGAATACATAGCCAGACGAAACGGATATGGAGGAAATCCGGGATTAATTGTGTATCTTAATAATTCTGACTCTTGGCAGGAAAGATGGATACAAACCAACTGGAGTAATACTCAAATCAAAGATTTTACCGGAAATTCGGGTTGGTATCCAACGACCCAAAGCAATCAATGGGTAAAAATAGAATGTCCGCCTAAAGGATATTCGGTCTGGTCCATAAACATGTAAAAAAATAAAAGTCATTTCCCATAAGAGATGACTTTTTTTATCATAAAAGCAAAATTGTTTTTTGGTAATATAGGTAAACAAATTACATTTGCAGATAATTCGTTTAACTACAAATAAATTACGGAGTAAAACTCAGTTACAACAACAAATGAACAACAACACTATTATTTCAACTGATTTCAATTTCCCGGGACAACAGTCTGTTTACAAAGGAAAAGTAAGGGAAGTGTATAATATTAACGACGAACTTTTAGTCATGATCGCTACCGACAGGCTTTCGGCTTTTGATGTAGTGATGCCTAAAGGAATTCCTTACAAAGGACAAATTCTGAATCAAATTGCAACTCGTTTTATGGAGTTGACAAAAGATATTGTACCCAATTGGCTTATTGCAACGCCGGATCCGAATGTAGCTGTGGGGCATTTATGTACACCTTTTAAAGTAGAAATGGTAATTCGTGGCTATTTATCAGGACATGCTGCTCGCGAATATGCTGCCGGAAAAAGAACGTTATGCGGAGTAGCTCTTCCGGAGGGATTGAAAGAAAACGACCGTTTTCCGGAACCCATCATTACACCAACAACTAAAGCAGATTTCGGAGTACATGATGAAGACATTTCCAGAGAAGCGATCTTAGAAAACGGAATCGTATCTCAGGAGGATTATGAAGTATTAGAAAAATATACGCGTGCATTATTCCAAAGAGGAACGGAAATTGCAGCATCAAGAGGTTTGATTTTGGTGGATACCAAATATGAATTCGGGAAAACCAAAGACGGACAAATTGTTTTAATCGATGAAATTCATACGCCGGATTCTTCTCGTTATTTTTATGCAGAAGGATATCAGGAAAGACAAGATAAAGGAGAAGCGCAAAAACAATTGTCAAAAGAGTTTGTGCGCCAATGGTTAATTGCTAATGGCTTTCAAGGAAAAGAAGGACAGCAAATTCCGGAAATGACAGACGAATACATCGAATCGGTTTCGGATCGTTATATTGAGCTTTTCGAGAATATCATCGGAGAACAATTTGTTAAAGCTGATATTTCTGATATTGCAGACCGTATTGAAAAAAACGTATTGGAATACCTTAGTAAAAGATAAATTTCCCTTTTCTTAGAAAAGAAAATAATAAAAGCTGTTTCTAAAGCCGAATTTCTATAAATTCTTAAGCTTTTGAGGCAGCTTTTTTAATGAAATATGCAATATTTTAATAGAAGATATTGTGTTATGGGGCAACTCTAAAGGAATAAACAGGGAGTGTAAAGATATTTTACAAATGATTTCTTTGTAAATTTGATCGATATGGCTCCAATATTTAGTTTATGCTTTTTTTAATGAATAAAAGGTTTAGCCTTTAATCTTCTAGTTTCTCTTACCTTGAAATTATTTTTCACGATTCATCGTTCTGAATTGACTTGGGGTCACACTTTTTAGTTTTTTAAAAACTCTATTGAAGTAGGGGATATCTCTAAATCCACACGAATAAGCAATCTCTGCAAATGTCATAGATGTGTTTAACATAAGATTGCATGAAGCCGTTACTCTATATTCAGTTAAAAATTGAAAGAAAGTTTGCTGTTTCATTTTTTTGAAAAAAACGCAAAATGAAGATTTTTCCATTCCTAAAAAATCAGATACATCTTCTAATGAAATGGTATTGTGAAAATTATTCATTACATATAGTTCTAAAATTTGCATTTTTTTTACTCTTTTATCTTCAACGGTAGGGTGTCCCACAATATTTATATTTTGAGAATATGCAATTAAAGACAATATTGAAATAAGAGAAATAAACCTTTCTGAGTCATTCTGACCAAGCATTGTATTTAGAATGCTTTGTAACTTAATTAAGGTTTCGTTTTTGAATTCAATTCCATCCTTAATATTTGTTACATTGGAAATTATTTCTTGGAATTCAGGGAAATTTAGTTTTAACTTTTTTAAAAAATCATTAGAAAAAAAGATGCAGATATTTTCAATTTTCAATTGGTCATCATGAGCCGTTTCATTAAAAGACCAACAATGTGGAATATTGGGAGGCAATAATACGATTTCGCCTTCAGCAAATGATTCGACATTATCTCCTATAATTCGTGTTCCTCTTCCTGTAATTATAAAAGCAATTTCCCAATAGTCTTGTCGATGTAAGTGAATTTGATTATCCCATTTTATATGTACATGCTCAAACTTAAAGGACTGTTTGCTATCTAAATCAGTATGACAATATTTTATAATTTCAGGCATTTAAAAAAATAAATATTATAAAATGCAAATATAAGACAATCTTTATCAAAGATTAATCTATACATTTTAACCTGTCATTATTAATTTTGAAAATTATAAAATAACAATAATGAATGTAAAGAACGATTTTCTTAAAACTAAACCGCATTATGAAATTTTAGACGGATTGCGAGGTATTGCTGCCTTAATGGTTGTAGTTTTTCATGTCCTTGAAGTTCACTCAGGAGGAGACCATACCAAACAACTTATTAATCACGGGTATTTAGCCGTTGATTTTTTCTTTATATTATCAGGATTTGTAATCAGTTATGCCTATGACGACCGATGGGAATTTATGACTCTGGGGCATTTTTTTAAGAGAAGAATTATCAGATTACTCCCTATGTTAGTCTTCGGTTCAGTATTTGGAGCAGCCTTATTTTACTTTCAAGATTCGGCGTTATTAGGATGGGGGACTATTTCGGAAA
Source organism: Flavobacterium sp. U410 (assembly GCF_053570605.1). Classification (NCBI taxonomy): domain Bacteria; kingdom Pseudomonadati; phylum Bacteroidota; class Flavobacteriia; order Flavobacteriales; family Flavobacteriaceae; genus Flavobacterium; species Flavobacterium sp. U410. The sequence goes on from NZ_JBSEFI010000004.1 coordinate 145,370, forward strand.
CGCCATTATGGAAAGTCATCATTGTTATGGTTTTAGGTTTTTTCCTTATACCAGTCGGAAAATCATTAGATATTAGAGGTTGGAATGAGATGTTTCCATTAAATGGTCCGTCTTGGACATTATTTTTTGAAGAAATTGCTAATATATCTTACGCGTTAATATTGAGAAAACTTTCGAACAAAATGCTAAGTCTTTTGGTAGTGTTGTCGGCTGGAGTTACCATCTATTATGCATTAACTAATACTCACGGAGATATAATTGGTGGATGGGCTATTGACGATACAACACAATTGAAAATCGGTTTCATTCGATTAACATTTCCTTTTTTAGCAGGAATTTTATTAGCCAGAACTGTAAAAATTCAAAATATTCAAAATTCATTTTTATATACGGCAATAATTTTAATTGCGTGTTTATCCGTTCCTCGACTAGGAGGTTATGATAATCATTGGCAAAATGGTTTATATGAATCAATATGTTTAATTTTTATTTTCCCTTTTATTGTTTGGCTCGGTGCAAGTGGTGAAGTAAAAGGAAAAGCGTTAAAAATAAGTACGTTTTTAGGAAACATTTCATATCCCATTTATATTACACATTTCCCGATTGTATATATTTATATGGCTTGGGTAACTAACAATAATTATACATTGGAACAAATATGGCCATATTCAGTTTTGACAATGGTAATTTCGACAATAGTCGGATATGCTTCAATGAAAATTTATGATATTCCATTAAGATTAAAACTAAAAAATAAATTCTTAAAAAAATAGAATATAATTATAAGAAAGGCTAAAGTAGTTGATATTGATGTCAAACTAAAGATGTCAAAATATGACAAGAGATTTTCTGATTTTTATAGTGATAAAAAATAGGAATCTTAATTTATTAATAATTAAAAACATTGATTAAATGGCTATTCAAATGACAATATTCAGTGACGACGAAGATAACCAAATCGAGTGCTTTATTAATGAAGAAAAGAGAATAATATTACTAATTACAGATAACTGTAGTGGTCGGCAAAATTATATTAAATTTCATAAGAAGGATGTTTTAGAAGTTATTGAAACATTAAACGGGCTGTGTGAAGAATTAGAGAATTCATTGGTTACATAAGATATTTTTACTGAATGAGATCTTGAAAATATGTAAATAGAGTATAGTATAGTCTAAGGGGAGCAAATGAACCGGTTGAATAATAAATAAGGACAGAACCTTTTCGTTTAATCACTTCCAAATTATCGAAAAACCTAATAAAACATGTTCCGGTTCGTAATTTTCGATTAGGAATAGGGGAATAATGATACAGTTATCTTGATTTTGCCGTGAATCTGAGAACACTTCAAAGTAAGAATAAAAAACTTATTGTAATAACCCAAGCAATACTATAATTTCTAACATAGTTCCCGTAGTTTTAGTTTCGCTTTCTGCCAAAGTTTTCACGCGATTTTGAATTACTTCCATAACTTTTTTATAGTGTGTTCTAACAACTTTTTCACTTACTCCAAGTTGTTGGGATATTTCTTTAACAGAAAGATCGTTTTCCCAGATTTTTTTAAATACCTCCCGTGTAATTTCAGGAAAATCTTGTAGCGTACGTTCAATTAAATCAAGTATTTCATCAGCCTGAATATCTTCAATGATATGGGAATATCCTTCCGATTGACTTATCGTTTCTAAAAGAAGACTATCACCTATTGATTTTGCGGCAGAAGAACGCAAATAATCAAACATGCGATATGAAAAATAATGAATCAGATATTTGCGAGCCACGCCTTTTTCATCAGTTCTTATAGCATAAGGTTTAGACCAGAAAATGACCCAAAAGTTCTGTACAATATCAGCTGCAACATCTCTGTTTCCAGTTCGTTTAGCTGTCCAATTAAGAAGTAATTTAGCATACCTATCATAAAAGGTTTTGAAAGCTTTTTCATCCTTTTTATCATAAATAGCAGTCAATAAGTCTTTATCGGAAAAGTACATTATAGTTAAAATTGGTCTTCACAAATTTAATCAGACTACCTTCCTGAATCCTTATCAAGAAGTTAATAAAATGTTACTAATATGATTTTTCTTTCAAATTTAAGCTTAACACATCTTTTTAAACAAATTTAAAATACTTTAAATCAATACTTTAAACAACATAATGTTTTCTTAACCAAAGTAAAGGAAAAAAAATAGCTCATGAAAACGATATATAAGAGAAGGGCTTATCAAACAGAGCTTTTATTGAACAAATGAGAAAGAATAAAAGAAATTTTTCAGAACTGTTTTGGGTTACCGAACTGTTTCATCGATATTACGAAGACCAAGCAACTGAGAAAGAAAAAAGAGTCATTGAAAAATGGGATCCTGAAGAAAAATACAGCAATGAAATTAAATATATGTCACCGGATCATGAAACGGAATTACTTTGGAAAAAGATTGCCAGAGAGCTTAATTTAGAAATGCATCGCAAACAGAAACAAAGGATTTCTGTATACCAGTATGCTGCCGCAGCCTCTTTGATATTTTTTATCTTTTTAGGATATCAGGTTATGCATACCTATAAGTCTGTATTTTCCACTGGTACTAGCATAGAGATAGGAACCGACAAAGCAATCTTAACTTTAGAAGATGGATCAGAAGTTTTTCTTAAACAAGGAATTGATTATCAAAATATAAACGCACAAAGTAACGGAACAGAGATTGTCTATAAACCTATTTCATTGTCTTCATCAGAGCATACAATTTCAAAAATGGCGTATAACTATTTGACCATTCCTCGCGGAGGTCAATTCTTTGTACAACTTACAGACGGTACCAAAGTATGGCTCAATTCAGAGTCTAAATTGAAATACCCTGTCAGTTTTGTTGATGGTGAAACTCGGCAGGTTGAACTGGTTTATGGAGAGGCTTATTTTGATGTGTCTTCCAGTACGCTACATAAAGGGGCTAAATTTAAGGTTGTGAATTCAAAGCAAAATATAGAAGTTTTAGGAACAGAATTCAATATTAAAGCCTATAAAGATGAAACTGATATTTATACTACACTAATAGAGGGTAAAGTAGAAGTAAACATCGGAAATACCCAAAAAATATTGCTGCCTAACGAACAATCAGTGCTGAACCTCAACGACGATAGTCTGATTGTTAAGCCAACCAACGTCCATGATGTTGTTTCCTGGAAAAAAGGAGTCTTCAGCTTTAAGGCAACATCTTTAAAAAATATTATGAAAGTATTATCCAGATGGTATGATGTAGAAGTACAATTTGAAAACTCAGAAATAGAAGAAGTAAAATTTAATGGAGTATTGAAAAAGAATCAATCACTGGAAGATATATTAACCACTTTACAAACTACAAAATCCATTAACGGTTATGAGATAAAAAATAAAAAAATCATTATAAAATAAAAAAAGGGAACAAAGTCTCCACCTTCCACAGCAGTACTTTATCCCCGAAAAATTAATTAATAATATTAAATAATTCGTTCAAATTTATGAAAATAAAGTTTATGAATCTGCTTTTCCCATTTGGAAAAGTCTTATTACTGTACATAATGAGATTATTTATCTTTTTGTTTTGCACAACCTTGTTCAGTTTTACTCCATCCACGGCTTTTTCGCAGGGAAATGTGGTCATAGATACCGATAAAAATATAACAGTAGATGAAGTATTTGACCTCATCAAACAACAAACGGATTACACATTTATTTATAGAGAGGATTTATTCAAAAACTTTCCGAATATTTCCTTAAAAAAAGGAACCGTTTCAGTCGAAAAACTTTTAAAAATAAGCCTAAAAGCAGAGGCTTTTAATTATCAGTTTGTCAATAATACTATTGTAATTACTAAAATACTCTCTAAACAACAAAAAAAACTACAACAGCCCGGAAAAATACGAGGAACTGTAGTCGATGAAAACGGAAATCCATTATCAGGAGCAACCATAACGATAACCGCTACCGGAAAAGGAACGATGAGTGATTTTGACGGAAATTATGAAATTGTGTTACCCACAGGAAGTTATACTGTAGAAGTAAGCTATATTTCTTTTCAAACGCAACGTATTACCGAAGTAGTGGTGAAACCCGGAGCAACAACTCAACTGAATGTAGTGCTTAAAGAAAATATAGAAGATCTAAAAGAAGTAGTGCTATCTACTACGGTAACTTACAGGGAAGCCACTTCTGCAGGACTGTTGGCTCAGCAAAAAAAGGCCGCACAATTATCAGACGGTATTTCTGCGGAACAGATCGCTAAAACTCCCGATAATGAGGTAGGGAGTACTTTAAAGAGAATCACCGGTGTCACCACTGTAGACAACAAATATGTTGTAGTGCGATCTATGGGAGAACGCTGGAATCAAGCGGCTATGGACGGTCTCAATTTACCTAGTACAGAAGCATACCAACAACACTTTTCTTTTGATATTATACCTACGGCTTTGGTAGAGAGTGTCGTTGTCAGTAAAACAGTTACTCCCGACATGAATGCTAATTTCGCAGGCGGATATGTAGAAATTAAGACTAAAGACATTCCAAGAGAGAATTTCAATTCCTTTACAATGTCGTCGTCTTATAATAGCCGTAGTACTTTTAAAGATCACATCACCAAGCAACGTGGCAAGTATGATTATTTTGGCTTTGATGACGGAACAAGGGATTATCCGAATATAGAATCAATGGATCCGCCTATAACGGAAGCAGAAGCAGGTCCTTATATTGAAAATTCTAAAAAATTTACACAAGATAATTTTACAAACTATAAAGAAAAAGCACCGCTTAATTCTGCTTATCAGTTTGCTTTGGGAAGAGCTTATCAATTACGCGAAACGGATAAATGGGGTTTCGTAGGCGCGGTTACTTTACGCAACACCCAAAGTGTCCAAGAAATTGAACATACAGAAAGAGGACAATGGATGACCAATACATTGTTTTATCCGGTGAGTGAAGACAGAGAATATTATACTTTAGAACAGTACGGTTATAAAAATCATGGGGCTTCCTATACATATAATGCTACACTGGCCGGGATGCTCAATGCGGGTATTCAGTTAGGCAAACACCGTTTCAGTATTCGTAATACCTATACCCACATATATGATAATCAACTAACGCAAATTACAGGATGGGATTATTATAGTAATAGTCAATCCGGAATTAGGAATGGTTCAGAACTACCTCTTACCGAAACGGTAGATTATCCGGTTTATCAAACTTTTATACAAAATAAGATAGGAGGAGAACATCGTTTGGGTAAAATAACAGTAGACTGGTTTGCAGCTCGTTCTCATACATCAAAAGACACCAAAGATGCCACTTTTATGGAAAATTTCCGCATAAAGCAAGGAGATGATGTATTAACACAGTATCTAGTTTCTAATAGTGGAACTCATATACATCGCGATTACTATTGGAATAAGGAGACTGATTACAATTGGGGAGCCAATCTAAAATGGGATTTTAATTTGGGAAGTACCCGTAATATGTTAAAGGTCGGTTATTTTGGTACAATCAAAAAAGCAGAAAATCAACAAATAAAAGCCAATTTGCGTTGGTTAGTAGAAGATCCCGCCGGTAAATTCATCTATATTTCTACTCCTTTTTCTGAATTGTTAGACGGTTCTTACTATACGTGGAACGGATTTGGATGGGATCGCTATAACTTCTATGGAGACAAATATGAAGGAAAAGTAGAAGTACATGCCCCTTTCTTAATGCTAGATAACAAATTTACCTCTTGGCTACGTCTGATATGGGGATTGCGTGCGGAAAGCTATGTGTATACACAGTTACAATCGCAGCGATCAGACGAAAGCTATACGACAGAACAGTTAGATGATAAAAAGTGGCAATATTTGCCTTCAATAGGACTGGTTATTAGCCCTACCGAAAAAACGAACATCCGTTTAGGATACAATAAATCCGTCATCCGTCCACAGTTTTCAGAAAGGTTACAGGTTCCGTATTATGACCCGATACGTTCTGCCTTGGTATTAGCAAACTGGTCCGGAGTAATTTCTACTGTAGCAGAAAATTATGATTTTAAACTGGAATGGTTCCCTCACGGAGGTGAAATTCTTTCAGCAGGAATATATTATAAAGACATACAAGATCCTATTGAAGCCGTAACACGATTAACCAATGAGGGAGCGAGAAGAATCCACACATTAAACTCTGTAAGTGCTAAATTATGGGGTGTAGAGCTAGAAATCCGCAAGAATCTTTCTTTTATGGGAGAAGGAAAAGCCCTAGACAACTTTTTTATCTCAGGTAATGCCACATTCAACAAAACAAAAGTAGTCTCTTACGTAAATCTGGATGGTAGCGGAGGAACTTATGAGGCCAATAGACCTATGTACGGACAAACGCCTTATTCTTATAACCTGGGACTCGATTATACAGGGGAACGTTTTGGCTTCAGTCTGCGACATAATGCTTCGGGAGAGCAGTATTTAACAGTAGGATTTGATTACTATGCAGAAGAGATCCGTATGCCTTATAGCACTACTGACGGTCAGATAAGCTGGAAATTTTTACCGGAAAAGAATATGGAGTTAAAACTGAGTGTTAGTAACCTATTTGATTCCGTATATGAAACCTATAACAATGTAAATAGTTATACGGGACCGGAAAGAGAAGGCTATGAATATGGAGATAACCCCAGAGAACGATACACATTGACCTCCGGAGCTTCAGACAAATACGATGAAGGAATAGACCGGAAACTCTTTAAATCCTATATAGGAAGAACCTTTAGCTTTTCGATCCATTATAATTTTTAAAATCAAAAAGACAAGAATTTCAAAAAAATACTTTGCGCAAAGATCCGACGGTAACCTTTTACCAATAAAAACCCTGTGGTAAAAGCGGAAGAAAGCAGGTAAATAAACAAAAAAGGCCAAAGGAAAGAAACGTCGCCCTCTCCAATAGCCTTGCGATAAATAAACGGCGGCAAATTTAATGAAAAAAAAATTAAAATCATGAGAAACTTTTTTCTTCTGGCAACTGTGGCTATAGGATTAGCCTCCTGTCAAAACGAATTTGATGCTACAGAAGCTTCTGCTTTTGAAATGAAAGCCGCAACAGCTGATTACACAGCGGCTTGCAGTTTACCGGTAACTACTGTTTCCGGAGACATTACAAGCAACACTACATGGGATAATGACCATGTATGGGAAATTAGCGGAGTAGTACGTGTTAAAAATAACGCAACACTTACTATCGAAGCCGGTACGTATATCAAAGCCAGTGCAACAGCAGGTGATCCTAACGGTGTATTGGTAATTACTAAAACAGGTAAAATCAACGCTGTAGGTACTTCTGCAAACCCAATTATATTTACAAGCTACAATTTATTGGATTGCGATAGTAGTACTTCTCCGTCTCCGGGAGACTTCGGAGGAATAGTTCTTTTAGGAGATGCTCCGGTGAATACAGGTTCTACAACTAATATTATTGAAGGTTTAGACGACCAACCTAATCCATCAGATTTCTATTTTGGCGGAACTAATAGCTCACATGACATAGGTTCTATGCAATATGTTCGTATTGAGTTTGCAGGTAGAGACCTAAACGGACCTAACTCCGGTAATGAAATTAACGGACTTACATTTGGAGCTGTGGGTAATGCAGGATTACCGGCGACACGTACCAAAATTCATCACATTCAGGTAACGTATGGCTTAGATGACTCTTTTGAATGGTTTGGCGGAACGGTTAATGCTCGTTATTTAATTGCTTTTGCACAAGATGATGACGGTTTTGATTTTGACTGGGGATATACCGGTAGAATTGATTATGCTTTAGCATTAGCGGATAAAAACAGTACTCATAGTACTAGTGGTGGTAACCCGGATTCTAATGGTATTGAATTAGATAATGACGCTTCAGGTTCTTCTAATACTCCGCAAACTCACCCGCAAATTTATAACATGTCTATTATTGGTGTACCATGTACGTATGCTTCTATGTATGAAAACGGAGCACATATTCGTAGAAACGGTAACATAAGCTTGAACAACTCAATAATAACAGGTTATGGAGCGGCTTCTAATACTTGGGGAATGTTTATAGACTCTGCTACCGGATCATTCTCTAATGTAGAAGTATATGCTTGCAAAACGTCACCGTTTACAAGTCCTTCATCAATTACAGGAGTAACAGAAGCTTCAGGAGCTGATTTTGGAATGACACAACCATTCTTTAACGGTAGTGGTTCTTTAAGTTTTAGTGGTGCAACTAATGGTGCTTTCGCTAGTGGAGATTGGGCTTCTTCTACTGGATGGACTAAATTTTCAGGCTTTTAATGAATTTATGATCTAAAATTTCCCGGGCACACTTAATGCCCGGGTTTTTAAAAAAAACTTATAAAATGAAAAAAATAATACTTCTTATTTTAACTGTTTTTACAGCAACGGTTACAAATGCACAAAGTTATGAGCTTCCTGTTTTTGAAACAGGTACAAATGAAGATGTTTCAGACTGGACATTTTATCTTGATCCGGCTTGTAATTATCCTAATAATAACAATTGGGAAGTACATCAGGCTCAGGGTAGAAACTATAATGTTTTAACAACTCGTACAGTTGAAGATCTTAATTTAGGAAATCCGGGGAACATAACCAAAATAGACTGGGCCGTTTTACCGGTACAAGACTTATCATATTATCAGAATGTTCGCTTAAAATTCACGTATATGAAAGGAGCAAATGCAGTTGAAGATCCTATAACAGTAAAGATCTATGCAATGAATATTCCTGATGATAACTTAAGTTATCTGTATAGTTCTACTCCTATACAAACAGTAACGATCGGAGAAGACGGAGGATGGGCAATTGATCCTCCTGTTGCAGTTGAAGAAAGTATAAATATTTCAGATGCAATTATAGGAACACATACTTATATCGGTATTGTGTATTATTCAGAAGGGTTGAACGAGTATGAGTTTTATAATTTAGACTTAACAAAAGTGGCTTTAGAGGTAGAAATCGCTACAATGAGTATTGAAGACCAAACAACAAACCAAGCCATATATGTCAAACAAAATCCGGTGGCGGAGACCTTACAATTGCAATTCCCAACTGATTTAGAGGAAGCCGATACTTATCTCCAGATATATACTATATATGGAACTTTAGTAACAAAAGCAGTATACAATAACGGTATAGACGTTAGTCATTTATCTTCCGGTATTTATATAGCAACAGTGTCAAACGGAACGCGTACGCAAACATTAAAATTTATTAAAGAATAAATAATGTATAAGAATATGGTAATCCGGAGAAGCCCCAATACTTCCTGTATAACCAAAAAAATACATTGTTTAATGGTTTTATAACGACTTCCGGTTGAACTAAACACCGGAAGTCTTTTAAAAATTTAGGTAGTAGACCATTGAGGAATCCTTATACCTATTATGTTTTTTCTCAAAAAAGCCTTTACTACTTTAAAAGTAAGAGAATAAAGCTCTTAAAGAAAAAGAAAATATAAAGATTATTACTTATGAACAGAAGCTTACAAACAATCATCTATAAGTTAAGTATGGTGTTGTTTTTATCCCCGTTGTTATTTTCCTGTGAAGAAACGCTTATACCACAAGATCAGCCGCAAGCACCGGGAAGTGTTTTTATCAGCGCATATGTACAAACCGATTCCATCCGGATTATGGCTAATGGAGATAACCTGATAATTGATGACCAAGAAACCTTTAGTAATAGGATTACTAAAGATTATAAGTATGTGTATTATAATCACCAATCAGAAACTATTGAAATAATCAATAATGAAACTCAGGATATAATGAGAAAATATGAGTTTACAGAAGAAAATTCAGCGGATACCCTTTCCTTTTTTTACAAACCGGGAATCTGGATTGAAGATGTACTTTCTTCTAAGCCCGGAACTCTGAACCAGAGTGGCTATACCGGATACCGTTTCATTTTTCCCAATATGAACCGATATTCCAACAGCGGATACGAAGGCCCGTTGGATGGAATTATCAGTAAAATTACCGGACAACAACTAGGCATAGTAGAAAACATTGACAAAGAAACATTCAGTACTTTTCTTGAATTTCCTTATACTATGCCACCAATAATAAAAATGCGGTTAGTAAAACACGGTACTACAGAATCTTATATTTCCGGACAAACAATAGAAGTACAAATGGTCATGCAAAACAATAAGTCATGTTTAATAGTATTAGAAGAAACAGCCGATAGTAACGGAAATTTTTCCGGGGTAAACGGTACTATTGACTTAACCAATTATTTTGATTATTAAAGACAAAAACAACATTTTTACTCTGTAGAAAATATCTGTAAATAACGGATAAAATAAAATTACATATACTGTAGTATAACACAATTATCATCATTAAAAAGGAATTATAACAATGAAAAAAACGGTTTGGATAGTATGGTTTTTGCTTTTAGGAGTAGCTTGTCAAAAAGATGATGAAAATGTAGTGCAGTATGAAAAAGGATCTAACGAATCTATAAATCAATGGATCTACGAGCAAATGAAAAGATATTATTATTGGAATGATAATTTACCGGATCATAACATTAACCTGTCATTGTTCCCGAAAGATTACTTTAATACCTTAGTTTATTCAGATGATCCCTATTCTTATGCCTACCATCCCTCATTACCTGAAACATTTCCGCAAAGTTTAAGAAAAACCTATGGCTTTGATATGGGATTTATAGAATATCAAGGAAACGTTTATGGAATAGTACTATACACCCTTGCCGATTCACCTGCTGAGAATGCAGGGTTGCACAGAGGAGTATTTATTACATCTGTAAACGGAACATCGTTCAGTTTGACCAACTATAACACGCTATATTCCGATTTGATCAATTCCGACCAAGCTGAATTAGAAATAGTCTCTTATACGGTAGCAAACGGCTTTTCAACGCCACAGCAAATTACAATATACCAAAGCTTCACTTTCGGACAATCGGTGGATTATAGCATTGTTGAAGAAAACAATAAAAAAGTAGGATATGTGTATTTCTCTCATTTTGATGCAGGAATGGCTCCGCTCTTTGTTCAGGTTTTCGGAAACTTAAAAAATCAACAGGTAGAGGAAATAGTACTGGATCTAAGGTATAACGGAGGCGGAGATGTATCTTCGGCAGCAGCCTTGTGCAGCATTCTGGCCTCAGGAATTCATCGAGATGATCTGTTTATTAAATATGCAGGAAATGAAAACGGAGGTCTTGTTGACCAAACATTTGAAGAAGCCCTCCGGATGAATGAATCTCAAATTAGTTTTGAAGCCCTCCGCAATGTACACCCTCAAATAAACAGAGTATATGTCTTATGTGGAAATCATACAGCATCTGCTTCTGAAATTGTTATCAACAACCTAAAACCTTATATGGGAGTCATAACCATCGGAGCAACAACAGTAGGAAAAGACGTAGCCGGGTTTACCATTGAAGACGAAAGAGACCCGGAAGTACAAGGTTGGGTATTGTATCCTTCCATATACAAACTTTATAATGCAGACAATCAGGGAAACTATCATGCAGGAATCACACCCGTATATGAACTGAATGAATTAGAAAATCTTGAAATTATGGCTTTAGGAACTCCTGACGAGACATTATTTAGAAAAGCACTTGACTTAATAGAAACCGGAAACGGAGGGAGAAGTGCTGATCCGAATATCATTCCTCTAAAAATAGAATATCAACCAACAGCAGAACCCGTTATATTTTACAGACAAAATTAAACTATTTTAAAAATGAAGGGAATTAGTTTAACCGAACATAATCGTACCATAAAATTTACGGAAAGATATAAACAACTATACGAACGGTATGGAAACAATATCGTTTCAGAAGAAAAAGACAATACAATAAGAGAAAATACTGCTGAACTGGAAGGATTTTACGATTATTATTTAATTTTATTTGAAGAACTGGAAAAATGTATCAAGCATTATCATCTGAAACGTAAAGTATTAAAAACAAATCTTTATTCCTCAATCAGAAAAATGGAAACCCTTAAAAATAAAGGGTAAGACAAGCAACATGATAAATACTTGTAATTTATTGATCCTCATTTTCCCGGTAACGTTCCAAAGCACTTTCCAGTTTCTGAGAGATGATCCTCCGCAACCGTTCCGGTTTCAGTACTTCAATACCATCTCCAAAACCTAATAAAACACGTTCCAGTTCGTAGTTTTCGATTAAAAATAAATTGATAACAATACTGCCATCATCATTGGTATTTAACAATCTTTGACTTGAGTGTAACGGTTTCGTAATCACATAAGGAGCATTTTTGGCATCAATCCAAAGCTGTATGGCTTTCGGTTTCAAGCCCGTATTTACCGTTACGCCGATTACGTTTTTATAATAGGCTTCAGGATCAAAATCTATGGCTATAAAATCTCTATTGAAATCAAAATCGAGCGACACTATTCTGTCTAATGCTAAATTGACAATAGGCTGATTAGCATTTCGTTTGCCAATTAAGAACCAACGGTTATTGAATTCTTTCAACAGTAAAGGATAAAACTGAAACGTACTTTCTTCGGTCGACTTAAAGGATTTATACGTAATCATCAAAACGACTTTTTTAACGATAGCCTGATAAATGCTGTCCAGAAAATGCAAGCCTTTTAGCTTTTCGTTTTTATCCAAATGAATAATCGGTTGGTTATTGGTTTTTTCCGCATAGATTTTATCTTCCAAGCGTTGCAAAATATCCGAAACATCTGCAAAAAGCGAAAAATCCTTAAACTGTTTCAACATCGAAACGGTTTCCGTCAGCACATTAATATCCGTTTCCGTTAGCGGAATATCCGTAATCGAAAAATCTTCATCCGCATAGCGGTAAAACTTTTTATCATACACCTCAATAGGAGCATTATAGCCCAGTTTTTCACTGCGCATCATCTGGATGTCCAATTGCACCGTGCGTTTGCTCACCGGATTTTGCTTGCCTTCATATTCGTATAAAGCCTCATTACAAGCTTCAATTAAATCCTCCAATGTCCATTGGCGGTATTGGTTCTGCAAACATTTGTCAATGGTTTTATAGCGAATCAATGCATTTTTATTTTGAGCCATATTTACAATAGATTAATTTCTTTTTGAATGTTTGTTCTCGCTTGTTGTTCGTATCGATTTCGGAAAGTTTCCGTTTGGTAAATGAATTCATGCTCCAGAAAATGCTCCAAAGCTTTTTTGCGACCGGGTTTATACAAAATATCAGGATATATTTTATATTCTTTTCGAATTTGACCGCAATATACTTGATAGTCTTCCCAACTTTTCGACAGTATTTTCAGATCGAAATCAATCAGCCAGTTAATATCCTCTTCTTCGTGGTGTTGGTGATGTTGCGTAGCAACAATCATATCAAAAACTAATGCTTTGTTGATATGATGCTGCGGTTGCAATAGAGAAACGGCATACTCCGCACTTTGTAACTCATTGTCCTTACGAGTGGTTTTATAGATGAAATCATGATAAAAAATAGCAAACAACACTTCGTCAGGATGTTGTAAATACGATTGGTATTCTTGGTAAGCTGTAATCATTTCCTGCAAATGCGTCAAATTATGATAGTATCTTGACTTTCCCGTGTACGCTTTCTCTAAAGCTAACCATAAAGCGTTGATTTCTTGTTGGGTAAAGCCGATTTTTAAAGTTAATTCTGCGAATAGTTCCTGAAGATTCATAATTATTCTTTTCCCAAAAATACAATTATTTTAGAACTGCGTAAAATAATTGCGTAGTACAATACAAATATTTGCAATGTCAATTAGATAACGTTCTTATATATAAAATAAAAATGTCGGTCAAGTAAAAGTTACTTCAAAACTATTACCAAGGAAAATACTTATACCATTACCGACATATCAATGGGGTAGTAGCTCAGCGGTTAGAGCAGGTTAGTTTTGAAATTACTTGGATAGGTCAATCAAATCTTACTTCTGTGCAATTAATATGTCCGGGTCGTGGGTTCGAATCCCGCCTGCTCCACCATTTTGGACAATATAAACTTACTACTAGAAATTGGTATTTGCGGTTCGAATCCGCCTTTGAAGTTTATAGATTATCAAAAGTAATTTTCAGGTCAAGTGTTTCTTACTTCAAAACTCTTTTAGGATAGAATTCAGAAACACCGTTATCTATAATTAATAAAAAATACGAAAGATGAGAAATGAGTTATTAAAAATTAGTTTACGCCAAAGTGCTGTTTACATTCCTTCAGGAATAGTTAACAATGAATTAAAGACACTTTCAGAAACAACAATGGTATTGATAGCTAACGTGTCAAAATTAGGTTTTACATTTTCAGAACCTTTACTGAGATTATTGAATAATAGTCCGGTAAACTTTAAAATGGAAGTTTTTGAGACTTTAAAAAGCATATTAGGAACAGATAAAAACTGGGCTCCATTAGTTAAAGGGTGGAATATACCGACAAATGAGACCCATAAGGATCATATCATAACATTATTTGCCAATATCTTTAAATCAAAGAATGGAACAGTACTGCCATGTAGTCATCTTATCCCAATGAATACTTTTCCGCTAGACCGTTATAATGGTTGCCCATTTTGCGGAACACCTTTTGAATTCGGAAAAATTGAAAAGTTAGGACAAGGAAGTAAATTAAAAGTATTAGAAGTTTGGACAGAAGTAGAAATGACAGCATTCTTTACCTCACTTTTAGCCTCTAAGACAGCATTAGATGCTACTCAGATAGCTAGTTTAAAAGTTTTAATTAAACAGTTTAGTTTGCCACAAGTACCAATTGTGATGAAAGAAACTTTAATGGTAGTTGTTGATGAATTAATTGAACAAGATAAAGCTGAAAAAGCCAGCGTGTTTTTTTCTACACCAACCGATATTCTACGATATTTATGGTATAAGAAAACAACATTATTACAATTGATTGAACCGAAAACAATTCTCAATCGAATTGAAAATAATAATAAGCACATTTTTCTCCCCGCTGAGAATAGTGCAAACGCTAAATTAATTACAAAAAATGATTTAAAGCTCAAGTATTCCCGAAAAGAATGCTTAATGGTAGCTACTTGGTTAAACAATTTAGAATTATCAGCTGAAACAGCTTGTGAAATGATGCATCCGAAAAGAGCGATGTGGGTTCGATTTATTCGTGCGTTGCGCTTGCCAGAGTATGCTAAACGTAAAGGATTTGAAAACTTGGCCACTTTGTTAGATGTATTTTACAATCAAAATTACCAAGTTTGGCAAGGTAGCGTAAATTATTACCGATTGAAATCAGATGCAGAAAATACCTTTATGTTATTAAAGCAGAGACCAGGATTGTTTGCTCGTTCATTGTTCTCAAATATGCTTTGGTTTGGAGAAAAAGATACCATTAAAGCTTTTAAAGAGATTATCGATAAAGTGCCTACTCGATTAGTCTTTACATTAAACATGTATGCTCAAAATTATTTTGATCCTAATGTAAAACGAAGTGTAAAACCATTGGGGGGAGTCAACAAGCGAATTCCTGCTAATCCGATCTTGAAATTATATGATGAAGATCATCTGAAAAAGATGAAAAAGATGATTGAAGATTTATGCATATTCGCCATTAAGAAACGATTTGCATCTATTGAAAACACAAACAGAAGTATCTATATTGATCCGCAATTGTTTAACCTTCCTGTTGCTATAGGAGATCGAAGTGATACTGTTCAAGATTTACCGATAGCCTTGATGGGAACTAAATTTCCTATAGAAGGAGATGAAGTACGCCTGTTTATGCAATGGGGGAAAGATTTACCGGCGCAACATTTAGATATGGATTTAAGCTGTCATATAGCGTATGCTTCTCATTCTGAGATTTGTTCATTTAGTAATTTAGTTGCCACCGGATGCAAACATAGCGGAGATATTAGAAGTATACCGAATAAAATCGGTACGGCTGAGTATATCAATATTAATCTTAATGAATTGAGAAAAGCAAATGCAAAATATGTTGCCTTTACTTGTAATGCCTACAGTAATGGAGGTATTTCACCTAATCTGGTAGTGGGGTGGATGGATAGTGAATATCCGATGAAAATCTCGGAGAAAACAGGTGTAGCTTATGACCCTTCTTGTGTGCAACATCAAGTTAGAATAACACAAAATACAACCAAAGGTTTAGTTTTTGGAGTACTGAACGTTGACCGTAGAGAAATTGTATGGCTGGAAATGACTTTTAACGGACAAATAGTGAAAGGATTAGACTTTAATGGGGTTGAAGCTATGCTTTCTAAATTGAATTCAAAACTAAACGTCGGACAGCTATTAACTATCAAAGCTTATGCACAAGGTTTAGAAATAATGCCTAATGAAGATGCTGATGAAGTATATGATATGAAATGGGCAATGAATCCTGCCCTAGTGACACAGTTACTGATAGATTAAAAAGAATCAGTAGCTGATATTTAAAAAAAGATTTGTAAATCCTTATAACTACGCGAAATAATTGCGTACATAAAAACAAATCTTTGTTTAATAAAATTAATTATCCCGACAGGCAAAATAATAGATGGTCGGGTTTATAAAAAATATAAAAATGAACACAGCAATCAACGGAAACGATTTATTAGCATTAGGATATGCAGAAGGAAGTTTAATAGGAATCGCTTTAAAATGCAACCGTAAGAGAACCGGGTTTACCAAAGAACAAATGTTAGAGAACTATGCAAAGGTTCTGGCGCAACCGGAAGATTTTTTAGATCATGCATTATTTGGAGCTTTAGCACAAGCCATTATTGAAAAAACTAATGAAAAACCGGAAGATTATATTGCCTTAAATGAAAATCCGTCATCTTTTGCGATGTATGGTGAAGATCATATTGAAGAAGGTGCTAGAAAACAAATGGAAGTTGCGATGCAATTACCGGTTACCGTTGCCGGAGCTTTAATGCCCGATGCGCATCAAGGGTATGGGTTGCCGATAGGCGGTGTTTTAGCCACTAAAAATGCAGTTATTCCTTATGGAGTGGGAGTGGATATCGGGTGTAGAATGGCGTTGTCGGTGTATGATATTCCGGAGTTCTTTTATTTCGAGAACGAAGCCAAATTCAAAAGGGAATTGGTCGCACATACTAAATTCGGTGCCGGACAAGGTTTCAACGGACAATACAAAGCCGATCATGAGGTATTGGAACGTAAAGACTTTGCGAACAGCAAATTCATACAAGAGTTAAAAGACAAAGCGTGGTCGCAATTGGGAACTTCCGGTGGCGGAAATCACTTTGTAGAGTTTGGTATCATTGAATTTGAAAAAGAAGATACCGTTTTAAACATCCCGAAAGGAAAATATGTCGCCTTGTTGACACATTCGGGTTCCAGAGGTTTTGGTGCTACGATTGCCGGACATTATACCAAATTAGCCAAAGCAAACTGTAAACTTCCGGAAAAGGCAAAAAACTTAGCGTATTTAAGTTTGGATACCGAATTAGGTCAGGAATATTGGATGGCTATGAACTTAGCAGGCGATTATGCCTCGGCTTGTCATGAAGTGATTCATAACAAAATAGCCAAAGCGTTAGGAGCAACCGTTTTAGCCAAAGTAGAGAATCATCACAACTTTGCGTGGAAAGAGATCCATAACGGAGAAGAAGTGATCGTACACCGAAAAGGAGCAACACCAGCCGCAGAAGGTGTGATGGGAATTATTCCGGGAAGTATGACCGCTCCGGGATTTTTAGTGCGTGGAAAAGGAGCAACCGAAGCCTTACATTCGGCATCACATGGCGCGGGGCGACAAATGAGCAGAACACAAGCCGTTAAGAACATTACCCGAAATGAGATGAAAGCCATTTTAAAAGATCATGGCGTAACTTTAATTGGTGCCGGTTTAGACGAAGCGCCTATGGCGTATAAAGACATCAACCAAGTGATGGCAAACCAAGAAGATTTGGTAGAGGTAGTCGCTACATTTACGCCTAAAATGGTGCGAATGGCAGATGACGGTAGTAGAGAGGATTAATTATAACCGCAAAACCAGGTATTTCTACGGGGTTTTGTGGTTACTTTTTTGTTAAATTTGAAATGAAAAATCATGAGAAAAACCATATTAAAGCAATTACAAGAGATCGCAAAAGCTAAAAATGTTGAAATACTATACGCTGTAGAATCGGGGAGTAGAGCGTGGGGATTTGCCTCACCGGATAGCGATTATGACATCCGTTTTATCTACAAGCATGATTTGGATTATTATTTGTCGTTATGGGTACAAACCGATGTCATTGAATTTATGACCGAAGACGATTTAGACGGTAGCGGTTGGGATTTACGGAAAACCCTAAAATTATTAGCGAAATCCAATGCACCTTTGTTGGAATGGATCTATTCGCCTGTGGTGTATTATGAAAATGAAGTGTTTATGAACCAAATGCGAACACTAGCCAAAGATTGTTTTTCGCCTGTAGCGTGTTTGCACCATTATTTAGGTACGACTAAGAATTTTATGGAGGTTTGTGCTCAAGAAGAAGTAAAATTGAAAAGCTATTTTTATGCCTTGCGTACTGCTTTAGCCGGAAAATGGATCATAGAACGCAACACCTTTCCGCCGGTAGATTTTATGGAATTGTTGCCAATTGCTCCAATAAACATACAAGAAAAAATAAAAGAGTTACTAAATATAAAAGCTAACCAAGACGAAAGCTATTTGCACCCGAAAGAAGCATTAATCACGACTTTTTTACAGGAAACGGTACAGTTTAATAAAGAGAATGCTGCCGGGTTGCGAAGTGGGAAGAAGGTGGCTGTGGAGTTGGATGGGGTTTTTAGAAGAATTATTCAATAAAAGTTAAGTAGAATGACAAAAAAAATTAGCGATATTAATTGGGAGAAGCTACTTAAAGTTAATAGAGATATCTTTTTTAATTTGTTTAGTTTAAATGAAGAAGTAGCAATTTCTGATGAAGTAAAAATAAAATTCTACAGTTTAAAATATAATGATAATGGTCTTGATGATTTAGATTTTATAAATCATCTCTATGAGGCTGCTGTACATTATGTCTTTGATGAAAAAGATATTAAAGAACTTATTGAGGATGGATATGAACCTACTGATAAAGCATTAAGTTACTTTGGAGATATTGATCCTTTAACAGATGGAAGATATGGAGAACTAATTTTATATTTATTTATTGAAGCGGTTTTGCAAACACCTATGATAGTTCATAAAATTTCACAAACATATAATAATAATGACCAAGTAAAAGGTTCTGACGGACTTTTTATTGGTAATATAAATGGTCAAGCGACTTTATTGTTAGGTGAATCAAAAATGAAGAATAATTTCAATGCATGCGCGGGAGAAGCTTTAGACTCACTTAAAAGATATATAAATAACCCACAATCAATTGATAGAGAATTAGAAGTTGCAAAAAAACATTTAAGTCGAGATCTAAATAATCTTGATGAAAATGATTTGGATCTTATTTACCAAAGTCTTAGAACAAAGCAAATTGAATTTCAAGAATATAATATTTGTTACCCAGCTTTCTTAATGTATAAAGAAGGTAAAATTAAAGAAATAATTTCACGAAATATTCTAGAAATAGAAAAGCAAGTATTAATTTTTTTAAATTCAATAATAGAGCGAAGGTCAAATTATATTAAAGCATCCTTACCTGAAATTAATAATATAACATTTGAATTTTTTATGATGCCTGTTGATGATGTAAGCTCTTTTAGAGAAAAGTGTTACTCAGTTTTTCATAATGGAAAAAAATTTGAAAGAAAAGAATAATGAGCAATTTAACTATTGAATCTGCCAAAAATCATCCTGTTTTCAATCAAGTTTTGAACGCATTGATAACTAATAGATTTTATTCTGAGTTACAGATTGAAAAAGAAAAAGTTATAATTGAAAAAGATATACTTGACAAATCGATATGGTTAGCAAGTATTATTTCTACAAGTAGTGAAGAAGAAGATAAATATTTAAGTTCTGTATTTGGAATTGCTCTTTTTCTTGAATACGATTCTCAAGAATACAGAAAAACGGCTTATATAATTTTATCTAGATCAGGTAATTTAATTGCATCGAGATTTTTTAAGGAATTAATGACAATTAATTCAATTACAGGAAATCTTTTGTTTAATAGAAGTTTCGGGACAATAATGGATTTTGAATTAGGTTCAAAAATTGCATTAAACGAAATAGATAGTGGAAATAGTAAAATTTTAGGTTCTGATTATCAAAAACATCTGTGGAATGTTTTAACAAAAACAAATTATAACATTGCAATATCAGCACCTACATCAGCAGGAAAATCATTCATCATTCAAAACTATATTAGACAAACTTTTTTAAACAAGGATTCGTTTTATGTGGTTTATATTGTGCCAACTAGAGCTTTAATTTCTCAAGTATCTGAAGATTTTAAGAAAATATTAGGTAATGATGTTAGCATAAATACGGCTTTTATTGAAAAAGAAAATGAAGATAAAGGACAATTTACAAATAAAGAGATATTTATCTTAACACCAGAAAGAACTTTAAAATTAATGCAGTATTCTTATGAGAATGAATTCACACCTGATTTAATTTTTATTGATGAAGTACAAAATATTGAAGATGATGGAAATAGAGGTTTTCTTTTTGAATATTTAATAAATGAGATTGAAACTTATTGGTTTAGATCAAGGAAGGTAATTGCAGGACCATTTTTAAATAATCCAGATGTATTGTTAAAATTAATGTTTAAAGAAGTTAGTGAAAATTTAAAAACAATGTTTTCGCCTGTCTTTCAGTTAAAAATATCATTTAAACCTAGCAAAAACAATAATTCAATAACTTCTAAGATATTTTTTCAAGAGAAATTGATAAATACTATTGAAGTTCCAATTGATTTTGATTATAGAAAAGATGTTGTGCAAAATAAACTTAAAACAACAGTTAAAATATTATTACGATTTGGAGATAAAAGCAAAAATATCATTTATCTACCTAAGGCTAATTATGTAGAAGATTTTGCAATCTATTTAGCAAAAGCAAAAAACAATGATGATAAAAAATTTATTTTAAGTAATGAAATACATGAATTAATTGATTTAATTAAAGAAGAGATACATTCAGATTATTATTTAATTGATACATTAAAGGTTAAGACCGCATTTCATCATGGTAAGTTACCTGAGATTATTAGAGGTGAATTAGAATATCTTTTTGCAAATGGTTATCTTGATAATATTATATGTACTTCTACATTAGTAGAAGGAGTTAATTTACCTGCAGAAAAAGTTTTTATACCATACCCAAAAAAGGATGGAAACGATCTAAGTAAATTTGAATTTGGGAATATTGTTGGAAGAGCAGGAAGAATCAGAGACGCTCTTACAGGCACAATAATATGTTTAGAGAAAAGTGATGAAGATTGGGCTGAAGAGTTTTTTGAAAACGAACCTGATAAAGAGATTACTCCGGCTATTAATAAAATTTTAAAGTATCCTATTAATGAATTAATTGCTGCTTTAAATCAACCATTAGATGCCAACAACAAAAAAAATGAATTTGGAGTTATTTTTTTAAAATTAAAATACCTCAAAGGAGAACAAAACCTTATTGATTATCTTAATAATAAAAATGTAGATGAAGATTCAATTAATTTGATAGTTGAAAATATCTCTGAAAGGTTAAAAGGCATTAAAATCCCAAATGAATTGGTAAAACTTAACCCGAGTATTGATCCAGAACTACAAAATGAACTTTATTTAAAAATAAAAAATGAAGGAATTGAAAAATGGGTTTTTCACGATCATAAAAATTTTTACGCAAGATGGAAAAAAGAAATATTAATAACGAAGAGTCATGAGGAAAGCAATTTTTATGGTCAGTTGAAAAATATTTTATTTAAACTTGATGAAGTTTTCGATTTTAATAATGAAGCTTATTTTAAGCATGACATATCTAGATCATTATCTCAAATGGTTTTTTATGCGACATTATGGTTAGATAATAGAGGTTTTAAAGAGCTTATAATTAGAGAGATAAATTTTAATGCAGACACAAAAGGTATAATAGATAAAGAAAACAAAAATGATATAAATAAAACAATAAAAGAAGTTATTAAAGTTTACTCTTCAATTATAAGTTATGTTTTAGTAAAGTACACAAAGCTACTATCAGATATATTGAAATTTATTCTTAACGAAGAAGAATTAGAAAAACATAAACATAGTATTTCTTTACCAACTATGTTAGAATTAGGAACAAGTAATACTTTAGTATTACTATTAATATCTAAAGGTATTTCAAGATCAATCGCAATTAAAATATATAAATTAATTCCAGAAGAGGAAGCAGAAAATCCAATAGAATGGCTATCAAAACAAAAGGAATTAAATATTAAAAATATTTACAACAAGTACTTGAAAAGGAAAGGTTTTCTGTTACAAGATAAAGAAATATGATTTTTTAAATACAACTTATGACCATCCAAGACCTTAAATCCCATAAAACTAATCCTTTTCAAAGCTATTCCAAGCAGTAAATACTAGGTACAATTCAAACATAAAAATTACTATCTTATTTTTGCTAATTTTAGAAACATGAACTACAACATATCTTTTGAAGAAAGAGCCAAGTTAGGCATGGAAATACTATCCAAACAAGCCCCCGTTACTTTAGAAAAAGCCAAAGCACAAGCCCAATGGCTGAGTCAGGCAAGTCAATCAAAAAACAAATTACAAGCGATGAAAAAAGAAGATTTAAAGTATACAACCAAATTAGAAGTACTTTTATTAATAAAACAAAATAATATTCCTGAAGCAGTTGCAATAGTAATGACTGCATTAAAATGTGGTTTAAAGGAAGCTAAAGTAATTGTAGACGACCTTAGAAATGAAATGAAATGACCATCCAAGACCTTAAATCCCAAAACCTAATTCTCTTCGAAGTTATTTCGGGCAGTAAGTCGTTTGGTTTAAATACCCCAACTTCTGATACCGATATCAAAGGCGTGTATTATTTACCCAAAGAGCAGTTTTATGGGTTACAGCATATTCCGCAAATCAGTAATGAAACCAATGATGAGGTCTACTATGAGTTGGGGCGTTTTGTAGAATTGTTACTTAAAAACAATCCTAATATATTGGAAATATTAGCCTCTCCGGAAGATTGTATTTTGTACAAACATCCTATTATGGAGCAGTTGCACATCAAAGATTTTCTATCCAAACTGTGTAAAGACAGTTTTGCCAGTTACGCCATGACGCAAATCAAAAAAGCAAGAGGACTCAAAAAAAAGATAGTCAATCCTGTGGCAAAAGAACGTAAAAGCTTATTGGACTTTTGTCATCTTTTACAAGGCTATCAATCCATCGCTTTACGGGATTGGTTAGAAAAAAATAATTTAAATCAGGAACAATGCGGTTTGATCGATATTCCACATGCCAAAGGAATGTATGCCCTGTTTTATGATGAAACTAAAACTTTGGGCTATCGGGGCATCATCAAAAGCGAATTGTCTAATGACGTTTCGGTGTCTTCTATACCCAAAGGAGCAAAAGAAATCGCTTACTTATCCTGTAATTTAGAAGGCTATTCCAAATATTGTAAAGAATATGCTGAATATTGGGATTGGATAGAAAAACGCAATGAAGACCGCTATTTAACCAATCAAAAGCACGGAAAACAATACGACAGTAAAAACATGATGCACACCATTCGCCTGCTGCAAACTGCGGAACAGATTCTTTCTAAAGGAACCTTGAATATCAGAGTGACCAACAGAGAAGAATTACTTTCTATTAAAGCAGGAGAAATGGAGTATGATGATTTGTTGCAAAAAGCTGATGATTTAATTGCTTCGATAGAAGATTTGTATGTATCTTCGACATTGCCTGAAACACCTAATATTGAGAAATTAATAACTGTTTTAGTAGAAATGCGAAAAGAATTATATAATTAACCAATTTAAAAATGAAAAGAAAATTAATACTATTTCTAATGTTTATGATTTCACAACTATACTCACAAGTTGATAAAGATTCATTGAAAGTCAATGAAAAGAAAGTAATTCACGTAATATCTGAAGATAGTGTTAGAAAGATCGAATCATTACCAGTTTTACCATATCCGTATCATAAAGACTTGAGAGATTTTGATAATATTAATCAAATTCTAGGTAATCTGTATGCTTCAATTTTTATTTCAAATAACAAAATTAGAATGTATTATGCAGATCAAGGTAGAGAAACAATTGTTATTACAGAAGAGGGGAGGCTTGAGTTAAAGGACTTGTATTCAAGAAGAAGAGCATTTAAAGATTATATAAATGAAACTTCATCGATTTATAAAAAGCATTTTGATTACTTAGATAGTATTGGGAAAAAAATTATTCCAGCCAAAAATTTAAAATTAAATAAAAACTTAGATGTAAAACTTGGTTTACCTATCGGATATAGAATGGAGTGTTATGAAGATAAATATAGACGTAATAAACTCATATTGAGGGGACCATTAGTAAGTGATTCTAATGAAATATTTGTAGAAGATTTTGTTATTAAGTATATATCTTTTAAAGATAAAATTTATGAAATGTTAGATTTAGATAAAATTTTCGATACAAAACGGCAAATAAAATTGTTGGTAAAAGTATCTCGTGATGGAAATATAACTATAGAAGATGCGCAGTCTAATGATAAAAATATTGCTAAGGATTTTGAAAAAAAAGTAAGCATACTCAATGAATGGTTAAATAATGAAAAAAGAATGGGTAAAATATTTTTTCCAGCGATTAATATTTATGATGAAGAAGTAGATTACTTTTTTGATTTTTCGAATTTTACTCTTGTTGCAGATGAATAGTTTATATATTTTCCCTCGAAATGAAAACACAACACACATAGCACTCGTAAAGTCAATCTATCGCTTAGGAGAAGAATTTCCTCGTAGTCGAAAAGCGTGTTTTGTATCATTAGGTATGCATTAAAACAAACAAGTATACCATATTCAAAGCGTCCTTTTATCCAAAGGGGCGCTTTTCTATTTCTAAATGGAAGCTTAACTATATAAATTAGATTGACAAACTGAAAATTAAAGAAACCATTTCATCATTCTGTTTTAACGAATCTCAAGAACAAGAAGAAAAGCTTGTAAAGTCTTTATAGTTTCTTTTCAAACAACTTGTGATCTGTTTTTATTATACAATAAAACAATCACAATAACGTGATTAAAAAATTATTTTACAAATAAAGATCACAATGGATTCCTTTATCAGATTATGGAAGAAGCACGCCGATTTCGGGAAGTGCTCGAGCTCACACAAGAAGAAGCCGCACATGCAAAAACGCCCTCCTGTTAAGGGCGTTTTTTTATTTTGGTATAGATTGTTTTTTTACCACGGTGTATTGAGCTGTGTTTTAAGTTAAAAAAAAGGATTGCTTTTTAAAACAGGTATTTATACGTATAATCTTACTATTGTTTCTAAATACATTTGGTATGTAGTTCTACAAAAAGAAAGATTTATTAAGATAAGCTTTAATTAATAGAATCTTTTTTCAAAGCTATTTTGATAGTTGTAAAAGGCGTCATTTACAAATGAATCATTGGCTTTATTCTATGTAATGGGTGCTTTAAAGCGGAGCATCAAAAAAATAAATTAATAACAAATACCAAAAAATCATGAGCACAAAAGAGATTTCAACTGCTGACGGAAAATTATTTTTCTCAAACCCTCCACATCCTGACAGTGCATTTCAACCGGAAATGAAAAATTTAAATGACTTAACGGATTTTAAAATTGATACTTCAGCTGCAAAAGCAAGTAAATCTGCAGCAGCTTTACCAAAAGTTGCAGTATATACAGTAGCTGCTGACGTGGTGGTAACACCTACTAATCCTTTGATTATTTCGGGAAGCGGCCCGGTACAGGTGAGTTATAATAAAGTAACTATCCAACCCGGAGGACAAATCAAAGTATTAACTACTGCTGATATTCGAATTGTAGAGTTAGTAAAAATGTAATTAAAAATAGACACAACATTAAAAATTAAAAGACATGAGTAATTTAAACGGAGATATAATAATTTCAGGTGCTGATGGCACTAACGGAACTGCCGGACAAGGTTTTTCAACCGCTGCACCTAGCGGAAACAATGGTACAAATGCTAACTGTGATTGGGACTCAGTATGTAGACCAAGTTCTTCAAAAGGAACAGCAGGTGCTAACGGAGCCGAAGCGGGTTCAGGATCATCCGGAGGTAATGGATCAGATTGTCCTTCAGTAAATATTGTAATCGGACAATTAACAGGTTCTCTACTTGTTGCTGCTGCAGCTGGTGACGGTGGTAATGGTGGTAATGGTGGTAATGGACAAACCGGTGGTAATGGTGGCGATGGTGGAAAAGCATCTAGTTGTCCTGCTGGTTCAGATTGTGGTGCCAGTGATGGTGGAGCTGCCGGTAATGGTGGTAATGGTGGTAGTGGTGGAAACGGTGGAAACGGTGGAAGCGGTAATACGGTTGTTGTACAATATCACGGCGGAAGCGTTATGTCTTCTTCACCAGTGCCAAAAGGTGGTCAAGGTGGCGTAGGTGGTCAAGGTGGTAGTGCCGGTAAAGCAGGTTCACCGGGAGGAGCACAAGGCTCCGGAGGAAAAGCCGGAACTGCGGGAACTGCGGGTAATGCAGGAACACAATCTAATGTTATTTTGCAACAAGTTTAAAAAAGTAACGCTATGAATGCGACTAAAGATTCAATTTTGTCAAACGTAGCACTACTTTCATCTTATGCATCCACACTTAGTTTGGCTTCGGCCAAACAAGTGCTGGATTTAAGAGATGAACTACTGGCTTTACCGGAAGAAACTAATCTTCAACTAGGCGGTAGATCGGGCTTAAATATAGATGGCAGTCCATTGCAATATTGCATCAGCTCTTCAAGCGAAGGTTTGCATGGGCGTTTTATAAGTGATCCTTCATGCATTGTAGGTTCACCGGAAGAACGATTTCGGTATAGTTATCAAGCTTTGCAAAAATTATATACTATCACACAAACGGAAGAAATAAAGGAAATGTGTGAGGAAATGTTAGCGTTTCATTTACCTGTTTCTAAAGACAATATGGAAGAATATCCTGATGGGGTGTTTTGGTTAGGAGCTTCTCCGGATAGTAAAGGTATGGCTATTTATATTGATGGTAGAAGAGGCGGTAAAGAAGCTTCCTGGAAAAGATTTAGCGATTGGTTAAAGCATTTAATGCCTAATGCTACAGAAGTTGATGAATTTGTCAAAACGTTGAGTCCGTATGCTAATATTATGAGTATCGGTTTAGAAGGAAGTTCTTTAAAAAATGTAAGAGCTAAAATTTATTTTAGATTAACCCATAAACTTACCATTGAAGATTTAAAAATACCTGTTTTGCTCGATGAATCGGTTACCGATTTTTTTAACGATGTAATAGGAGATAAAGAGGTGAATTTAGCAGGTGTAGTATTTAATGTAGGTTTCCATATTGCAAGTTCAAAATTGTTTGATGCCAAAATTGATATTTGTGCTTGTCCTTCTTATGTTGAACTCAACCCTAATGAATGGGTTACTTTATTAGAAGAAACCACAACAAAAAATAAGGTTACCCCATTTCCAATACAAAAAGAAGTGTTAGAAAACGAATGTGCTGTTTCTTATTACGGATTAGGGATAGACATTATGGGAAATAAAAGA
The DNA here is from genome assembly GCF_053570605.1 of Flavobacterium sp. U410. Classification (NCBI taxonomy): domain Bacteria; kingdom Pseudomonadati; phylum Bacteroidota; class Flavobacteriia; order Flavobacteriales; family Flavobacteriaceae; genus Flavobacterium; species Flavobacterium sp. U410. The sequence continues at coordinate 173,039 of NZ_JBSEFI010000004.1, forward strand.
CTAAATCTTTATTTAAAGAATAAAATAGGATCTAATTAAAACACACGTATTAAGGTTTTAATTATTCAACTCTGCTTTTACTCTTTAAGCAAAATATTGAAGTATTCAAATTTACTATTGCAGCATACACATTGTAATCTGCACTAGATTTTTATTATCTATACACATGAAGCAAAGCATCATTATTCCCAAAAATAAAATTGCTATTTACTATCAAGGATATTGCACCAAATGTAAATTTTTATCTAAAATGGTAGTTGTTTTATCCTTATATATTATCGAAAGGATACCATTAGAAGTTGACGAAAGTATTCAGCTTTTTTTTGAAGATTATCCTAAAGCTAAAGGATATCCGATACTCTTTTTAGGGAGAACACCTATTTATAATTATTGGGTTTTTCCGGCAGTACCTTTTGCTATTGTCTTGTCTTGGTTTTACAAACTGCAAATGTTGTTTATTCAAGACAATTGATCAAAGTCTAATTTTTTTATAAAGAGATATGAGAAATGTTTTTAAAAACCCCATTCAACAAAAAGAATTTGAAGAAAAGGGATATGTGGTAATTGATTTTTTGAACCCTTCAGAAGTTGATACACTACAACAATTATATAACCAATTAAATGCTCAGCCTAAAGAGAGAGGTTTTTCTACGTCTAATATGAGTATGGACGCTAATTACAGAAAGAAAGTATCTGATGGCATAACAGACACCTTTAAGAAAGCTGTTGCCTTGCATTTAGACGATTTTAAACTTTTTTTCGGAATATTCACCTCTAAGCAAGCAAATCAATCAGAAAGTATTTGTTCTATACATCAAGATCCTACTTATGTAGACGAATCAAAATATCAAGGAATTACGTTGTGGGTGCCTCTTATAGATACTAATGCAACAAATGGCGCCCTTGAAGTTATAGATGGCAGCCACAAATTAAATGACGGGCCAAGAAGCACACTTCCTAAATTTCCATACAACGAATTGAGCTCTTATTTGATAAAAAATTACTTTAAACGCCTGGATGTTAAAGCCGGACAAGCTTATATAGGAAGTTCTAAAGTTTTCCATTGGTCACCTTCTAATTTTAGCGATACTGAAAGAGTAGCTGCGCTGGCTTGGTTAGCAGAAGAAGAAAGCCAAATGCGTTGTTATTATCAAGATTTTAGAAATCCGGGAGAAAAGATGGAGGTGTTTGAATTAGAACCGGATTATTACATAGAAACGCCTTTGTTTAGCAGACCGGATGAAGCCAGAGCCAAAAAAATAGGAGAAGTTCCTTATTATTTTAATCCTCAGAATGAAGAAAGTGTTTCCGCAATATTAGGAAAAGCACATCAGAAAATGAAATTATCGGTTTAAAAATGAAAACAAATACAGAAAATAGAATTCTTTTTAAAAATCCGGAGCATCAAGCTTTTTTTGACGCAAATGGATATGTAGTTGTTGATTTTTTAAATAATAAAGAAATAGCATCACTTAAAAAATTGTATGATTCTTTAGAAGGAGATTTAGGAGAAGCTGCTTTTGCTTCAACGATTATGAGTAAAAGCGCTATCTATAGACATGCAGTTTCTAAGGGAATAGAGAACCATTTTGAAAGAGCAATGGCTACTATCTTTGAAGAGGTTACTTTCTTTTGGGGAAATTTCAATATTAAATACCCTCATCAAAACATAGGTATTGTTCCCCTGCATCAAGATCCTTCATTTTTAGATGAGAGACGTTTTCAACCGCTTGGTTTATGGGTACCTTTAATGGATACTACTTTAGAAAACGGAGCTTTAGAAGTAATCCCCGGAAGTCATCATTTTTTACATTTTCCCAGATGTGGCGGAGCTCCTTTTCCTTTTTCTATGTATCAAGAGGCACTTTTAAAAGAATTTGGTGTTTCATTGCCTATGAAAGCAGGACAAATTTATATAGGAAGCCCGGCACTGTTTCATGCTTCACCAACCAATAAAAGTCAGCATCCAAGGATCGTAGCAGCAGGTTTGGCAGGTCCTTCAGAAAGTAGGTTAAGATACCATTTCTATAATGAATCTGAAGCCGGTAACAGAGCCGATATATTTGATGTAGATCAAAATTACTATCTCTCAGCCTCTTTATTTAGCAGACCCGATGAAAAAGAATATGAATTAGTGGAAAGTTTAGTTTTAGAAAAACAAAAAGTGACAAAAGAAGAGCTGTTTGATTATTTAAGTCAATTTAAAATAAAAAAAGACCATGTTACATGCGAATAGAGAATATTTAAAGAATAGTGAAGAACTTACCACAAAAAAAGCCTCTTGGAACTTCCTTTTTGAGCAAGGGATAAAGCACTTGGTTGCAGAAAAAGAAGCCGGTTTTGTGAATACAAAACATGCTATGCCTTTTACAAAGGAAGCCTTTCAAGTGGAACAAGAGTTACAAATAGCGGATATTTTTCAAAGGGCTTTACTGGTTGATACTTTCCTAGATGCGCAAGAGAAATATCCTATTTGTTTACAAGAACATATAGCATCGGAGTTAACCTATTTAAAAAGAGCTAAAAGAGAAGGAGGAATAGGAGGATGGGGATATTTTCCTGATTTAAAAGAATTGCCTCCTGATGTGGACGATTTAGCACAAATTCTTCAGGTATTTTGTAAATTTTATCCAAAAGACGGTTTTAAAGATCTATTTGACGTACCTATTGAAACCATATTAAACGATCAGGCAAACGAAGATCTCGGATGGGAAACATGGATACTTCCAAAAGAGAATTTAACAAAAGAACAGCAGTTGCAGTATGAATGGATTCATAAAGCATGGGGAACAGGTTCTGACGTTGATGTTGTGGCTAATTTTTTATATGCGTTGCAAGGATATGATAAAAAACGTTTTGATACTGACATTCAAAGAGGACTCCGGTTTTTATATAACAAACAACATCAAGGTGGGTGGGAAAGCACTTGGTACTACGGACTTTATTACGGTACGTTTGTTAGCTTAAGAGCTATTTGCTCTGGCAAAGGAGATAAACAAGTGGTTGCAAAAGCTTTAGCTTTTTTACTTGATTCTCAGCATGATGATGGTGGATGGTCTTTACCGGAACAATCTTCCGATGCTTTACAAACCGCACTTGCTTTGCTTGGCATTGAAATAGCATCTCGTTATTTAGAAAAGCCCATAGACTTAAAATGGCTAGATAAAAGTTTACACTTTTTGGCTACTCAATACGACGAAAATATAGGATGGGAATCTTGTCCGTTCATTAAAATGCCTATGGGTAGACCCAGTGGCTTTGTTCATACGATACTTACTTATGGAAGTTCGCCCATAACAAACAATTTTGTTACTAAAGCGTGCTTACAATTTTTATAAACAAACTATTAGAACTAAATAAACAACAGAACAACAAAAAGATGAGTTTCAATAATACAAAAGCAAATACTGAGCAGAGTAAACCTCAAGTTACTACATTTCAGTTTGATAATAAAGCAGTTGGTCAGGTAAAAGATAGTGTTAATCTATTTACAGGGACCGTTAATATACCTATTAATATTGCCACTTTTCAAGGAAGAAAAGGTTTAGACGTAGATATTAATATGATGTATAACAGTAATGTTCAAAATTCAGTTAAAAACTGGAATATTTCAAATCCGACCGGAATTTTAGGATTGGGTTGGGATATGTCGTTTGATAAAATTATGGTCAATAAAAATGGCAGCGGTACCAGCTCGTCTGATGAATATTTTTTAGCGAGTAACGGTAGTGCAAACCAATTGATACAAGATGGATTTTTACCTGCAAATCCGGTAGATATCTTATTATTTCAACTTAGAAATTATGAGTTTTGGGATGTTCAATATGATGCTTATAATGAGAAATGGACCATAATTAAGGAAGATGGAACTGCTTTTATCTACGGAGATAAAAATAGCGGTAGAAATACGGTTCAATATGGAGTGCAATGGGGCAACTGGATGGGAACTTCTAATGTAACTATAGGACAAGAACATTTTGCAAGTGCTTGGAATTTATCAGAAGTTAGAAATACTTGGGGAGAATCAGTATTTTATACGTATGACAATGTAGATGTTCCTGTAGGAAATGCTAATGGTCTTGTTTATACACAAGCATCTTATCTTAAAAAAATAGAGGATAGTTTTAAAAGAACCATTGTATTTTTTTACGGAGAGAAATATGGCGCTAAAAATCCGGGGACTAAAAATATTGTAGAATATCAATCCGCTCATACGGATCAGCCTACCCCTAATGCTTACCAAGACAGCTATGAAACACGTTATTTAGATTATATTGAAGTAAGAAATAAACGGAACATTCTTCAATTTACCATCTTATTTGAATATGATTTCATTAATTTAGGAATTAATAGCCAGGTTGAGGTATATCCTTTACTATGGAAAAGGGTTTTAAAAAGCTTTTGGCAAGTGCAACCCAGTGGCAATACATTACCTGGTATTGAGTTTGAGTATTATGATACAATTCAAGATATTAATTCGGGGGCTTTAAAAAGTATTCTTTATCCGCAAGGAGCAAAAGCGATTTATAGTTATAAAGAAGAACCTTTAAATAGTGCTCGTAATATAAAAATTAATGCCCCATTGGTTAATGCAACGCCAAGGGTTTGGTTTGGGTCTGATTATACCGTAATTACCTGGTATGATAAGACAAACAAAAAACTAGTGGCTAAAGTACATTCCTGGTCGGGTAATTGGTCTGAATATCAATTAAATTCAGATATATCAACTCAAAATTATTTTAATAATGTTGATTTTGATATCGATAGCTTAGGCGTAATCACCAAACAAGATTATATAGCGCTTTATTTTACCGACAAAACAAAGAAACAATTCCAATTATTTTTATACCGAAGAAATCCGGAACAATTCGGAACGTTTAATTTAACGAATGGAGCGCAATATTTTCCGTTACAATCAGAAACGTCAAAAGTAAGCGTCGAATCGGGTAAAGATTTTGTTATTGTTTCCGGTAAAGATATTACTACAACTCCTATTACCGTATTTCAGTGGAATTGGAAACAAAAAGCATGGAATAACTCGGCTAACGTACAACAAGGAGGAATAGCAATTGCAATACCTTCTCCTTCCGATGTTTCTAAAGCTTCTAATATAGCAATCAAGGCAATAGATAATTATTATATTGCAACCTTCTATAATTTCACTTCAAAACTATTACAATTTCAATTGTTTTATCACAATGGGAACAATGTTTGGTCTAAAAGTACAGTATACAATACTTCAAATGTTACTATTTATAAAAATGACTCTGAAGGATTAGATTTTCCATTGAATATGACTTTGAGTAATTCCTTTGGAGTAGCTACTTATATTACAGATCAAACGGATACAAAAATAAGTTATAGCCTTAGAATTCTGCAATGGGATAAGAATTTCAATTTGCTTAATGCAGGAACGCCTTTAGTGAAAACCTATGAGTCTCCTATTGTAGAAGGAAAATCGCAATACCAATTGTTTTCTACGATATTGACCGATTCTTTGATAGCGAATAATCCCTTCTTGAATAGATATACTGGCGGAATGGGAAATAGCAATAATCCGCTAAATTGGAAATCCGCTGCTTTTAGTACTAAGCCCGAAGATAGTGTACATTTTGCAGCCGGCTTAGACATTGCAACGATGTCTAAAGAGCAAGGACAAAATAACAGCAATCAATATTTGCAATTTAACCCGAATTTTGGCTCATGGGGAACCCCTCAAAATTTAGCTTCAACAGGTAAAAATAGTACCGTGAGCGGTAATTATATGACGGTTGGCAAAGATGTTTTTTATCAGAATACAAATGGTAACTGGATGAAGCTAACACAGCAATTAAATAATTTAAATGCTCCTGAAACGGTTCAGAACAGAGCTTCTATGTACATTGCGTATCAAGACACTACAGATGATAATGCCCAAACGTATTTTGTAAACCCTATTAACGGTAGCTTAAGCGCGCCTGTAAAATTACCTATTACTTCTGAAGGCTTCGGACAGAAAATAATGGTGGATCAAGAAACGGTAAAAGCAGGTACTTTATTAGCCGGAGCAGATGTTTTTGTAACCTATCCTTCTAATCAGGAATTTGATACTTGTAGTTCTCTGGCTCTATATAAAGTAGTAGATGGTAAAGCTACTGATTCGGTTCAGGTAACTCCGGTATCTTATATCGCTATTACAAATGATGTAAATAGGGAAGACGTTTTTTATCAATCGTATAATTATGCTCGTTCGGCACAATCTATTATTACGTATGATGCCCGTTCCGGTTTAGCACAATTTCCGAAAGTAACTACTTTTATGGGTACAAAAATACCGGATGTTACTTTAACAACAAGTGGCATTTTAATTAGTTATTTTTCTAACGGAGTGTCTTTGCAAAATGAAATTCCTTACAATACAAATTGGGTGTATAACTACAGCCAGTTGCTAAATGGCGCATTATTACAAAAATTGCAATATGATAAAGAAGGTACTTTAGTAAGTAAGGATATTAATTATTGGCAAATATTTACTGCTAATGTAAATCAGAAAAATTATTTATTTGGCGCTTTTTTTAGAATAAGTAAAACAGTATCAGAACAAGATGGTGTTACTCAATTATCAACCATAGAATATTATCAGGATATTGGATTGCCCATGCGTTCTTTTAGTTCTTATTATGACTCAAATGGCGATGAGAAAACAATCACCGGTGAAAAAAAATACGCTATTCAGATTCCGGAGTATCAAGCTGCAATGCAACAAAAACACTTGTTGAATGCTATAGCACAGGAATCGGTATTTATAAGTGATAAAAACACAGAAAAAAAGTGCGTCAACTCTAAAATTGTTACATGGAAAAACTGGTCAGCTAATGCGGAATGGAAATGGTCTCCTTTTCAAAATTTTGAATGGTTAGGCAATGATGAGAATACACCTGATTTTGATTTCTCTACGATTCAAAATAATAATGATTGGTTAAAAAAACAAGAAGTTGTTACCAGAGGGGTTTATGATACGGTAAATGAAATGATGAATGTGGAAGGTGTACAATCATCGTATATCTATAGCACAGATGCTCAATTTCAAATAGCCGAATTTTTAACTGCTAGTAAAACAGGAGAAGAAGCTTCATTTTTAAGTTTTGAATCGTATGAAGATAATGACGGATGGATCATTTTACCCAATGCAAGTATTATTCCTAATGATAAAGACGCAACCATAGATGCCAAAATAGGACAAGCATCCTTAAAAATAGAAAAAGGAATAGGTTTAGAAAATAGTTTTACTCCTCAAAATCAATTACAGGATTATGTTTTTTCAAGTTATGTGAAACTTCCGGATGGTTTTGATGCTACCAAAGGCGATGCAAAATGGATCGTATCTTTTAGCCAAAACGGAACAACCGTAGGAAATGAAATAGAGTTGTCTTTTGGTAATGAAGTAGGCAAATGGTTATATGTGTATCAAATTTTAAATTTAAAAGCAATACAAGCAAATGGAAATAGTGCTATAACCATTAGTATTAAGGCACAAAATAATAATACTGCAACTGCGGTTTTAGTAGATTGTGTTCGTTTTTCTCCTTTGCAAAGTCTATTTTCTGCAACTTCGGTTAATACTCAGATTGATGCTATTCAAGCTAGTTTAGGTTCAAACGGAGAAGTAAAAAGAAAGTTTTTTGATAATTACCAAAGAATAGTGGCCAATACAAGTTTTGCAGAAAAGACAACATCAATAGCAACAAATTATTTTTCACGAACCGGAAATGACAATGCTTTTTCTATAGAAAACCCTAATAGTAAACTAAAAATAATGGCTGTTAACGGAGGAGATGCTCTTTCTTTTACTCAGGGTAATGAATGGAAAAACTATTGGACACCTTCTAATGAGCAAGACTGGCAAACAGAAAATGGTGTATTGAATTATACAAAATCTTCCGGCGAAGGCATTTTAAATTACAAAGGAAACGAATGGAACGATTATGGATTATTAGTTCAATTAATGCCCAAAGAAATCATTTCGAACGCATTAGGCTTACAAATAGGAGATCAATATACCATTCAGTGGAATCCTTCTACGAGTCAATGGGAATTATTAGGAAGCGATCATCAAATTCTTCAGTTTAAAAAACCAAGTATAAAAATAAGCCATCCTAAATCGAAAGAGGACGCACAATCTGTATTGTTAAGAACAGGTTGCTATTCTAAAGTTATTCCAAATGCGGTCAATGCAAAAGAAGAGGCCGTATATGAATCAGAATTTAATAAGTTCTACAAAATAAATCAGACTTCTAATGCAACAGAAATAACCTCGTTAGCATCGCAATGGCTTGTTATGGTTACTAAAAATACGTTGTTGTTTTTTGCCGATGGAATACTTGTGTTTAATTATAAATCGAATAGTGTTATTTCCGGAAAACTGAGCTTATTTACAAACAATAAGATCAGTATCAGTAGCTTATTGACAATGATTAGCCCTATGGCTACGCAAACCTTTGTGAATGCAGTAGGAAATGATATACAGTCTCAATTGTTAGATAATACCAGAATGACTGTCATCCAAAATATTTATAACAACCAAGGAAATATAATTGCCAATACCAAGCCTGCTTTTGTTGAAGCCGCTACAAATACACCTGTTTTTCAGTATATCTCAGAGTTTGCTTTGTATGATTTTGAGACACAAAAAATGCAAGGTTTAATAGCAGACACGTATCAAGAGGACGAAGGGTATCCTTATTTTGGATATCGCTACGAAACTTCTCCGCTGGGAAGAATACTTGAGCAATCCATGCCCGGTGTAGCCTATAAGTTAGGAGCCAATACTCAAAAGTACGAATATGGCAGTAATGACGGAACTCATGGTTTGCCCAAAGGAGAATATTATCAAGCAAGTGTTACAGATCAAAATGGAAATAAAACGTATACTATTACCGATAAGAGAAATCAAGAAGTTAGAAAAGTAAGTCAAAAATCGGCAACAGAAGAAATTGTTTCAGCAGTTTATTATAATGATTTAGGATATCCGATACGTGCATTATCACCCAATTATCAAGAAGGTGCACAAAATAATGAAGATTGGATCAGTTATCAAACGTATAATTTTATAGGTCAATTAATGAGTACTTCAAATGCAAACGGAGGAACTACAGAAATGATCTATGACAGAGCCAATCGTTTGCGTTTCCGTCAAGACGCAGAAGGAAAATCACAAGGAAATTATCAATATTATAAATATGACCTTTCAGGAAGAATAAGCGAAACGGGATATGTTACAGGAGTTTGGGATAGAAATATTTTACAAGAACAAGCCAATTACCATCCGGAATATCCCGAAAACGGTTCAACCTGGCGAATGAAAACCTATTATGACTATGATGGAACTAATGCTCCTTATCAAATAGGACAAGTAGTAAAAACAGAGAATAATCATTCGGAAGAAGATACTGCAGATGTAATAGAAAATTTCTTATATGATATCTATGGCAATGTAATTAGCAGAACTCAAAAAGTAGTTGATTTTGATACTGAAAATTATGAAACGCGTTTTTATTACAATAATTTAGGCGGGATTACTCAAATTGATTATCCGGTTGAAAAAGGAAGTACTCCTTATTCGGTTTATTATACCTATAATAGTATCGGACAAATTGAGCGTATAGGAACTACTGCTTCTTCAGGTAATATTGCTTCTTATACTTATAATCCTACCGGAAAACCTTTAGAAGAAACGTTAAATCCTACCGGAAATAGTTTTATTCGTAATTATGGCTATAATTCTCCTGTATGGCTTGATAATGTAAAGGATACTAAAACACAAGACAGTTCTTTTATTTTTCAAGAAACCTTACAAACCTCATTGCCGGAAGGGCCTGCTTATTACAACGGACAATCGGCAGCTATTCGTTTTCAATATCCTTCAGCTATGAGTGCCGGTTCTACTTTTACCAATACTTATAATTCACTGAATGCATTAGAAAATGTGACAGAGAGTAGAGGACAGAATGCGTTGAATAAGCAATATAAGTTTGATAATAACGGAAATTTTGACACGATAACGATTGATTCTAAAACCTATCAATTTGAACCGGAAATAGGAAAAGGAGATCGTCTTCAAAAAGTAACAGCTATAGAAGATCAAAGTACTTTATTTGATTTTCAATACAATTTAAACGGTTCAATCGCACATTATCAAACCTCTGATGCTGACGGTTACGAAGCGCAACAACTACAATTTACCTACGATGCCGGTTCGCGTATGACCGCTGTTATACATGATTTAAATCTTGAAAAACAATATAAATTATTTTATAACAATTCAAGCGATAGAGTATTAAAACAACAATACTCCGGAGGCTCTGTTCAAGAAAGTACGTTGTATGTAAAAAGTTTATCAGGTAATCCGTTAGTACAAATAAAGAAAAGCAATAGTGTAAAAGATACTTTATATATGGTATACGGACCAATAGGTATAGTATCCTTTGTAAAAAATAATAATACCTATTTTACTTTAAAGGACCATTTGGGCTCTGTGCGAGTAATCATGGACGATAATGCTAATGCTATTGCAGCTTATGAATATGATGTCTATGGAAACGTAACTGTGGTTGCTCAGCCTGAAACCGATTTTTTTCCTTATCTATTTACCAGTCAGGAATATGATTATGAATTAGGAATATACAATTACAAAGCTCGTTTTTATTTTAGTAGAATAGGACGATTTGGAGTAATTGATAATTATAATCAATTCTTTAGCCCTTATATCTATGCCGGAAATAGTCCGTTAGTTTACATTGACCCATCGGGTAATTTTTCTATAGGTAATTTCTTTTCCGCAATAGGAGGTGCTATTATCGGAGCATTTGAAATTTTAATAGGTGTAGCTATAGATGTTGTAGCAGGAGTTTTAGAAGTAGTTACAGGAGGTCTTTCTACACCGGCAAGTATAGGATTAGCTTCTCTGGCAGGAGCATTTATAGGCGCAGGAGTAAGCTCTGTAACGTATTCTTCCGTTAGTTTAATAACAAACGATTTCAGTTGGAAAGAATATGGTATCAATACAGCGATCGGATTTGTTGCAGGGGCTATAACAGGCGGTTTCGGAGCGGCAGGTTCAATTGCAGCAGAAGCCGCTACAGGAGTAAAAGCCGCGGCAGAAGCAGGCGAAACAGTAAGTACTTTAGCTAAGGTAGCCAATGCCGGAATAGAAGGAGCTTTTGCCGTTGCCGGTGCCGAATTAGCGGTTACATCGGCTACATTAATAGATAATGCAGCACATGGAAACAATTTAAGTGCCGGTTTGGGCGAAGCCTTAATCCAAGGAGTATTGAGCTCTACATTATCATGGGCAATACCGGGTATCGATTATAAATCCGGATGGGGAAATCTATTTTCAAGAATGGCAGCAGGCATAGCAAAATCTGAAGCCATTGGTGTATCCCTTCAATTAGGATCAAATGCCATTCATGGAAATAGTTTTGATACAGGACTTATGAATACCGTTGTAGGAGGATTTGTGGGAGGAAGTATCGGGTCTTTAGAAACAAAAGCGTATGCAAAAGAAAGAGCTCAAAAAGAACTTAATTTTATGAATATCGGAGCCCCTAAATATCAAGTTCCGGCTGATGGAATCATTAGATTGTAAAAAATAGTACGGATTATGAATATACTATTAGATAATTATAACCAATGCCAATTAGACAATTGGTATTGGTTTCAAGAAGCATTTACAGAAGATGAATTACTCCAAATTGAACAAATTCAGGAGTCTATTCCTTTTAATATGGCAAAAATAGCACAGGATACGGATGATTTAGAAACAAAACGGAAAAGCGAAGTTAAATGGCTTGGAAAAGAAGTTCCGGATTTTAAATGGTTGTATGAAAGATTTATTACTATGGGTACAGAAGCAAATACATCTCTTTGGAAATTTGATCTTACAGAAATAGTGGATGATTTACAATATACAGTCTATCATCACGATGGCGGACATTTTGATTGGCACATGGACTTAGGAAGTGAAAAATATGCCCGAAGAAAAGTAAGTATTACGATGCAATTATCCGATCCGGAAGACTATGAAGGTGGCGATTTTGAGTTTATGATAGGAAATGAAGTGGTAAAACTACCAAGGAAAAAAGGATGCGTAATACTATTTCCTTCTTATTTCTTACATAGAGTTACTCCTGTAACAAAAGGAACAAGAAAATCATTGGTATTATGGATTTATGGACCGCCTTTTCGATAGAATAAAATAATTAATTTTTTTAGAAATAAGGATGAGGTTTCCATTACAGACGTATAGGAAAGATAGTTAAGAGGCTAAAACGAAACAACTTTAAAAACAAGCATCATGTCAAAATCAAAAACTTTTAATGGAGTAACACCATCCATTTGGGAATGTGTAAAAGCAACAAGCTTAAAAGAACACGGAACGGTTTATGCTCCACCCGAAGCTAATGCCGGAACGGCAAAAACAAGTACAATTGTAGGTGAAGTACTTTTAGAGTTTAATTTTAATCCCACCAGTAACAGCGTAGCTTATACAATAATTAAAAAACCCGGATTAGCTTCTGAAAGTCAAATATGGAACGGCATTGAAGCTACAATAAAGGGATGTTCTAAAAAATAAAGAGAGTGTTCCCGGTTTGGTTTCCGTTTTAAAATCGGATTTTGTGGTTAAGCAGTACGAGTTAACATAATCTTATAATTTCAGCATTTTTAGATGTAATTTTTATGTAAAAAATGAAACGTATATTTTCCTTCGAAATGAGAACAGAACACACAGAGCACTTGTAAAGTCGATCTATCGCTTAGGAGGAGAATTTCCTCGTAGTCGAAAAGCGTGTTTTGTATCATTAGGTATGCATCAAAACAAACAAGTATACCATATTCAAAGCGTCCTTTTATCCAAAGGGGCGCTTTTCTATTTCTAATCGGCAAACCAAGAAGATTTGGTAGAGGTAGTCGCTACATTTACACCTAAAATGGTACGAATGCAGATGATGGTAGTAGAGAGGATTACATTAAAAAGCTTTAAATAGTAACTATGGCTATTTATTAGGGTTTTGTTCGGTACTTGTTCGGTAATTAGTAGGTTTTTCGCATGCTTTTCCGAACAAACCCCGAACAAACCCCGAACAAAGGCAAAACAAAAAACGTATTTAAAAAGGGTGTTTTTTACCTGTTTTTGGTAAGTGTTTTTTGTTAAATTTGAAAAAGATTTATTAAGAAAATAAAACTACTTAAAATATTTAAAAGACAATTAGTATATAGTTTTAAAAGAGAAAAATGTTTAAATTATATGAGATTGTTATTAGAGTATTTAAACACTAAATTTTATGAGTTTAGAATTGGAAATATTAGATAAAATAGAAAAAGTAAAAAGAGAAAAATTATTATATTTAGATTTGAGTGGAATGGGAATGTCTAAACTTCCTGAATCAATATTAGAGTTGAATGATTGTATTGAAATTAACTTAAGTTATAACCAATTAATAAGTGTTCCAAACGAGTTATTTTCTTTAAAATCGATACAGTTCTTAGATTTATCAAATAATTACTTATCTAGTTTTGAAATCATTCTTAATTTTAAATATTCTATAAAAAAAATCAACATCTGTAATAATTTAATGTATCAGATTCCGGTAATTAAAGAATATTATTATGATGTTGAAATTTTGTTTGATAACAATCCTTTTTTAAATTTTTTACCAGATTGTATTGCGGATAAAGATTTAGATACTATTGAATATTACATTGAAAGTCTTAAATTAAGAAAATATAATAAGCAATTATTTGAATTTAAATTAGTTTTAGTGGGGGCTGGTGATGTTGGTAAAACTAGTTTAGTAAAAGTTCTAATAAATAACGAATATAAACTTGAAATTGGGAAAGAAAATAAAACAAATGGAATAGAGATTAATAAAATAGGATTTGATGTATTTTTTCCAGCAACAAATAAATATTTGGATAATGAACCTGATAATTCTAATCTTTATTTTACTTCTTATCCTGATAATTTAGAATTTGATGATGAATTTGATGATGAATTTGATGATGAATTTGATGATAGTGAAGTTATTTATCAAAGTCAGAGAACTCTTGTTTCATCAGTTTGGGATCAATTAAGTGATGACCTTAAATTTGATATTGAAATGAGAGATTTTCACCCAGATATATTTGAGGTAAAAAAAGAAGTAATTGCTAATGTATGGGATTTTGGAGGGCAAGAAATATATTTAAATACACATCAATTTTTTTTAACAGACAATTCCATCTATTTAATTTTATGGGATAGTAGAAAAGATACTGAATCAATTTCTTTTGATTATTGGTTGAGTTTATTGAATAATTTGACTTTGGATAGTCATGTTATTATTGTAATGAATAAATCTGAAAATGGAATAAAAACAATTGATGAAGAATATTTTAAGAACAAACATAGTAATATTGTTAATTTTTTAAATATATCATGTTTTACTAAAGAAGGTATTGACGAGTTAAAATCTTTAATTGCAGATACAATAAAGAAATTAAAAAAAATGGGAGATTATCTGCCTTTTTATTGGGAAAAAATCAGGTCTGAGATAAAAAATATTGATAGAGATTACATATCTTACACAGAATATCTAAAAATTTGTAAAGAAATTGGTAAAATTGATAGTGCTGATAAATCAAAAATAATAAGTCAATATTTACACGACATAGGGGATGTTATTCATTTTCAAAATGATAATTTTTTAAAAACTTTAATTATAATTAATCCAGAATGGGCGACTAAAGCAGTTTATTTATTATATGATACAATTGAAATACAAAAAAACAAAGGAAAATTTACGGTCAATGATCTTGAAAAGTATTGGGATTTAAGTATTTATCCAATTGAAAAGCATCAGGAATTAATACATTTGATGGAAAAGTTTGAAATCTGTTTTAGACAAAGCGGTTCGGACTACTATATAATCCCTGATTTTTTAGATTTCGAAAAGAAATCTGAAATTTCTTTAATTTATGAAGAAGATGCACTTAAATTTAGAATTCAATATCAGTCGTTACCTAGCAATCTTTTTGCCAGATTAATTTGTAAATTAAGTTATATGCTTAAAAAGGACATGTTTTGGAAATCCAGTGCTTATTTGTTAAAAGAGAATTCCTCAGCCTATATAAAATACAATAAAGTTGATAGAAATATTAATATTAATGTATATGGGGTAGAGAAAGGTAAAATGCTTAGTATAATTTTAAATGAAATTGATAATGTTCACTTAAAATTGAAATTAAAAGAGAAAGAAGATTTTAAACAAGAATATGCTTGTAACTGTAATGAATGTTTAAAAAAAGTAACTCCTTTCTATTATGAAAAAGAATATTTATATCGATTTTTAAAAAAAAATAAAGAAAAAATTACATGTAATGAAAGCATTGAGGAAATAGTAATAAAAGATTTAATTAATGGTTATAAAACTTCAAATATTCAATTCGAGTTAATTTATCCTATTTTTAGTGCTTTATATAATTTACAAAGTATTAAGAAAAGTATTGGAAAAGATGAAAATCATAGAAACACTTTCATAACTAATCAACTATCTTCAGTTGGACTTACTGCTAAAGATCAATCATTACATGGACAATCAAAAACTAAAATAAATTTTGGCGAACTTGATATTAAATTTACAGATAATAAAAATATGACATATAGTTTATTTGAAGGAGTAAATTTAAAATCATTAAATATAAAAATAATTAATGAACATATTGAAAAAACAATCAATAATTATAATCCAACAGGATTGAATGTGGTTCATTTTGGCTTGTATTATGATGGTAAGACATTTTCAAGTTTTGCTAAAAAATATTTTAAATATTTAAATAATGAAGAAACTATTAAAACTCACAACTTTATTGAAACAAAAGATGTGACTGAACTATATAATCAATATGGCAGTGCTATCGCTATATTTAAAACTAAATACTTTGGATTGAATATGAAAAAAGAGCTTGTTTTATATCATTTTTTAATTCATTTAAGTGATTAATCATTATTACTATTTATTTTCTTCCTCGTTATTTTATAAAAAGCTAGAACACAAGCCTAATGGCTGAATCTGGTAAGTCAATCAAAAAACAAAAAGGAACACCTGTAAAAAGACTTTTCAGGTTCTCATTCAAACAACTTGTGATTTATTTTTATTACACCACAAAACAATCACAATAACGTGATTAAAAAATCGTTTTAGAAATAAAGATCACAATTGATTCCTTTATCAAACCATGAAAGAAGCACGCCAATTTCGGGAAGCACTCGGACTCACACAAGAAGAAGCCGCACAGCTGCTAAAGATTCCCAAAAGCAGAATAGGAATGTTTGAAATAGGACAGCGGGAACTTCCTGTAAAGGCCAAACTTCGGTTGGTTACGCTCTACCATGACCTCCAAAAACAGGAAGCGCTTTTGCAATCGGCAAACAACGAAACTTTTGAAAAAGAGGACTATGTTGCTTTCTTGGAGCGAGAATTATTGGAAAACCAATTCAACCGACAAGTACTGGAACGCAAACTGGAACAGTCCAAGGAAAAATATCAAAAAAGTCTGAAACTGTCCCGTTTAACAGCACTTCTGGAACAAGATACAGAGGAAACCGAGAAACCTTCTCCCGCTTTTATAGCATTCTTAAAACGAAAAGCCCGAAACGGAATGCAAAAATACGGCTTGCCGGAACAGGCCAAACTGGCATTAAAACTAAAAAACCATCACAGCTTTCAACAAGAGTTGGAAAAGGAATTGAAACAATATCGGAGTTAAGTCATGCTTGCATTTCCATAGAAAAAAACCTGCCCGATGAAGTTAACCAATATTCTGGACAGGTTTCGCGAATTAAATTACTTAACAAGGGCTGTACATTATACTGAAACTATTCACAAGATGAAGCCGCGACTGTACTACTTACTTCACGATTCGTAGTTACCTTAACCTGATAAGGTGCCGTGATCTTTGTACCGTCCGGAACTAATCCGATGTAGCTGAACTGCCCGCCGGTTGACTGAACCGTATCGATCCGAACTGTTTCGTTCTTCGGTCCATAGATCAGGTAAACCGAATAAGCCGTTATCGGCACTCCTTTTCGACCGCTTAATGATCCGCTGACATAAACAGCATTGACTGCATTACAAGTAACCACATTAGCGCCGGAAAGTGTTACCGTCTGTGCTTTTAAAGTAGTGTTGAAACAACTGAACAACGAACAGGCTGCAAGAGCTAAAAAATATTTTTTCATAATTGATGTTTTTTGGTTCCTACTCATTTGGCTTTTCGGTTACGCCCCGTTTTTAAAATGGTTTCCGGTCTCCATTCGAAAAATTTTGTTTGACTTCAAAATTCATATCCCAAAACTACTACACTGCTCAATTGCAATCCTTTAAAAAGGAATGAATACTCGTTTTTTGTCCATCAATACGGTAATAAATAGTATTTGTAAGTTTTTATATGCGCAATTCCTCCTGATTTAAACAGCCTTAGATTTCCGTTCAGAAAAAACAGGGTTTCATGCCTCAAAAAAACTGCTTTCATTCCATTTTTTCAAAATTTCCCTCAGTGTTCTTCTACATTTGTAGACGTGATTTTCTTTAGAAATCACCCGATTAAGAAATATTTATAAACCATTTACCATTTTAAAATCAGTACACTTATGAAGCAAAAAAATTACTTTTTACTATTAATCCTAACCTTTTTTCAACTGGTTAGTAATGCACAGACTTTAGATCAGAGTAACACCTCTTATGATGCAGGACAATTAATATTAAACCCTAATTATCCACACTTAGCCCAGTCCTTTACCAATGGTTTAACAGGGATGTTATCCCGTATTTCGGTTGATATACAGCAGAGCCCTGTATATCCTACTATAGCTGGTGATTTTGATTTGACCATTTATGCAGGAGAAGGGGTAAACGGTACAGTATTGCTAACACATACGTTTAGTGTTGCAGATAATTTCTTTGGGGAACTGGTTGTCAACTTTACTCCGGTTTCGGTTACATCGGGAACTGTGAATACTTTTAAAATATCTCCTTCTGCTTCTAGCACAGGAAGGTTATTGGTTTCGATGAAGGGTGGAAATAATTATTCAGGAGGAATATTATACAATGGAAACTTCGGTGCTTCAACAGATTACGATTTATGGTTTAAAACCTATGTTAGTGTGCCAATGCCAGCCACTCACTTAAATTTTGACGGAGTTAATGATTATGTAAATTTAGGGACTTCAATTTCTTCGGCTATTAATAATACAAGTACATTAACACTCGAGGCTTGGATTAATCCTTCCGCTTTAAACGGGTGGAATAACATTATTACAGATTACAATGGTAGTTATCATAAAATCTTATTGCGTGTAAGAAATAATAACAATATTCAATTTTGGTTGAATTCCACTGTTTTAAACGCTGCTTTCACAGTTCCGTTAAATACCTGGACTCATATTGCGGCTGTATATGATGGCTCAAACATGTATGTATATGCAAACGGGAATTTAGTCGGTTCTCAAGCAGCTCCGGTTAGCTTACCTACAACTACGGATCAATTTAATATTGGTTCTAGAATTGGTTCAAATACTGAAAATTTCACAGGAAATATAGATGAAGTTCGTGTTTGGACTACTGCAAGAACAGCTGAACAAATTGCAGGTTCAATGAATTGTGAGTTGCAAGGAACAGAAAATGGTTTAGTTGCTTATTACCCATTTAACCAAGGAACAGACCAAGCGGATAATTCAACTGTTACGACTTTGACTGATGCAACAGCCAATGCAAATAATGGAACCTTAACAAACTTTGCATTAACAGGTGCAACGTCTAACTGGTTAGCAGGTTCTCCAATAACAACAGGTTCAACGGTGCCAAGCACACCCGCAGCTCCCGGTAATATAACGATTTGTGGAGGAGAAGATACTAATGCAATAGTAGTAAATAGAGTTTGCGGAACGGTAGCAGAAGGAAATACATTGACTTTGACTGCACCAACAGGCTTCACATTCACTTCAGTTCCTTTTGCAAGTTACGGTAATCCTAATGGTTCTTGCGGAAGTTATACATTGGGATCTTGTCACGCTGCAACTAGTCAATCAATTGTTGAAACAGCATTAGTCGGACAAAACTCAGCAAGTATCAATGCCACTAATGCGGTTTTTGGAGATCCTTGTAATGGTACTTCTAAAAGATTGTATGTAGAAGCATTATATGGTTCTGTAACTTGGACAAATGATACACCATCTATCGGCTTAGCAGCAAATGGAACAGGGGCAATACCTGCTTTTACAGCAGTAAACAATACAGAAAGCCCTATCGTAGCAACCATTACTATTTCATATAACAACGGTTCATGTAGTGCTATTAATTCTTTTACAATTACGGTTAATCCTCAGCCAGTTACTCCGGTAGTAAGTGACCAATCTTTTTGTTCTGCTGCAACAGCAAATGATCTTGTTCCGGCAATAAGTTCTACTACTAATTGGTATGCTTCGGCATCATCAACAACACCTTTAGTATCAACGGATGTTTTGAGTACAGCAACGTATTATGTATCTGAAACAAATGCAAACGGATGCGAAAGTACTCGCGCAGCTGTTAGTATTACGATTTCTTCTCCGGTAGTAATTACAACTCAACCACAAGATCAAACTATTATAGAAACAGAAGATTTAGTGTTTACTGTTGCAGCTGCTAATGCTACATCTTACCAATGGGAAGTAAGTATGGATGGTGGTTCAAATTGGTTAGCTTTAGATGACTCCTTTGCCAATCCTGACGTTTCGGGTTCTACAACAAACACCTTAACGGTTTCCGGAAATAATATGATGATGGTTAACGGCTATTTATTCCGAGTAATTTTAGGTTCTTCACCTTGTGAAGATGTAATCTCAGACGAAGCTTTAGCCACAGTTACTCTTTCAGCTCATGATTTTTCGGTAGATAACGGAATTAAAATTTATCCTAACCCGTTCCTGAATGAAGTAATAATAACATTTCAAGACAGTGCAGCTGCCGAATTAAAAGTACTGGACATTAACGGAAGGCTATTGAAAAACCAAAAATTAACTGCTGCTCAAAACACTATAGACATGAACGATCTGCCATCAGGCTTGTATTTGTTCCAAATCACTTCTGATACTAAAACAACGACTCAAAAAGTAATCAAGAAATAACATTCTTTTCTTTTGAATCTTAGTTTATGTTTATTACTTTTAAAATTACGTAATTAACCAAAATAACAAAACATGGAAAACAATCAAATTAAAGATCCGTCTACATCAGTACCATCAGAAGCAAAACAAGCCATTGTTCCTAACAAAGGGGTACAGTCTGCCATTGTCTTTACAAACAAAAGACCGGCAAATCCGCTACCTCCTCTGGTTCAGGCCTATTATACAGCCGGAACAGGAATTCTGGAAGTAAGCACCGTAATATTCTTGGCACAAGAGAATATTGAACCCAATTCAATTACAGTTACTTATACAAGCGGTTCAAAAGGACAACCTCAATTCTATATTAATTATACCGCACCTGACGTGGAAACGGATACATTTTATGGATTTCAGGTTAACTTTTCTGCAAAAATGGAAAGTCAGCCCACTGAAATAGAAACTTTTGTATGTGATAAAGATCCGTTAACTTCAAGAGGCACACTTACAACAGTGCAACCCTAACAATTATAATAGTAATGTAGCGAACAGGCAACCCATCAGGTTGCCTGTTTTTTTTTCAAACAATATCATTCTCAACCTTTAAAAAAAAACGAATTGTACCGTCTCAAAAATTCAGTATTACACAATTTTTAACTCCTTTTATTACAATAAAAACAAAACCGTAAAACATTTTCTATTAAAATTATTTTTTCTAAAAAAAACAAAAAAAATCTTTTCTTACTATTGTACAAAATAGCTACATTTAGCACATGAACCTGAAGAATTAAAAGATACACTTAGGTTTAAAAATTTGCTAGACCGATTCAATCAAATGTCCATAAAATTTGATACCGTTCATAATGATATAATTTTTGCAGGAGCTTTTGATATAGAAGATGGGGATTTAGAAAAAACACCTTTAATAAATGATGATGAAATTTTAAAATTCGATTTCAATACATCTCAAATCTTTATGACAGGATCGGTTGTTAATAAAATTAAGAATTTGGATTGGAAGATGAAAAATAATTTTGGAAGACAGTTTGTGTTATGTATTAACAAGAAACCTATTTTAAATGGTTATTTTTACAACTCATCATCTTCATATTTATCTAATACGTATCAAATTTTTATTGATGATTATAAGATGAATAAATCTGAAGTAGCTTATAAAATCTATCTTGGTAAAAATTTAAGCACACCTAATTTGAAAGAAAACAAGGAGTTCTATAAATCATTGTCTGAAAGAAAATAAAAAAGATAATTTTTGGAGCATACAGATAATGAGAGCATTCAGCAATATATTATGGAACTGATAAAAATGGTGAGCATTATTTTTATTCTAAAGATGGAGCTGGAAAACCAGAATTTACAACTTTGAGTAAAATGCAAAGTAGCTCTAAGGACTCAGATACATATAGACTATATAACATTAAAAAGTGATAAAATGAAGTTTCTAATTAAGATATTATGTTTAATCTCTTTAGTTTCTTGTAACTTAAAAGAAGATAAGATTGAAAAATGGTATTCTAAAAAAATAACTAACTTGCCGATTAGTATTGCTACCTAACCTAATCCGGCTACCTATGAGATTTTATCTTTATATAGTAATTATTTTTTATACCTGTTTTTTTTCTAAAAGCAGTGCTCAATCTTATGATGTTGTTGAAACGATATTTGAAAAAGAAATTAAAAAACAAAGTCAGGAACTTTCTAAAAACCCCGATTTTATAAAAGCGTATTCTTTTTTTGTTGCTAAAAACTGGGATTCCACATTGGTGTATTCCATGAAACAGCTTAGCTTTCCAGAGGTAAAAAAAGAAGTGAAAGACTATTGTCATTTTTTTAGAGGATATAGTTTTAAAGAAAAAAAACTATTTAAAGAAAGTCAAAAAGAATTTTCTTTTATTCCTGAAAATTTTCCGTTTTACAAAAGAGTAACGATGCTTTTAGGAGAAGTGGCCTTGGAACAACACGATTTTGAAAGAGCATTGAACTATTTTAAAACGATAGAAAATATCAAAAATCCTTTATTTTATGGGATAACAAACAGTAGCATACAACACAATATAGGAATTTGTTATCTGCATTTGGGAAATTTTAATAAAGCAGAAGATTATCTTTTGGCAAGCACAACAATGCAGGAACAAGAGAAAGATACTATTATGCTGGTAGGATCTTATGGCGATCTGGCTAATTTATATTATGAACAGTTTAAAGACCATCAAGCGATACCTTATTTTCAAAAAGCATACGATTTAGCACAAAAAACAAAAGATTTCAAATTGAAATATACCACAGCCTATAACATGGCTGTAGTGGAAGAGAACCGAAATGATTTTAAACGCGCTATCGCTTACCGAAAGGAGTTCGAAAAATGGAAAGATTCTGTAAACGATCAAAATAAGATTTGGGAAGTCGCGCAATTAGAAAAACAGTTCGCCGTTAAACAAAAACAAAAAGAAGTAAGTCTTCTACAAGCAGAAAACAAAATAAAAATTGCCGAAAGAAACGGTTTTTTATATTCAGCTATAGTTCTTCTGCTATTGCTAATAACAGGAATCTATTTTTACTTCGAAAAAAGTAAAACCAATAAAATCATTCTGGCACAAAAACAGGAATTGGACGTTTTAAATGCAACTAAAGACAAATTATTTTCTATCGTCAGCCACGATCTGCGTTCGTCAGTAAATGCACTAAAGAACAGTAATACCAAACTGCATCAAAATTTACAAACTAAAAATTTAGAAGAATTAGATACGTTACTACATCAAAATAGCGCGATAGCCAATTCAACATATAATTTACTGGACAATTTACTGCATTGGGCTTTACTGCAAAGTCAACAAGCCTATTTTGAGATCACATCCATGCGATTGTTCTTTATTGTGGAACAAATGAGCTATAATTATCAGTCACTTGTAATTGAAAAAAATATACATTTTGAAAATAAAGTAACCAAGAATGTTATTGTTTTTGCCGATCAGGAATCTTTGAAAATAATTCTTCGGAATTTGCTTGATAATGCCATCAAATTTTCGAATCCGAATGGTCAGATTAACATCTATACGGAAGATAATAATACAGAATATATAGATTTAATTATTGAAGACAATGGGCAGGGAATGAGCGAGGAAACCCGAGCTACACTTTTGAAAGAGGAAATTTCATTGGCACAAAAGAAAAATGAAAACACAATAGGAAGCGGGTTAGGATTACAGCTTTGTAAATCAATGATCTATAAAAACAATGGAAAATTCAACATTAGTAGTGAATTGGGAAAAGGAACCAAAATGATTGTATCTTTGCGTAAAACAATGAGCTGATGGATAACATAAATGTTTTGGTGATTGAAGATACACCGTCAGAGAGAGAAGCTTTGCAAAAAGTTTTAGAAGCTAACGGATATAATGTAGTAGGAGTAGCCTCCAGCCACAAAGAAGCTTTAGCTATATTTTATACAGAAAAAATAGACCTACTCATTATAGATATTTATCTTAACGGATCTCCGGAAGGAATTACTTTTGCAGAAACCATCAGTGTTTTGCCCAATGCCGCTAAACCTTTCGTCTTTTTGACAAGTTCTACTGACCGTCATTTATTTGAACGTGCCAAATTAACGAATCCTTTTAGCTATTTGCTAAAGCCATTTAATGAACTGGAACTTTTATATGCTTTAGAATTGGCTATCGAAAAGTTTTACGCCCAGAATGATGTTTTTTTAGGAGAAGAAGAAGATACCGTTATCAGTTCCGAACATTTATTTATTAAAAAAGGAAAGTCTCTGAAGAAAGTTCAGATAACAGATATTATATATATTGAAGTAGAAGAAAAATATTGTAATATTGTTACAAATAATGAAAAATTCGTCATTTTAATTTCACTTACCAAAATTTCTGAGATGCTGGACCGTACCGTTTTTTGCCGAACGCATCGCAATTATATGGTCAATGTAGATAAAATTGTTGAAATTATTCCAACAGATAATTTAGTTATTTTAACAGGAAATCATAAAGTAACCTTAGGCGAAAAATATAAAGATCTGATCAAGAAGATACGTACGTTAAAATAAGTAAAACTATATATTTAAAAATTCCTGTTTATAAAATATAATTTCCATGTTGCAAATAAGATAAAAGATAGACTGCTAGTAGAATCTATTAAAAAATAATGAGTAAAGATTATTTTTTAGTTTTTTATTTACAATAAAACAGTACTTTTGCCCTCGAAATGAGAACACAAAACACACATAGTATAGCACTTGTAAAGTCAATCTATCGCTTAGGAGGAGATTTTCCTCGTAAACGAAAAGGGTGTTTTGTATCATTATGTATGCGTTAAAGTAAACGATTATATCATATTTCAAAGCGTCCTTTTATCCAAAAGGGCGCTTTTTTTATGTTCGAAATGGAAGTAAAAACAATTAAAATTAAAAAATGGGACACTTACAGTGTGACAAAAACGAAAAAAAATGAAAATAAATAAAAAAATATTGGATGCATAGTAAATCGCAGCTGAAATAATTGAAAATGAGTAACCAGATGAGAGACAGTCATTTGTAAAATTCAAAGTATCTGTTGAAAAACGGACAAGAATTCTATTGCTTAATTTGAAGGTTAACTTATTGGAAATCAATAAAATATATTTAAAAAATATTTGGAAGTTAGTTTTTTTTGACTTTATCTTTGCACCAGAAATCAGTTGACAGTGGTCAGTTGACAGAAATAAAAATATTCTATAAGAGAAAATATAATGAAACGAGATTTTAATCAACATATAACACTAGTAGAAATGAAAGCAATAGCTTCATTAGGATGTAATTGTCCGAGTTTTTATAGTGATTATCAATTGGTGCCTCCATTTAGGGAATAGTATGTATGTACTATTGTATAAATATGGAGCACCTTAAAAAGAGGTGCTTTTTTTATGCACAAAATTTAGATTCTGTAGCTCAGCCGGATAGAGCATTCGCCTACGAAGCGAAAGATTTTAGGTTCAAATCCTAACAGAATCACACGAGTCTTTAGAAAGGGACTGGCTTATTGGGGTTACTGGCTAACCTTCCCGACTGTCTCTCGGGAGAAACGAGTTCGATCCTCGTATAAGCCGCAAAAGGTGTTTTCAGCTTATTTGGTAAAGCATTGAACTGTGAATTCAAAGAGCAGGGTTCTATTACCGAAAACACCCTAAATAACTGGGAAGATAACGATTGGTTGTTTGTCTGCTTTGGATGCAGGAGGTTGCAGGTTCGAGTCCTGTTTCCCAGACAATTGGAAGTACGTCAGAGTAGGAGAGCTGAAGCGGTCTGTAACACCGTTGTCTTTTGACTGAGTAGGTTCGAATCCTACTACTTCCACTATTAGCAGGAATGGCGAAATGGGTAAACGCGTCAGACTTAGAATCTGAATTTTGAGAGTTCGAAATGCTTTGCATTCGTGAATACCTTTTGAGATGGAATTAAAAAAAGGTGAACAATCTCTCTTCCTGTATAATATGGAACAGTGGTGTACTTGGTGTTGCACGTTAGTCTGAAATGAATTTATTCATTCAGCTAGACAAAAAAATAAAATAAAAACATTGAGCTAAAACTAAAGGTATTCGTTCGATTCGAATCTGTTCCACTAAATGAAGTTTAATTTAAATCAAAAGAAGATGAGACAAGACATTTTAAAACGATTTTTGACCAACACAGATGAAACGGGTAGATTTTTGATGAAGTCGAGAATAACTGGAATCATCTATTTTGTTGAACCCATATATAATGGAAAAACACCCGAATGGGGTGATGTGGATCCGGCGACGAAAAAAATTACAGGACACTATGGTTCTAAATATACCGGAGCTGTGACTAAAAAAGAATCTCTAATTACAGAAGAAAACGGATTTGTAAATATTGGGTATTTCAAAGGAAGTCCATTCGGAGCCATAGATGTACGCGATAAAGAACATCAAAAACGCATGGGATTATAAGTATTTTTATCTACGCAAAATAATTGCGCAGTATGTTTTGAATATTTGTATGTCTTTAAGACAAGTTCATTGAAAAGATTTTTCGTATAAGACCGAAACTTTCGTTTCTCCTCTTAATATCAAATGCTCGAAATGACAAGAACGGTTAGAGGATAAAAATATCAAGCAAGTCCTGTTGGGTGTTTCTGTATGGCACTAATGTGATACTCTTTACGTAAAAACGTATGAAGTAGTATTATGCAACTTGGCTTGGAGGTTTGAGGTTGTTTTCCAAAAAACGATCTACCATTAGTTTCGCAGGTTCGAATCCTGTTGCAACCCAGTTGGTTGTATGGCGGAGTGGTCAAACGCGCAAGATTAAGGCTCTTGTAACTATTAATTTGGATGTCATCGGTTCGATTCCGATATACCCAAAAGAGGGTATTAGCTCAGTTGGTTAGAGTGCCAAAAGCAGACTCAAAATCTGTTTTGACAAGAGAGAAGCATAACTCTTTAAAAAGTGCACAAAATTGAAAACATTTTGGTTTTTGTCAGTTTCAATATTTTTAGGAATAGCGAAACACTTACGAAGAAACCTGAACAAGGCTTCGTTCTCAAAACCGTTCTTTTGCTTTGCTGTGTGATTATTGGTTTTATATGAACTAATAAAACAAAACAACTAACCATTGGAATGCTTCTGTTAACTAACCTTTTTCCGTTTTGGACCAAGGATAAAAACCGAAAGTTTTCTTTTAAAAGAAATATTAAAATTTAAAAATATAAAGACATGATTACATTAATTACTATTAATGCTTACCAAGTAGGTTTGGTATTAGAACGAGGTAAGTTGGTAAAAGTATTGACAGAAGGAAAATACTGGATTTGGGGGAAGAAAGAAGTGAAAATCTTTGAAATGAAACAATCTTTTGTGGCACCAATTGAGTTGAACATTTTGTTAAAGAATGAAGAATTAGCTTCAATGTTAGAAGTAGTAGAAGTAGGTGATAACGAAATTGCTTTGTACTTCACTAACGGAATGTTTAAAGAAGTGTTACAAACCGGACGCTATGCGTTTTGGAAAGGCTATTTGAAAAATGAATTCGTGAAAGTAGATTTAACCAAAGTGGAAATTACGGAAGACATTTCAAAAGGTTTGTTGGAAAACATCAAATTACGAATGTACACGCGTAAATTTCAAGTTACAAACTACGAAAAAGGCTTGTTATTCGTAAATGGTAAATTCATTAAAGAATTGACTGCGGGAACTTATTATTTCTGGAATAATGCGATTCCAATTGATGTGATCAACGTTGATATGCGTCAAAAACAAATGGAAGTTTCAGGTCAAGAATTATTGACTAGGGACAAAGCGGCTTTGCGTATCAATTTCTTTGTGAATTATAAGGTTACCAACATTATTAAAGCGATTGTAGATAACAAAGACTATGAGAAGCAATTGTATGTCTTGATGCAGTTGGCTTTGCGTGCATTTGTTGGCGGATTCACATTGGATGAATTGTTGAGCAAAAAAGAAAGCATTGCCGAGATTATTTTAGAAGATACACGTTTAAAAGCTGCGGCTTTAGGTGTTGAAATTACTGAAGCCGGTATTCGCGATGTGATTTTGCCAGGCGATATGAAAGAAATCATGAACCAAGTTTTGGTAGCCGAGAAAAAAGCACAAGCCAATAGCATTATGCGTCGTGAAGAAACTGCTGCTATGCGTAGCATGTTGAACACCGCTAAGTTGATGGAAGAAAACGAAATGTTGTGGAAATTGAAAGAAATGGAATATGTAGAAAAGATTGCAGATCGCATTGGAGAAATTACCATTTCCGGAAGTGGAAACGTCATTGGACAGTTAAAAGAAATTTTTGTAAAATAAAGAAAACCTCGAATTCATTTTCGGGGTTTTTATTAAAAACTAAAGAAAATGAATAAAAAATACACCTATACAGATAGTAAATTTGATTTTAGAGAAGTGATACCTAAGCTTGGCTTGTTGTATAGCTTTTTGACTTTGGTCATCACTATGGTAACTCAAAATGAAAAAGAACATTCTCTAGACAAGAATCCGGTTCGGAAGGAAATTTATAAAAGTAGTGCTGATGCGCCATTAAAGAAAGAAACTTTTGATTATATCAGCAGAAAGTTTCCGATTAAAAGACCTAAAAAAAGAGAAAAATGAAAACAACAGATACTATTTTAATTATTGATTTGGAAGCCACGTGTTGGAAAGGCGAAATCCCAGAAGGGGAGAAGCATGAGATTATCGAAATTGGGATATGCGAATTAAACAAACACACCGGTGAAATTACTAAAAATAAAGGAATTTTAGTGAAGCCTACACAATCTAAAGTCAGTTCTTTTTGTACTGAATTGACAACAATTACTCAAGAACTTTTAGATACCGAAGGAGTTTCTTTTGAAGAAGCAATAGCTATTTTAAAAGAAGATTATCAGTCCGATCAGTTTATGTGGGCCAGCTATGGACAATACGATTTAAACATGCTGAAGCGTCAGTGTAAAGCACGAAAAGTAGCGTATCCTTTGAGTAATCAGCATATTAATGTTAAGGAGTTTTTTGCTGAAACAAAGGGATTATCTCATAAAGTAGGAATGAACGGAGCCTTAGAAATTTTAGATATTCCTTTAGAAGGTACTCACCATAGAGGAGTAGATGATGTAAAAAACATTGCTAAAATATTGCATTGGTGTTTTTTGAATGACAATTAGATAAGACATCAAAGGAGTAATAAATTGTATATTGTTTTTACCATCACTAGCTTTTATATAAAATTTGACTACCTTAATTTCACTTTTTTTGTGGGTAACCGATTTTATCACTAATGATTGGATATTTAACGGATAATTTAAAAATTAAAATCCTGTAAATCATACGATTTACAGGATTTTAATTTGAATTGATTTTGTTTCTGTGGAGTCGGAGAGAATCGAACTCTCGTCCAAACGAGCAATCAAAGAGCTTTCTACATGCTTAGTTTTCACTTGGATTTTCGACTAAAAGCTAGACTGAAAACGGTCACTTTTAGCTTAGCTTTACAAGTGTCAAAGTGGATTTAAAGCTTTACCACTTCTAGGTTTACTTTTACGGTTCCCCTGAGCCAAACGCCATAAACCAAGGCTTTTGAGGAGAATCTAGCTTTCCGCCCTCGGCGGAACTAGGCAAATCTTACTATAATTCAGATTAAGCAGCTAAAGCGTAATTATTTTCGCCGTTTAATGTTCGTATAACAGATATTTACGAGCCTACCATACTTGGCTCGGCATGCTTACTAATCAATTCCACCCGCTGTCAAAACCAGTCGACCCCCTTTTAATGATAGGCTGTTAAAAAAGATTAGTTAACAGAGTAACAAAATTTGAGCCAAAAATAAAACTATTTTATCAAAATAAAAAATATTGGAAAAGATAATGTGGAATGTTATATTTGTAACATAACCAAACAATAACAAGCAAACTATAACATTATGAAATTTGGAATTATAAGAGAACGAAAGTCACCGCCCGATAGACGTGTCGTTTTTTCACCTGATCGATTGGTACAATTTAAGAACCTTTTTCCTCAGGTAGAATTAGTAGTGGAATCTTCACCAATTCGTGTTTTTACCGATAATGAATACCAAGAAAAAGGAATTACTGTTACTGACGACTTGTCTGATTGTGATGTTTTGATTGGTGTAAAGGAAGTTCCCATAGAGGAACTGATTGCCGGGAAAAAATATTTTTTCTTTTCCCATACCATAAAAAAACAACCCTATAATCGAAAATTGCTTAAAGCTATATTGGATAAGAACATTACACTTTATGATCATGAAACAATAGTAGACAAAAATAATGCGCGATTGATAGGTTTTGGACGCTATGCAGGTATTGTAGGGACTTACAATGGTTTACGAGCCTTTGGAATGAAATATGAATTATTTGATATTCCCAAGGCAGAAACTCTGCCAGATCAAGCTGCTTTGCTACAACGTTTACGCAAAAACAGATTACCTAATATTAAAATTGTTTTGACAGGTAGAGGGAAAGTAGCTTTTGGTGCCAAAGAAATGCTCGATGGTATGAAAATCAAAGAAGTTTCGGTGAATGATTTTTTGAATAAAAGATACGATCAGCCGGTATATACTTTCATCGATGTATTGGATTATAACAAGCGAAAAGATGGTCAAGTATTAGAACGAGAGGATTTTATAGCGCACCCGGAAGACTATGTTTCCGATTTTGAGCGTTTTGCTGAGGTTTCTGATATTTTTATAGCGGGACATTTTTACGGGAATAATTCGCCAATTATTTTATCAAAAGAAATGTTGCGATCGCCTAAATGCAATTTAAAAGTCGTAGCTGATATTTCTTGTGATGTTGACGGTCCTGTAGCATGCACTCTCAGAGCCAGTACTATAGCTGAGCCAGTGTATGGTTATCATCCTAACGAAGAGAAAGAAGTGGCGTTTAATCATCCGGCAGCTATAACGGTAATGGCAGTAGATAATTTGCCGTGTGAATTGCCTAAAGATGCTAGTGAAGGTTTTGGAGAAGTGTTTTTAGAACGTGTTATTCCTGCTTTTTTCGATGAAGATGTCAATGGAATTTTGGAGCGTGCTAAAGTTACAGAAAATGGTCAATTAACGCCTCGCTTTAAGTATTTACAAGATTATGTTGATGGTGTATAAGGTGTAAAAAACAAATAAATCTAAAGAATAAGTCATTGTTTTAGTATTTAAAAGAGATGGGGTTTATAAATTAAACTCCATCTTTTTTTTATTCATTTTTCTTTTTAAGAAGCTTTTTAGAGTTTATAAAATGACAATATTAAATTAATCTATCAGGATATTTCTGATAAAATAGTAAAATAAGAGTTTGATTTATAAATATAAGATAAAATATTATAGTTTTTTTTAGAGTTGTATTATTAATGTGTTTTGTCTGATGAAATAAAATATTTTTAATTTTTTTTATGATGTTATTGCTTATATTTGGACACAAAATACATAATTTAAAAATGAATTTTCTTAAAAAAAACTTAGTATTTGTTAATTTATTATTAATGTTATTTTTATTTGCTTTTCTTCTATTTAAGCAATATAAAAGTGCCAATAAAGTTGCTTTTGTTTACAAACAAGAACTTTTTGATGATTTTCAAATGACAAAAGAGTCTAAAAAAGCAGGCGAACTTGAGTATTCTAATAAAAAGAAAATATTAGATAGTCTGTATGTAAAGTTACAAGGAGATATCGATACTTCTACTAAAGAAATTCTAATGAAAGAATTTATAGCTCAACGAGAAGAATTTGACGAATTTAACAGAAGTTTTGCATTGCAAGAATCAGATAGAATTTGGGAACGCTTAAGGGAGTATACAAAAAAATTTGCAGAAGAAAAAGGTTATGAAATAATTCTGGACTCAGAAAAAGGATATGAAGGAAGTGTAATCTTTGCAGATGATAAAATTGATGTTACTAAAGAGTTATTAGAATTTGTAAATAAGAAATATAGTGGGCTTTAATAGAATATTGATTAACAGTCTGATTTTATTCTCTTTTTTTATTTCTTGCAAAAAAGAAGAGAAATCAGAGAAAGTAGAAAATGATAGTTTAATCCGGCAACAATTATATCGTTTAGAGAATGTCGGTTGGAAATCAAAAATTCATACAGAATTTATAGGAGGAATTAACTTTTCAGCAGTAGAAGTTCCTGTGCAATACTATTTATTAAAAGATAAAGGGAATCAGGACTTGTTTTTGATAGATTCTATCTATCAAGAAAATAAGAAAGAACGAATTATTGAATTTACGTTTACTCAAGAAGATGAAGAAGATTTACTAAAAGAAAAATTTACCACACTTAATTATGAAGATGGTATAAAATATTTAGCATTCTCTATAGATAAAGATTTTTATGCCGTTACTTCTAAAAATGATACTATTCTTTGTTCAGGAGCTCAATACGAGCGCAATTTCAAAATAGCACCTTTTCAAAAACTGATATTGTTTTTTTCAGGAATTGAACCTGAAGAAGAAATACAGTTAATCTATAAAGATAAATTATTTGGAAAAGGGATAATAAAATTTCAATTTAAAGATACTTATACAGAAATACCATTATGAAGCAGATTAGAACCAGTAAGTTTTCTAAACTAGTAGCTTATTATTTGGCTATTATGATGTTTTTACAAGTTACCCAACCCATACAGATGTATGCATTGACTAGTGGTCCTTCTCAGCCCGAGTTTAGCGCTTTTACTCCAATAGGGACATCAGATATGGTTGATCTAGCCAGTGGCGACTTTAATTATAATATCCCTATAATGGATGTAGGAGGATACCCGATTAACTTAGCTTATGATTCTGGAGTAACGATGGATCAGGAAGCTTCGTGGGTAGGATTAGGATGGAACCTTAATATAGGACAAATCAATAGACAAGTGAGAGGTTTACCCGATGATTTTGATGGTGATTTGATGGGGTATGAAAATAACATGAAAGATAATATTACCGTTGGAGCTAATTTTGGAACTAATATAGCTGCTTTTGGAATTGGAGAGAGTGGAGAAAGTGGTGGAAGTAGCGGAAGTGGAGAAAGTAGTGGAAGTAGTGAAGGCAGTGGAAGTTTATCAAATGGAGATATCATAAAACTTCAAGCGGGTTTAGGTGTAAGGTATAATAATTATGATGGAATTAATTTTTCTGTTTCGGGAGGGCTTAGTTTTGAGATGGCTAATTCTTTAGATGTAGGAATGCAAATGGAGTCTTCTGTTCAAGACGGAGTCTCTGCTTCTCCATCATTATCATATAGTCATAAATTAGGAAATAAAAAATTGAGCGATTACAACTTAGGAGGTTCTCTAGGGGTTTCTTATAATAGTAGAAAGGGAGTAGAATCAATGACTTTTTCGCCTAGTGTTAAAAAAATAACAGGAAAAATATTTAAGCAAGATTCTAAAAGGAGAGAGGGGCATAATGTTATTGGGATGGGAGCGACTCTTTCTTATAATCCGGATGTGTCTTATACTCCAACGAAGCGTGTAGGCATGCAGTCATCAAATTATATGTTTAATATGGATATTGATGTCAGTATATGGGGATTAGAACCGGGATTAAAGTTTTCGGGTTTTAGAACTAAACAGGGAATTGATGATTCAGAAAAGATAAAACAAGAAAAAGCTTATGGTTATCAATCTACATACAAAGCAAGTGTAAGAGATATTTTGGATTTTAATAGAGAGAAGGATAGAACGGTTAACAGAAATACATCTGTGTTGCCAATGACTAATTATACTTTTGATATATATAGTGTACAAGGGCAGGGAGTTTCAGGTATGTTTCGTCCTTATAGAAGTCAGGTAGGTTATGTATTTGATAACTATATAGAAGATAAAAGTAATGGAGGAAGTTTAGGACTTGAGTTTGGTCCAGGTGGAAGTCAGGAGTGGGGATTCAATTTAACTGTAACATCAGCGAATAGTAATACTTCATTATGGAGTAGCGGTAATCAAGCTTTAAGTCGTTTTAAAAAGAAGACAGATACCTCTTTTGACTATGAAGAGATTTATTTCAAAAATGTAGGGGGTGACCATGTAGATACAGACTGGGATTTATTTAAGAATAAACTTGGAGAATATAGAGCGATTAAATTCCCAATTACGGGTTCAAAATTTGGAAGAAATACTAATCCTAAGTATTTTAAAACAAGCGGAGATGGTAGTATAACGGAAATAGACGCTACAAATAAAGTAGCGAGAGAAAATAGAGTTGCCAGAAATCAGGCTATTCAAGTTTTAACATTATCTGAAGCAAAGAAATTTGGTTATACCAGACAGTTTAGTAAATATGCTAAAAATCATCATACGGCAGAGATTCGAATATTGAAAGAAGGAGGTGATCAATATGTTTTTGGAAAGGCACTATACAATACAATAAAGAAGGAAGTGACTTTTGATGTTAGCGGTAGAAGTACAGATTGCGCTAGTGGTTTGGTGAATTATAACGGAGATGATAATTCTATTAATAATAGTAGAAGCGGAGACCAATATTTTAATAGGGTAACGACTCCTCCTTATGCTCATACTTTTCTGTTAACGGAAATATTATCTTCTGATTATCAGGATATAGATGATAAAAAAGGACCTTCTGACGGTGATTTAGGTTCCTACACAAAATTTGTGTATGAATATCCGGAATCAGAAGATCAAGAAAGTAGTAATGGTGAAATTTATAAGTGGCGTGTTCCTTTCGAAGAACGACAAGCGAATTATGATGAAGGATTAAAGTCAAGTCAGAAAGATGACAAAGGAAATTATCTTTATGGAGAGAGAGAGCAGTCTTATATAAAGAGAATTGAAACAAAAACGCATATTGCAATTTTTGAATTGTCCAAGAGAAAAGATGGTTTCGGAGTAAAAGGAGAAAACGGAGGATTAAATACAGATTCACCATCTTTTAAATTAGATAAGATCTATTTGTATTCTAAACCAGAATATGATAGTTATGGAGAAGAAGCTAAACCTATAAAAGTAGCACACTTTGTTTATGATTATGAATTATGTCAAGGAATTAATAATAATAATAATAATAGAGAAAATGCGGAAGGCAATGAATTAGATAATCAAGGAGGAAAATTAACTTTAAAAAAGGTGTATTTTACGTATAGAGATTCTAATATGGGAAAATATACACCTTATGTTTTTAATTATCAGAATAATTACTCTTATAACATGAAAGCTTATGATATATGGGGAAATTATAAGCCGGTCTCAGCTAATGTAAGTTGTAAACCTTTTGATTCATCAAAAGATATGTCTAATTCAGAATTCCCTTATGTAGATCAGAATGATTCTTCAATAGATGATTACACAAGTGCCTGGATTTTAAATAGTGTAAAATTGCCTTCAGGAGGAATCATAGAAATTAATTATGAATCAGATGATTATGCCTATGTTCAGGATAAAGAAGCCATGCAAATGTTTAAAGTACTTGGAGCCGGAACAGGAGGAAATACATATAGTAATAATTTATATAGTTTGAGCGTACAAGACTATTTGTATATAAAAATAAATGAAGAGATCTCAGACAGTAATAAAGAGCTATTCAAACAAAAATATATTAGAAGTTTAACTAGTGATCCTGTATATTTTAGGTTTTTATTGAATATGGCAGACCCTAATTTGCTTTTTGGAGGTGATGCAGATAAATATGATTATGTTACGGGCTATCTTCAGTTAGATAATCAATTTACATTATACCCTAATTCACAAGAAGGGACTACTATAGCAGCTATTAAGATAAAGAAAGTAGATAAAGGGGATGGAGTTAACAGTAATAAACAAGTAAATCCTATTTCTAAAGCAGGTTGGAATTTTGGTAGATCTTATCTTAATAATCTAGTCTATGGTATAACGAATGAGGAAGATACTGATGATTTGAAAAGCATAGTTTTTAATTTGATAGGAGCACTACCTTCAGTACTTCAAATTTTTCAAAGCCCTAACGGTAGATTAGAAGACAAAAGAATAGCAAGCAAATTTGTGGCAGATAAATCTTGGATCAGGTTAATGAATCCTGATGGTAAAAAGAAAGGTGGCGGTAGCAGAGTTAAAGAAGTTAAACTTCACGATCAATGGGATGTTATGACAGGTAATGATGAGGATCCTGTTTATGCACAATTTTATGGACAGCAATATTCTTATGTAAATAAGGATAATAAATCAACAGGAGTGGCTACGTATGAGCCTATTGGGAGTAAAGAAAATCCTTTAGTGAAGCCTTTTTATGATAAAGATAATCCTGGGTTATTATTAGGACCAGACGAGCAAAATTATGTAGAAGAACCTTTAGGAGAGTCATTTTATCCTACTCCCAAAGTGACTTATAGTAGAGTTGAAGTTAGAAATCTGCCTAGAGAAAAGACTATAAATCAAGGAGCAACCACTTTAAAAGTAAACAAACATGCTACAGGTAGTGTGGTAACTGAATTTTTTACTTCAAAGGATTATCCAACGGTTGTTGATTATACTCCGGTTTCTTCTTATTACGATAAATCACCTTTGGCAAGTTTAATAGAAATAAATGATAAACAACATCTAACAATGTCACAAGGTTTTTCTATTCATACAAACGATATGGACGGAAAAATGAAAAGTCAAAGGGTTTTTGCTGAAAATCAGACTAGTCATATATCAGGAGTAGATTATAAGTATTATGATAAAACTTCTAATGTTAATAATGAAGGACTTTTAAATAATGAAGTTACTACAATAGACAGAAATGGTCAAGTATCGAATGCTATAGTAGGTGTGGATTATGACGTTATAAATGATTTTAGGAAAAATGAATCAATTTCAGAAACAGTAGGTGTGCGATTTAATAATGAAGGTTTACCACTAGCTCTTATTTATTTAATAGTTCCGATACCTTTACCGAGTTATTCAAGACATGAAAATATACTTAAAACAGCAGTAACAACCAAAGTATTACACTCAACAGGTATTTTAAGAGAAACAATAGCTTATGATGCAGGTTCAGTAGTTTCCACTAAAAATTTGGCTTGGGATGCCGAGACCGGACAAGTATTGCTGGCAGAAACAATTAATGAATATAATGACAAATATTATAGCTTTAATTATCCTGCTTATTGGGCTAATGCTTATAAAGCAATGGGGCAAGCTGTTCATAATTTAGGATTGCAAGGTGTCATTAAACCATCAGCAAATGAAGAAGGATATTATCAATTGGTAGATAATACAAATAACTCTGTTGATGTTGGTAAATATTTAATGTCTGGAGATGAATTGTGGATAACACAAAATAAGACAAATGGGTATACCACACCAATTTATGGTGATATTCCAAGAGCTTTCAAAGCTTGGGTTTATGAAGTGAACGCTAATGGAGATCTACTTTTGATAGATGAAGACGGGCTTAGAGTAGATCAATATAAAGTAACCAATGGAACAGTAAAAGTAGTTCGTTCCGGTTATAGAAATTTACAAACAGCCAGTATGGCTTCAGTAACCTCTATGCACAATCCTTTATTGAACTTATTTGTAAATCAAGAAGATGGAAAAAGTTATTTAGATTCCAATCTTTTTGAAACAACAGATTGGAATGATTATAGAATAATTAATACTTCTGCTATTGAGTATTCTAATTTCTGGCCTGGTCAGTGCGAATGTAATTTACCGCAAATTGCTGTTGATTCTGAAGGAGGACTACTTATTGATTTTAAACTTATAAGATATGATGATGTAAGATTTGATATTGACGAGGTATATAAAAATGCATATAATCCTTATGTATATAATGTTTTAGGGAACTGGAGAGCTAAGAAATCTTATGCTTATCTAACGGGAAGACACCAATCTACAAATGTTACGCCGCGAATATCCGGATTTTATAAAAGTTTCTATCCATATTATGTAAGAGATGATGAAGGAGGCTGGAACAAAAATACGGTGAGTAATTTAAGCAAATGGACATTTGCATCAGAAGTTACACAATATAATCCTTATGGTCAAGAAGTAGAAAATAGAGACGCATTGAATAGATACTCTTCTGCTTTATATGGGTATAATTATAGATTTCCTTTAGCTGTAGCTTCTAATACTAAATATTCCGAATTAGGATATGACGGATTTGAAGATTATAATTTTTCAACTTGTGATTCTCTTTCTCATTTTAGTTTTGAAGGAAGTTTAGACTCACATAATATTAAAATTGCAAACAATCAGTCACATACCGGAAGAAGAAGTCTTCGTGTAGCTCCTGCAGAAGATGAAACAGGTAGAAAAGCATTGTTGAAGAAGAAAGTTGTGACTTGTAATACAGCTTCAAATACAGCAAAACAACTTAAAGTAAAACGAACTATTAAATAAAGAGAGAAATGAAAAACATTAAAATAAATATTTTAGTAAGTTTTATTTGTTTACTATTTACGAATAGTTTGTTTGCGCAAGTTAATTCTCATGAAAGAATGATAAAAAAAATGAGAGAAAGAGGCTTGTCTGAAAAGGAAATAGAAAATGAGATTTCTGAGATGAATACTTTTTATCAGAAGACATTGTATCAAGAGTATAAAAGAAGTCAGGATGAAATAAATAAAAAAGTATCAACACAGACTGCTACTCAAAGCATAGTATGTAGCGATGTCTCAGCCTCTGAAAAAGCAGTTTTACAAGCTATATATGATAATTTAAATGGAGTAGCTTGGGCAACAAATTGGGATTTTAATACTCCGGTAACATCTTGGGATTCAGCTACTCAGACTGGGTGGTATGGAATCACGCTAAATGAATCTTGTGGTATTGAAAAAATATCATTAATAAATGTTAATGTACAAGGAATATTTCCGGATTTAAGTAATTTAAGTAGTTTAAAATTTCTACAGATACAGCCTAATCGAGCAGGTTATAGTCCTGTACCATATTTTATAGGAGGAGATTTTTCGAGTATAGCTACTTTACAAAACATTGAAAGTATTTTTCTTGAAGATTGTGATTTCGGAGGTAATTTTCCCTCTAATTTTATAAATATCGCTAGTACTATAAGAGTTTTATCATTAAGGAGATGTAACCTCAATGATATGAATGAATTATGTTCTATAGTTAGTATGTATTCGCTTTTAGAAACCTTGCATTTAGATGAGAATAATTTTTCAGGAGTACTTCCAAGTTGTTTTAACCCTAATAATTTTAGTGATTTGACTCAAATTACGATGTCTTGGAATGATATTACAAATATTGATGTTTTAGAGAGTTTTTATAATTTATATACAGTTGATTTTAGATTTAACCAAATTTCTGGAGATATACCTGATTTCTCAAACAATGTAAACTTAACATACTTATCTTTAAGGTCTAATAGTATAACAGGGGTAATACCAATTAATTATCCTGGCAATATATACGTATTGGACTTAAGCCGGAATTATTTAGAAGGAGATATTCCTATGCTTAATATCAATTCTAGTTGGCAAACACATTCTTTTATAATAGAAAACAATAAATTTAAATTTAAAAATTTAGAAAATAATTTTAGCTATTACCAAAACTATTTTTCAACTTTATCATATAATCCTCAAGCTAAAACTGATGCTGTAATAGATGATACTATTGGATCTGGATCTTCTTATACAATGACCATGCATGAAGATGGAAATTATTCTTCTGTAGAAGAATACCAATGGTATAAAGGAACCTACCCTAATGGCGTTGCTATATCGGGTGCGACTTCAAGACAATATACCATAGGTTCTGTTTCTACTTCAGATACAGGGAGTTATTATTGTCTATCAACTCATCCTGATATAACAATTTCTTCAAATAATAATAAAAATTTAGTTTTACAAAGAGAATCAATTAATTTAGTTGTAGCTGCTTGTGAGCCTTTAGAAGGAACAATAAAATTTTTGAAAGGGACTAATTTATACTGTAAAGATGAAAAAATATCTGTGAGTTTTTCTTCATCAAGTACATTAGGAACAAATTTTGAATATTTATGGACATTTAATGATAGTGGTAATTTAATTACATCAAATGATGTTGATTTTGCTTTTATCCCCACATCTTCAGTTGGAATTTCAAGTACAATAACTCTTCAATTGACCGACATCGATACAGGATGTATTTATAATTATACTTCTGAAGAAATTAATATTATAAATTGTGCAGCATGCGATTTTGGTCGTGGTAATTTTGGAATAATAGCATCTAAATTCGTTTCACTATTAAATTATTTAACTACATTAACTAATGTTCCTGATGGTTTTACTTGTCCTGAGTTAGTTGATTTGACGCCTTTTATAATGGTATCTAACCCAACCATTAACAATTTTACTAATTCTTCAGGTGTAATGACCTTTTCATTTAGTAGTAGTACAACTGATGATGTAGAATATTATTATGACAATAACTCAGTATTAAGCTCTATTTCTCTTATTGACTATCATGGGTATAATGACAGTTCATTCTTTTTGAATCAGTATCAAGGTGATGATTTCTATTATAATAGGGGAAGTAATGTAAAAAATATTGATTTCTGCAATGAAGATCCTTGTACACTGCATAATCCTTATAGCCAAACTATAAAACAATATTATATAAGTTTAATTAATCGTCTTTTAACAGATGCATTAGCTAATGGAAATACTCTTCCTAATGGGTATTACCCGTACCCGGAACTTAGTAATTTAGCTCCATATATAACAGATTCTAATATAGGTATTTATAATGCTCATTTTACAATCTCATATGATAATAATGATTATAGGGAAGATTTTCGATTTTCTTTTACTGATCATGCCGTGGAGGATTATGATGTTAGTGTAAGATATTTAGGTTATTTGCTTGACGATATTGATATTTCTATGTATTTTGATGATCCAAATACTTTAAACTTCATAGACATGACTTATAAAAATGGCTATGTAGAAGCAAAGCAACTTGTTAAGCATATAGATTTTTGTCCGGATGAATTAATACCTTGTACAACAACGAATCCTTATTCACCAGTAGTTCGAGGCTTATTTCTGGATCTATTAGAACATTTAATACAACGAAAATTAAACGGTGATACAGATTCGGCAATTGAAGGATCTACACCTGTAGAACTAATTGCTTTAGCTCCTTATATCACTGATCCTAACCCTGTGGGAATTTATAATTTTGTTTCTACTTATGCTAGTAACGGGTTAATAGGAATTTCATTTTCATTCATATCAGGTCATTCTGCAGATGTATATATTGAAGGAACAAATCTTTATAATCTCAATAGTAATAATTTCCAGTTTGATTTATCAAATTATTCTGATTCAGAACAAGGTATTACAATTATTAATTACAGTAGTGAAGAATTTACTTTAAAAGTAGGAAAAATTAAACACATAGAATTCTGTCCGGATGAGTTACTATGTAAAGCGCATGTCGCTATTGTAGTAGATGAGTCTGGTTCAATAGATGATCGAGAAGCTTTTAGAATTAGAACGCAGTTGAGTAGTTTTATAGAAAAACAGGCTTCAGATAATGAAACGTTAGGAGCGAACATGCATATTTCTTTGATTGGATTATCCGATTCAGATGATCCTACATCGAGAGACTCCGGAATTTCTTCTTCTGGAAATAACGTTATAGGTACTGAAAAAATTACAAGCCAAAATAAGAATCAGTACTTAGATTGGATTAAAGATTATAGAAGAGGAAGAGTAAGTCCTAGTTCTGATTATTGGAGAGGAGGTCTTGAAAAAGCCTTGAGTTTAGGAGATGTAGATTTGGTTATATTAATAACAGATGGATGTCAGACCAATGATGCCGGGCTACTTAAAGAAACAGTTAGAAAATTCAATAATAATGGAGGAGGTACAGATAATGAAAATACTACTATTCCTCCTCATCTTTTCGTTATAGGAGTGGAAGATGGTTTTTATGTAGATACAGATGAATCACCTATTAAAGGAAAAGTATTAAGTACTAATCAAGATCCTAATTATAATACGGAATTATCTAGACAATCAACAACAGGAAGAGTAGCTTCTTTTTTGAGAACATCTTTAAAGTATTTAATGGAGTACACAGATCAAGGTTCATTTCCTGTTGAAGAAAAATATTATTTCCAATATAACAATGAAAGCCCAGCCTTAATGGTAGATTATTATGGAACGGATGATTTCGGTTTTTTTACAGATGAAGTAAATTACCTTTCTAATGGTTTAACAGGTTCAGATGTGGATTTAAGTTGTGGAGGTTATATTCCACTTGAAACATGTAATAATTGTATCAATTTTAAATTAGATGAAGGCAGAGAATATGTTGTAAGTACTTGGGTAAAAGAAGAACAAAAGACACAAGTGTATAATTATGACAATTCTAAGATCTATATCAATTTTTCAGATGATGCCGGAAAAAGAATTTTACATCCTAGTGATCCGGCAAATACTATTGACCCCGGAGATCCTCAATATTCACCATGGCCATATTATGTAAAAGGTGAAACTTCCGGAGAGATAATAGACGGTTGGCAACGCATTTTTACAAAGTTTACCGTGCCTTCTAATGCTATTTACCTAGAAGTAGAACTTGTAAATCTAAGTCAGATTGTTCCCGTTTATTTTGACGATATACGCATACATCCTAAGAATGGAAGTATGAAGTCCTTTGTTTATGACCCGGAAACATTTCGTTTAATGTCAGAATTGGATGAGAACAATTATTCCACTTTTTATGAATATGATAAAGAAGGAGGGTTAATAAGAGTAAAAAAAGAAACTTCACGAGGAGTTAAAACAATTCAGGAAACACGTTCAGGTAATGTTATTAAAGAAGATAATGATGAGTAGATTTTTTTTAGTATTAATTTTTGTCTCTCATTTTTTAGGAGCACAAACAGTACAGGAAGTTTTGAATAACGTCAATAAAGAATATTCAAAAAAAATGCCATTGAGTTATAAAGTAAAGTATAACTTATACAAGAGTAAAGAACAAGATAAAATATACGAAAGCTATAATGGTTTTTTCAAAAAAAATGAAAAAAATGAAATTTACCAGAAAATAGACCAAACAGAGTTATTATGGAATAATAATTTTTGCTTAAAAGTCATTCATCCGGATAAATTGATGACACTATCTTTCTCTCAGCCAATTAGTACGGGAGAAATCAATATGAATGATTTGTACCAGTTTTGTTCCGTTAAATCTTTTAATAAGAAAAAAGATTTGTGGGAACTTACGTTAGAGCCTAAAGCATTTTCAGGTCTTCCTTACTCCAAAATCGTAGTTTTGATAGACAAGAAATATTTTATAAAAAAACAATTGTTTTATTACAACACGGGAATCAATTTCTCAGGAGACTACAAGAAACAGGATGTTAATTTACCGGTTTTAGAAATTCTTTATTCTGATTATAACCGTAACGCTATAGAAAATAGTTTTTTTAATGTTAGTCAATATCTTACCATAAGTAAGGATAAAATAACAGTATCTGATCGATATAAAGGATACATTTTAGATGATCAAAGAGAAATTACGATAAAATAAAGATATAATTTTTGACAGAATGAAAAGAATACTTCTAATTTTGAGACTGTTCACAATATTAATTACTGCTATTACTTATGGACAGGATAAAATTTATATTGAATCAGGAACTTTAAATAGCTCAACTCTATTACAAGGAGCAACTATTTCGGTTACTGATGATAAGTATAGTGAAATACAAGGGCATTTATTGAACTCTAATCCTCAACAATTAGATTTCTATTCAGAATCGCCAGCTATTTATATTCATTTCGGCTTTCAAGAAGATTTATCTAATACTTCAAAATATGCTTATGTTTATTCTTGTGATCTTGTTTTAGATATTACCCGATACAATTTAGATGGAACGAGTTTCATTGAAAATGATAAAGAATTGTTGGTAGTACACAACAATGTGTCAGATAATTTTGAACATAATGATTATGCAGTTTTAAGGCTGCCTAATACACATAAAGCAGAGGTTACTATTCAGAGTGTTGTTTATAAAGATGTTAATGGAAATGTTATTACAGGATTTAGTGGATCCACTTTAAATTCAACCTACCTAAAACTTACTTTTGAAGCAGAACGTTATTACAATATAGGTTCAACAACATTACAAGTTTCTCATAATTTGATTGATTATGGAACTTCAGGAGAAACTAATTTAGGATATAATGCGGTTTCAGGTAGTGCAAAAGAAGTAGAGATAATTTGGCAGATACAAAATAACGGAAATAAACCGGTAGAATATGAGCTGGAATGGGCATGGATTGATAATTATGGAGAAACACTATCTACCAGTTTTGCTGCTAATGAAGTTTCCTTAACAGAAGTCGATTTTTTACGAAATAGTACCCGCGTTCAGACTAAAGATACTAAATATAGGATACCTCTGATTTTTAATAAAGGATTTTTAGTTTATAGAGTTAGAGCGGTAGGACGATTTTTGAATAACATAAAAAAAATATACTATGGTAGTTGGACTACATTTCAGCCCGAAACTTATGCAACCGTTCAAGATTGGGGAAGTTTTTTAGAAATCAATCAAGAGCATGAATCAGGAGAAAAAAATTGGCAGTATCAGGCTTCCTATGCAGAGGATGGTAAGAAAAAAGATGTAGTAAGTTATTTTGATGGA
The DNA here is from genome assembly GCF_053570605.1 of Flavobacterium sp. U410. NCBI lineage: Bacteria > Pseudomonadati > Bacteroidota > Flavobacteriia > Flavobacteriales > Flavobacteriaceae > Flavobacterium > Flavobacterium sp. U410. The sequence goes on from NZ_JBSEFI010000004.1 coordinate 217,310, forward strand.
AGTTTAAGAAATAGACAAACTGTTACAAAGACAAATACAAATAATCAAACTATTGTTGGTGAAGTAATTTACGATAATCAGGGAAGACCGGCTGTAGAAGTTTTGCCAACCCCGGTGGGTGTTACAGGAATACAACATTTTGATATGTTGAATAGAAATTCGGATAACTCCACTATATTTTCTCACCATGATTTTGATTGGGATCAAGAAGATGAAGAAGAACAATTATCTTGTGATCCGCAAGTAATAGACGGTATGGGAACAGCTTCCGGTGCAAGTAAATACTATTCGCCAAATGCAAATAATAATACACCGGAAAATACATATCAGGATTTTGTTCCTGATGCAGAGAATTACCCTTTTTCTCAAATAGAATATACACCTGATAATACAGGAAGAATTAGACGAAAAGGAGGAGTAGGAGAAACACATCAGATAGGAAACGGACATGAAATGCAATATTTTTATTCTGTTCCCGGACAAGAAGAATTAAATAGATTATTCGGATATAAAGTAGGCGATTTTAAGCACTATAAGAAGAATATGGTAATTGATCCTAACGGGCAAGTTAGTATCAGTTATTTAGATCCACAAGGAAGAACCGTAGCAACAGCATTAGCAGGAGAGAGTATCGGAAATTTAATACAGTTAGATGGTGTTTTAGAAGGAGATCTTAAAACAAATTTATTAGGAAATAATGCATTATATGCTTCCGGAGAAAATGGTATTTTAAGTGATGGAATTAACCTAAATTCTCAAGTAGCAGTAACTAAAGACGGTAGCCTTGTTCTTGAATATAAATTGCAGAGTGAAAACTCAGGATTATTCATCTCCGATTGTGACAATAAATCATATCCATTTGTGTATGATTGGAATGTTAGTTTGAAAGATGATTGCGGAAATGAAAGAATAAGCGGTACAATTACAGATCAGATAGGTACTATAGATACATCGGGAAGTAGTTCGGGATTACAACAGGCTTTTGAACAGACTTTAAATACGAATGTTTTATCCAAAGGTACTTATACCTTAGGAAAAGATGTAAGAATTAATCAAGAGGCATTAGATACGTATACAGAAGATTATATAAATAGAATAAGTAATACACAGGGAGCTTGTTATCCTCAAATTAACTTTGATACAGGTGGAAATATAAATGATTGTAATATTTCGTGCCATTCATGTGAGTTATCGCTTGGGGAAAGATACTTAAGTGAAGCACAGTATACTTCTTTCAGTACTTTTTTTAATACAAAAGAGTATGATCCGACAGATCCAAGTGATGTCGCACAATGGCCTACTTATGATGACTTCTTAAAATCAACAACATTTGCGTCACAATTTGAGTTAGGAAATACACAAGTAAGAGAAAGTTATGTTTTAATCATGAAACAGAACTATACACTTGAAAATTTAGAAATTCTTTTTCCTAGTTTTAATTTTTCATACAACGGAAATAATCTTATTATAGATTCTTCTCTGGGATCAGATGATGAAATTCAAATAGAGGCCGCAGAGTCTCAGTTACAAAGTGAGTTTTTGTTATTGCTTCAAACATGTAGAGATTTATGTAAAACCCCGATAGATGCTTGTAGTGTTAACTATGATATGCTTTTAGCCGATGTAAGCCCGAAAGGTCAGTATGGAAGTTTAGAAAAGATTAACGGAGAAGATGATGGAAGTTTAGAAGAAGATGAAGAAGCAAGTAACGAAACAGAAAATCTAACGGATTATGAGTCTTTGAGTGTTTTTGACGAATATAATGGTTTAGTTTATGGTGGTATAAATACTGGAACAGGCTATACAAATTTTAGTTGGAGAAATCCTAACATAGAGTATACAGATGAGTATGGAATAGAGTCCTTAATAGATGTTGAAGAAGTAGCAACAGGAGTTTATGATCCTGAAGTTTTAGATGGAGTGACAGTTGGTGAGAGTAGTAAAATTAGACCTCAAGACCTTAAAAATATAGAAGATTTCCTAAAATATTGGCAACCATCATGGGCTAATGCTTTAGTTAAATTTCACCCTGAATACCAATATTATAAATATTTTCAAAAAATATGTGATGAAAAAGTCGCTACTCTAAGCTTAAACAATGAAACATTTGAAGACGTAAATTCAGATTCTTTTGATCAAATTTTACGAGATAATGAAGAGTTTAGCAGTTCATTAATACAAGAGATATTAGCTCTTAATAAAGATCCTTATTATACCTTGTCTTATGGAACTAATGATTTTTCTCAAAGTGGTGTCAGCATAACAGTAGGAACAGTAACTTCTACATATACTTTATCGACAAGTGTATTACGAAAGAACATAATGGATGAAGCATTGAACCATAATTATGATGGTTTTGAATTAGAATATAATGGCAGTAACTATAAATTACCGATGCTATTTATAGCCTATTATACTGTAGTATTAAGTAATGGATTAGCACCTCAATCGGCTTATTCTGTGTTATTCAATTCAGGAACTTCTAACTTAATTAGCAACAGTAATCTATTAACTGTTATAAATGGTTTATCTCAATATCAAAAAAAGAGAATTTGGGAGACTTTCAGAAATTATTATATTTCCACTAAAGAAAAAACAAAAACAGTATTCTCTCATTTATACGCTTTACAGCGTTTGGGATATAATGATTGTATCGGAAATCCGGAGAATATGGATACATTCCAAACGCTTTTTAAAAAATATACTTTTGATAACGATGCCAATCCTTCAACGCCAAATAACTTCCAAAAAATATTTGCTTTCACAGAATATGCTCTTACAAATTATAATGGATCGGGTTATTCAGCACCACATGAAGATCAATACTTTGATTTTGTAGAAAGTGTTTGTAATAATAATAGTTTACAATATTATTCAGAAAAAGAAAAACGATTTATTTCTGCCGATTACGGTTATGATTCAGGACTTACTGATAGTGAAGTAGCAGCTAATTCAGCAGCCGATGCAGATTCTTCTTATTTTTTAGAAACAGGAAAATGTCCTTTATTGGCAGATATAGAAACTTTATTAAACGGATTAATCAGTACTGATTTAAGCCCTACAGGGCTTAATATACCTTCTGTATCTTCTATGCATTTATACGATATGCCATATTTAGCAGAAGATTTATATGTTGCTTTGGGAGGAGATACTTCACCTGCTAACTTGACAGGAAGCGAGTTAATAATAGGAGAACAGAGTTCTGGAAATTCTGAGTTCTGGAATTTGACTATAGGAACAGGAGAATCAATAACACTTAATATTATAGAGCCTCAAACCTATTATAATCCTTGCGGAGATATTCCTCAACCTTCATGGGCTATTTATGGAACTGAATTTTATATTACAAAGTTTAAGGATATATATTATGTTCCTAATTCTAATTCAAAGTTTAGAATAGTTGCAGAAATAGAAAGATATTCATCTTCTGTAGCCAATTGTCCTAAAGAAGAAATCATAATAGAAGGAACAACAGTTGCTTCTATAGGAAATTGTCAGTTTGATGAAGAGGGAGCCGATTTAACAACAAGTTCTGAAACTGATGCAGGAAGTGGTTGTTTTAATAAAACGCGTTTTGAAAGAGGTTTGGTACGATTAATGAACAAGTTAAGAGGAAATGTTACTAATTATACCCAGTTAGGCTTATTAGACAATACACAAAGCTTGATTGTTTCGGATGTTGACTCTTATGGTTATGGTCAAGGGATTCTTCCTCAAATACTTGATGATACAAATTTAGAAGCACAATGGAGCAATTCGGGGAACATATATAATATTACTATTAATGGAGTTGATGCTTTAGAATTAAATATAAGTTTACCTTCTTCTTTTTTAAAATTGACCAGTATTCAAATTGGTAATCAAATAACAAATGGCACGTTACCGGTTATTTTATTTTATTTAACAACAACAGGAGATATTTCTTCAGTACAAGGAACTATCAATAATTTAGATTTTGGATGCCAATGTACAGAAAGAGTATATGTTAATGAGCAGAATGCAGAGATTAAGATGCTAGAGTTAATTAATCATTTATGGGAATATCAACAAAACAATAATGGTATTATAGCCGATGGTTATCTAGAAGGAACTATATTAATGTCTGAAATTCAGAATTTTATTCCTCAAGCTCAAGGGATATATGGATTTTCAATATATTCTATTGGTTCTGGCTCTGAGTTAGGTATGTTTTTCTATTTTAATGAAGAAAAAGATTGTGAGATAAGATTACCATTTGTCACTTTTCCAGATAGATGTGCTTATACAAATTCGACTATTTTAGAAAATGTAACATATTTTTCAGATTTGGATATTATATCAAATACAGTTGATAATGTTTATACTATCTGTCTAAAAATACATTACGATAATTATTATCAATGCGTATCATGTAATGGACGTGAATGTAAAGATTTTCCATTAGAAAAAGATTTAGTTCCTAGAGGATCCTCTATAGTTTGTTCTGTTTTGCCATCTTGTTTCAATTTAGACTGTGATCAGCTTATTCAAGTAGAGAGTGGTTTAGCAGGCTTATTACAAGAATTAGCAACAAGTACAACTGTAGAAGAAGGCTATGTGTCTGCCAACTTTAATGATTTAGCACAATTTATAACCAATTCTCCTGATGGGATTTATAATTATTATGAGGTAGAAAATGGAGAAGATTCACAAATAGGATTTACTTTTGCTGAAGATTCTTCTTGCGAAGTTATTTTTAATATTCCAGGTGTAGCTTTAGATAATATAAGTTCTGTTTCAAACATAGAATTTGATAAATATTTAACGTCTTTCACAGCAACAGTTACTACTTCATCTAATGAACAAGTAAATGCAACTGGAACAATCTCTTGTCTTGAGATTAATGAGTGTTATCAGGATGTTGTAGTACCATGTGAAACTTGTGTTCCTGAGGTAGTGGCACCTGTTGCATGTTATGAAAAATGGAATGAATTTTTAGAAACATTGACTTTAAATGATGTGTTACTTGAAGAAATTGTGGCAAAAAATTTCTCAGGACAAATCAATTATGATGATTCAGAAATTAGTTCACAAGAAGAGTTATTGGCAGCAAAATTCTTCTGTGAAGCCAATTATGGTTATTTATCATCAGATTATTTACATTATTTAAAAGTATTCGGGTTAGATGACGGACAGGTTAATCTATCAGGTCAATATGGAAATGGAACTTGGACGGACATTGAAAATCCTTTGTTTATAACCTTAGGAGAGTTTGGAGCATCTAAATTAAATTATGGATATTCCGGAACATATGCAGCAGTAAATGAATATAGAAATTATTTGAATGAACAACAAAACAGCTCATCAGGAAACTTTTTAACTTGGGTTCAATTTATTGACCAGATTTATACCATTGAAAATAAAATATGTCCTCCGGCACCATTAGTTCCTAGTTTTGAAAGTTTAAGTTATGATATTCTAACACCTTGTGAAATATTTAATGCTAACGTTCAAGGAACTTATAATTCACAGTTATTAGAGAATTATTTTGAAGAAAAAAGAGAACAATTTAGAGCTGATTACATTAATGCAGCGATAAGCAGTGTTAAAGAAACGTTCACTAAAGAAGGATTTGATGGAGAATATCAATATACTTTATATTATTATGATCAAGCAGGTAATTTAATACAAACAGTTCCTCCACAAGGAGTTAATAGAATTGATGATGAACAATATAATGATGCTATTGATGCAATCAGGGAATCTGAAGAATCAGTAAACCAATTGGCTGACGGACAAGGTAATGGTGAAACAGTCCCTAGTCATTCTATGCAGACAAAGTATAGGTATAATTCTTTAAATCAGTTAGTATGGCAATCCACTCCTGACGGAGGAGAGACTCGTTTTGCGTATGATGCTTTAGGAAGAATAATTGCTTCTCAAAATGAAAAGCAAAAACAGCAAGAAAATGTCATTGATACTCAGTTTACACATATTGGAAATCAGCTAGCTCAACAAGGGAATAATATAGTTAGGGTTTCTAGTTCAAGTGGTTGGAATACAGGAACATATGCGAATACGGATAATGTTTTATTTAATGATGGATACGTAGAAAGAACGATTTCAGGAAACTTATCAGATAATAATTTTGTTATTTTGGGAGTTGGTTTTGATAACGCAGTTGTTACGAGTATTTTTAATAATATAAAATATGGACTTTATGTAGCAGGTTCTTCAAGACTACATATAGTATATTGTAATAGCGATCAACAAACAACAACAACTACTTCTACATCTTATTATGTTAATTTAGGAGATAGGTTAAGATTAGAGCGCAGAGAAGGTAATTTTTATTATTATATAAACGACACTTTAATTGTAATAGGGTCTAGTAGTACTAATGATCACAAAATAGATTATTTTCCTAATACTCCTGCTTTTGTAAATGTTGCTTTTAATTATCCACCTCCCACAGGAGCATTTAATATTAAAATTGTACCATATACTACTACTACTCAGAATTATAGTTATACTCGTTATGATGAATTAGGACGTATTTTTGAAGCAGGAGAATTCTCGACTACTGAAGATATTTCAATAGATGAAGATGGGAAATTAGTTTATAATACAAATAATAGCTGGGTTCCGGTGGATGCAGTTGGAAATAATTACCCGCAAAATATTTCTAACTCATTTAAACAAGTCACTAAAACTAAATATGATGAACCATCTGTAGCTTCAAGTAGTTATTTTAGTGATTACGATAGTAATAACGCTCAAAAAAGAGTAACAGAAGTACTTTATTTTGACACAATGACAGCTTCAACAAGTGAAGAAAATTATAATAACGCTATTTTTTATAATTATGATGTACACGGTAATGTTAAAGAGTTGGTAAACAGAATAAATGATGCTTCATTATCAGAAAATCAAAAAATTAAAAAAGTACAATATGATTATGATTTAATTAGCGGAAATGTTAATAAAGTAACATATCAGCCTGATAATCAAAAAGAGCAGTTCATTCATAAATATGATTATGATGCCGATAATAGAATTACACAAGTTTCTACTAGTAAAGACAATGTAGTTTGGGAAAAAGAAGCAGACTACTCATATTATGATCATGGACCTTTAGCAAGAACTGTTATTGGAGACAAAGAAATACAAGGAGTAGATTACATCTATACCTTACAAGGTTGGTTAAAATCTGTTAATGGAGAAAAAGCAGGACAAACCAATGACATAGGACAAGACGGTTTAAGTGTCGCACAAGACGCTTTTGGCTTTGCCTTAAATTATTATAGCGGAGATTACAAATCAAGATATAATGATAATACTCCGTTCTTGTATTCCAGAACTAATGGACAGGAACAAGCAAATGATCTGTATAATGGTAATATTAAAGAAATGGTAACTTCTTTAATAGATCTTGATCAAAATTTATTGTCCACTCAATATAATTATTATCGTTATGACCAGTTGAACCGCATTAAGTCAATGAATTCAACTCCTATGGAAGGTTCTACTTCCTATAACAGTACATATTCGTATGATAAAAATGGTAACTTAACCTATCTTACTCGTAAAGTAAATGATAATTTTATAGATGATTTTACATATAAATATCCAAATCAAAATAATAACCAATTAGGCTATATTGACGATACAGTAGCATCAGGAGTTGATAGCAAGGATATTGATGATCAAAAATATGGTAATTACATATATGATGAAATAGGACAGTTAACCCGAGACAATGCGGAAGGATTAACCATAAAATGGAGAGTAGATGGTAAAGTAGACAAGATCATAAAAGATACAGGAGTAATCATAGCATTCGAATATGATGGTTTAGGAAACCGATTAGCAAAACGGGTTACTAGCGGTCAAACCACAACTACAACATATTACGAAAGAGATGCACAAGGAAACGTATTAGCAGTATATGAAAAAGATGCCGATAATCTTTTCTTGAGTGAACACCATATTTATGGTAGTAGCCGATTAGGAATAGAGCAAAAGAATATCCCTTTAGTAAATACTCAGGAACTAAAAATAGCTCAAAAAGAGATGCCAAGTATAGTTGAAAGACAGTTGGCAACACCGGAAATTGCAACAGCATCTCCTGTTTCACTTGATCTTCATGGACTTGAACTTAATGGAAGTAATGCTACTTCTTGGAGTGATGCAACCTCTTTTAATGATTTGAATTTTTATAGTGAAGCGGGTAGTATCGCACAAGAAATAAAAATAAAAACAAACTTTAAGATTAATGAAGAAGGTTCTTGGAATTCAGGAGAAAGAGTTTTGTCCTTATTACAAGGAGATAGAGAAGTGTTGATCCCAGGAGAACCCGATATTTACAAAGCTTTAAGATATTATAATTCTGTAATATTACTTACTGTAGAAAAAACATCAGGAGGTTATAGACCAGTAATTTATTTGGAAAAGTATTTTAGAAGATATGAGCAAGAACGCAGAAATTGCGATGGAAAACATAAAAGTAGAAAGTATAATAGATACTATAGCTATTTATATTCTACTAAATATACTTTAAAATCAAGTATACCTTCTTTTAGTGAGACGGAATGGAGTTATGACTTAAAATTAGTTTATGATACTGGTAGAAGTAATTACATCCCTACATTATACATCAATGGAAATTTATACTCAATAAAAGATTTTAAAACTGACCAAGGAGAACTTGTTTCCGGAGAAAAAAGTAATACGATTCGTCGAAGTCATGATTCTAGTAGCCTTTTACCTGTTGATATAAAAAATAAGTTAGGTGACGTTTCAGATAAAATTTATGGACAGACATGTGATGGAACTCTATTTACTTTACCTGTACAACTAGGAATTGAAGCACAAATATGTAACTTCACTTATGCAATTGATCAATATTTAAAAGATCCGGATGATTCTTCTTATGAAAATGAGTTTACATTTGATGACCAATTAAATCCAACACGTGCTGAAAATGGATTGCGTATGACAACCACAGGTGTTCCATTCATAGAATCTTATTGTGGTTCGGGAGCACTTGATACGGATGGCGATGGTTGGGTAGATTCAGGTGATAATTGTCCGTATACTTATAATCCGGATCAAAAAGATGATGATCATGATGGAGTAGGAAATGTTTGTGATAACTGTAAGTTAATAGCAAATGGAGTTAATCAAGCAAATATTGCAGGTATAGGGAATCAATTAGATACCGATGGAGATGGAGTAGGAGATGCTTGTGACAACTGTATTACAACGCCAAACTACGACCAAACAGATAGCGATTTAGATGGTATAGGTGATGTTTGTGATAACTGTCCTACAATGCCAAATGCAAATCAAACGGATAATAACCAAAACGGAATAGGTGATATTTGTGAAGGATATGACCAAGGTTCCGGAGAAATTACCATAGTAGGAACAACATTAGAAGATTATTACCGTTATGTAGGTGATAAACGTTATGAATTATCGAATCATTTAGGAAATGTATTATCGGTGGTTACCGATAGAAAACTGATAAAAGTTGACGGTAATGGAGCTCCATTATCAACAGCGCTTTTCCCGGACGTTCTTAGTTATAG
>NZ_JBSEFI010000005.1:0-206117 GCF_053570605.1 Flavobacterium sp. U410
GCAATTACATCTACAGTAAATGTTCCTGATCCATAACAAATATCATCAGGAGTAAATGTATAAATATATGTACCCGTTACGCTATTTGTTATTTCTGATGGACTCCAAGTTCCTGTCAGTATATATCCTTCATAAGATTCTAATGGAAACTCTAAAGTCGCATTGGCACAAATCTCTACTCCTTCAAAAGAAACAGCTAATTTATCTGTAATTGTGACATCTAAAGTTCCTAAGGTAGCACATTGACCAGCATCAGGAGTAAAGTCATATGTAAACATTCCTATAACAGAAGTATCTATAGCTGATACCGGGTTACCTCCTTGTGTCCAAGTTCCGGAAATACCTCCTGTTGATGGCAATGAATTATTAACTACATCTCCTGCACACAACTCTATTGGTGCAAATGTTACAGGACTCTCTGAATTAATCGTTATTTCAAAATCTGAACTACCAGCACTCATACATGAAGAAGCTAAGACAGAATATGTAATTGTATATGTTCCAGGATCACTATTTACAACATTAATTTCACCTGTAATACTATTAATATCTAGTCCTACTGCTGGAATAACAGTAAATTCTCCATTTGGTGTAAATCCTGTTGTAGATGTATCTGGCAATAAATTAGCATTATCTTCACATACAGGGGTTGTATAACTAAATGTTGTTATAGGAGTATCTCCCGTTGGAACATTAATTGTAATATCTAAAGGCTCTGAATAACAATTCGTTCCTGCATCATAAACAACTAAGGTATAATCTCCTTGAGAAACGTTACCAAATGTAGTTGTTGCTTGAGTCGTTGTTGTAGTTCCATCATTTAATATATACTCATAATTTGCAGCATATAATGTATATACCCCTACATTAGTATAATCTCCAGCTGTAGAAGTCGGATTACCCCAATCTGTAAGAATCCAATCAGCAGGATCCCAAGTTACTGAAGGTAAAGTTGTTCCTACATCAACTCTTTGATAATTATAACCAATACCTGGTGTAAAAACACTACCATCAGGAGTTCCCCAAACATCAATCTCCACATCTGTAATAGTAGCTAAAGCAATTCTATCGTTATTATTTACAGAAGCTGTACAGCTTGGGAACGATAAATCTGCCACAACACCACCTTCATCAGGTCTTGTACCATATCTGATTACAACAATATCATCATTTACTAAAGTGCCACTTAAAGCTAAATCACAAGTAGCAGTAGTGCTTCCATTAAGATATATCTTAATTTTATAATTAGATAAATCAACAGTTGCTCCTGTAGCATTATATATTTCTATATAACTTAGATATCCTGGCTGACTGTTCGTTATCTCAGATATAAATAAATCTCCAGGATAATTAATTTGAGAAATTAAAGGAGACGTCACTTCTATTGTACCTGTAGGAACAGAACAAGTAGGTTGTGTAATTTCTACTTCAGCTACAGGAACTGTAACAATTGCCACATTAGCAATCTGTCCTGAAATAGTATTTGTACAACCAGTCACAGTATTAGTTATATTCACTAAAGTGACTTGCACGTCTACTGTAGAAGGAACATTCAATGTATAATTTCCAGTTACATCTAACATAACAGATTCGTTTGCTCCCCCATTAATCGTATAAACAACTTCTGAATCAGGAGTACCTGTTATTGTAAATACTGCATCACTTCCTATACAAGCAAACAGATTCGATGAAATGCTAGCTGTAGGCAGTGGATTTACTATCACTGCTGCTGTATTTGAAACTAAAATATTACAAACTGAATTATATATATTCGATAGAGCTAAATTAATAGTACCTACTGCCGGAGAAGGAACAGTGATAGTTCCTAGACCATCAGCTCCTATAGGTACTGTTAATACTGTACCTCCATTTATTGTATATCTTACATTTGTATTAGGAGTTGCGTCAATAACAAATACTGCATCTTCTCCTACACAAATTGGCAAACTTGAAATATTATTAACTGCTAATGTATAATTAGAGATTATTACAGGGGCAGGATAATTATAAGTACATCCATTTATAAACAATTCAAAATTACTATAAGTTCCATCGTTTAATCCCGTTAAAATAACTTCTCCACTACCGTTTACTGGGTAATTAACCGAACCAACAGTTGTAGTTGTTGTCCCGTCATTATAATCATAAGTTACACCTATTTCTTCTCCATTAGGGAAACCTGATATTGTTATTGTACCATTTGAAGTATCACATTGTTCATCTGTATGAGTAAATGTTGGCACAGATTGAATTCTAAAATTAGCTATATAGTTATTACCATTATTGTTAACTAATTCAAATTCTCCACAACCAGAAGGATCTGTTGCATTTCCTTCTAATTCAAAATACACTTCAACGATATAACTTCCCGGAGCATTTTGAGTTAAATCAACACTTTGAGCCAAATCTTCCCACTTCTGATCACCTTCATCACATGTTCCGCCTGAAGGGAACGTTCCTGAAGCACAAGTATCAAGTAAATTTAGATTAACTACACTAAATGTCCCTGGAGTCGTAGATGCTTCATAAATTCTGTAATACATATTTGCAGCACATACATTTGATGCAGTTCCTTTAAAGGATTTTAATTGAGCTCCTTTTAAAAGTAGATTTCCAGAATTTTGAACATATGTTCCATAATTGTTATTAGTAAACACATTTGAAATCGGACCTATAGCATCAGTAGAACCTCCTGTCACATTAAAGAACTCTCCTGGGGTTACAGTTTCACAGTTCTCTAAATAAACTGCAGTTGCATAAGCATTATACGTACAATCTCCTAAAATTTGTACCTGATATGTTACCGGAGCTATACATAAATAACTTGGATCAGGTGTAAACACATAATCATAAATTCCTGCAGGCATTGATGTATCTATCTCTGTCACAGGATTTCCTCCTAAGGTCCAAGAACCAGTAACTCCATTTGCTGAAGTAGTATCCAAAGTTGGATTAGGTTCCCCTGAACAAAGAGGAGAAGGAAGAGAAAATGCCGGTACATCATCTTCATTATAATGAATCTCTACTGTTTTAAGCAATACAGAAGCCACTCCATCACAATCTGTATAAGTTGCCTGAGCAGTAAAAGTTGCATCCTCTGTTACACAAACTGTAATATCTGCATCTGAGCTATAGAACTCATCATTCATATACCACGCAAAATCTACTGTAGAAGTTCCGTTTGGTGTAAAACGCCATGCTTCGTTTGTTGTTGTCCAAGAACCAGTATTTCTACCCGGAGGCGTAAATGCAACTGTTCCTGCTGCATTTTGTATACCTATAACACCAACACCACCTTGCCATCCTGTACAAGGTACTCTTCGCTGTACATATATATCAATTACATTACTTGATTCATACAATACAATTTGACTCGTTTGAGGTCCTGTTGAGCCCTCACAATTATATTGATTGACACCATTAACATTAAATACAAAAACTCTACAAGGTGCTTCACCGTAAATAGCATAATTAATATCCGCATTTGGAGTCACACTTGGTCTTGGATCAATATCTTGATAAACACCATAAATAGCATTTCGTATAGGAAAATTAACATTAGGTATAGTTTGACTAAAAGACCAAGTACTGAAATCTCCAGGCTGTGTATGTTGAAAACTTATTAATCCATTAGTGGAAACACTAAGAAAATCATACTTAGCACCAAAAAAACAAAAATCAAATGGTAAATTAATATCTCCAGACCATCTGTCATCACTAGAATTAGGATCTCCAAAATCAAATTGATATGAAAGCCCTTCTCCTAAAAACCCTAAAGGAAATACTGGCTCATAAGCTATCGACTCAACTGTATAAGTTTCAGTAGTCTTAGATTGAAAATAAGTAGCTGATAAATCCACGCAATTATCATTAGGACAAACATCAATTACACCATTATTATTTGGAGTATCAATTTCAACCTCAGAACAAGCAAGTCCAGTAATAACATAAAATATGCTTGATTGTACATTCCAATCACTTACTTCAGTATCGCTACAAATAGCTCTAACATATACCTCATAGAAACCTACCGGAATGTCGAGAGTTACATTTGTTGAATTTACAATGACACTTGTACCTGTTGGAGGTAAACCTGTACCAACTTCTTGATACACTACTTCCCATTGTGTTGCAGTTCCTGTTTCTTGCCAACTTAAATTGATTGGACCATTCCCACTACCCGAAACAGTTAAACCAATAGGTGTAGGACAAGATGGTGGTGGTCCACAAGTGATTGTAGCATCCCAACCTGCTCCTACAGTAGTATTATCATCTGAAACAAATTCAAAAGTTAAACAACCTGTTAGATCACTAGAAGTCATTACAGGAGGAATACTAGTACCTGAAAAAGAACCTATTAATGTTCCGGTAGTTGAATTTCCGTTATAAACATTTAAGATATCTTCCCCTCCAAAAGTTAAAGGTTCTAAATCAAAAGTATTAAATATAACCGTTACCACCTCTCCCGGGTTAGCAGGACAAATAGTGGTCACCGTGTTTTCATTACTCGCATAGTTTCCAGTAGCTCCACCTGTATCATAAAAATGATCTCCCGCACAATAATCAGGTATTGTTGTAAAAGTTGCTTGATTAGACCACAAACTTACATCTGTTCCTGAAGGACAAATCGCTCTAACATGAACATCATAAGAAGTTACTGAGTCCAAACTTGGAAAAGTATAAGAAGTAGCATTCACAATAATTCCAGTATCTGTAGGAAGCGGACTTGGAGAACCTGCAGGTAAGATAATAACCTCCCATTGTGTTGCAGTTCCTTGTTCTGTCCAAGATGCTGTAGCCTCATGAGCATTTACTCCGGAAACAATTAAATTTATTGGCTGAGGACAAGAGGGTGGTGTAGCACAAATAATTGTAGCATCCCATCCTGAGCTAGTTCCTGATCCATTTGAAGTAAACCTGAATGTCAAACATCCAGTAGGTGCTGTTGATGTAAAGTCATTAGGTAAACTACTTCCTGTCAATGTTGCAAGCACTGGTGATGCTGTTGTAGCTCCATTAAACACTGTCAAATTATCTCCACTTTGGAGATTAAATGTATTAAATATAGCTGTAACAACATCTCCTGCATCTTCAGGACAAATAGTCGTCACTACCGTCTCATTATTCCCATAGTTTCCTGTTGGCCCTCCTGTATCATAAAAATGATCTCCTGCACAATAATCAGGTGTTGTTTGAGCCTCAGCAGGACCTGACCAATTACTGGCATCGAAAGCAGGATCGTTAGGATCTGTAGTTGTAGAACAAATTGCTCTTACCCATATATCATAAGTAGTTACAGAGGATAACCCTGTTAAAGTATAATTTGTAGTAGTTGCTATTCCGCTTAAAGCAAAAGTAGTTCCAGTTGGATAAGGAGACCCCGCCGGTAAAGCTATTACCTGCCATTGAGTTGCTCCTCCACCTGTATTATCAGACCAAGAAACAGTTGCAGAACTTGAATTTGTACTCACAAGAGTAACGTTTGTTGGCTGTTGACACGAAGCAGGTGTACAAGATACCATATTTGTATACAAAGTAGTATTCTGAAGGGCACTACTATTTGAAGGCATACTGAATATCTGACTTGATGTAGGATCTAAAATTGAAATCCCTACTTGATTAGGACTAGTCCCTCCTGAATTCCAAAACAATTCAAAAGGAATATTATTACATAAAAGCACCACAACATCAACAGGACCAGCACCAGAAGTAAAGGTAGCACCTAAAGTTGCCACAACAACTCCATTCTGAATTACATTCATTGTATTTCCTTGCCATCCATTAGATCCAGAATCTGTCATTCTAAAAGTATAAGCACATTTATCGGCCAAATCACAAATACTAGTCGTAAAAGTAAAAGGTCCTGCCCAGCCACTAAATGTTCCATCTCCACAATCAGATCGCACCCAAAATTCATATACTGTTCCGGAAGTCAAAGGCGCTCCAGAAACAGTTTCTGTCGTAACATTGTAAGCCGTATTATTATTTGTTTGCGCTCCAGCAATCGTTGGTATCCCTCCCCCTGCAGTTTGAACTATTACTTCCCAAGAAGTAGCTGAACCTAATTCACCCCAAGATAAATCTGCAGAAGTCATATCTATGTTATTTGCAAATAAATTATCTGGTCTAGGACAATTCTCTTGTTGAATCTCTAAAGTATAATCAACATTAGAAACACTAGCTATTGAAGAAATAACAATATAATAAGTCTCACCTGCCACAACATTAAATCCAGTTATTTCTCTAGGGTTATTTGTATTATCAGCAACACCTGCCATACAACTTATTCCTACGTCAGCACATGATGCATATACAAACAATGAAGAATTAGCCTGAGTAGGAGTTGAAGTAATTGTCACAGCCCCTGTAAAAGATGGTGTAAATGCATAATATACATCGTTCCCTGCTAAGTAATTAGTACTGCCTCCTGCACAACCAGCTCCCTGAGGACCAGAAACACCTGATCCGTAACTACCTGTATTATCATTAGTAATATATGGCAAATCAGTTACTGGTATTGAACTTGCACAGTTCAATCCTTCTGGAAGAGTAGAAAAATTCAAAGGCCCAATCCATTCACTTGTTCCTCCATCAGAACAAACAGATCTAATATAAAAAAGATATCCTGTATCGGGATCCAAACCGCCATGAGTATAAGGAGGATCGTCACTTACGATAATACCACTCCCAGTAGGCGTAGAGAGAGTAGGAATTATTTCTATTTCCCATTGTGTTGCAGGACCATTTGGTGTCCAATTCAAAGTAACTGACGTTGATGTCGGATTAGACGTACTTAATCCTGTCGGTTCCAAACATTTTTCAGTTAATCTTAAATTATCTATAAACCATCCATCCCCATAAACAGTTGAAGATGTTGTTGTTTTTGTATACACTTTAACAAACGCTATATATACATCCCCTACATTTGCAGACATATCAACAACTTTTTCCTCATAAACATTGTAAGTTGAATTCAATTCAAATTCGTTCCAAGATTCAATTACAGTAAATGAAGCTGGATCTGTTTGTGAAGTTGTAGACAATCTCAACTCATAAACAGTCCCTTGATCTCCGGAAATGATTTGTCTAGTAAAAAAACGAAAATCATAATCAGCAGGAATAGTAACTAAAGGAGTAACTAACCAATCTTCTGAAGTTTGTCCTTGAGTTAGATTTTCTCTGTTAACAAACGCGGATTGTCCCACCCCTCCATAAGCCAAAGCAGCTCCTGGGGTTACAGTCCAACTCTGAGCAGTACCAATCCCGTTATCAAAAGAGACCCAACCGGATGGTGGTACTGTAGTTTCAAAATCTTCGGGGAGCTGGGCTAAAGTAGCAAAGCTGACCAAAGACATGAAAAAAAGTAAAAGTTTTTTCATTATGTTAATTTTTTGTTATGGTTTGATTAATTTGCCAAATTTAACAATTTAAACCAACTAATAAATAATCTTTCCAAAAATTAACATTTACCCATAATTTTGTGACATAAGCAATTAATTATTTGTTTATTTTTGCAGAAAATACAATTAACACTTACAAAACTTGAATAAACAGAAAAAAATTTTTTTTGCTTCAGACCAACATTTTGGAGCTCCAACTCCTGATAAAAGTTTTCCTCGCGAACAAAAATTTGTTAAATGGCTTGACGAAATTAAACAAGAAGCAGAGGCTATTTTTCTTCTTGGTGATTTATTTGATTTTTGGTTTGAATACAAAACCGTTGTTCCTAAAGGTTTCGTAAGGGTTCTTGGAAAACTAGCAGAAATCAGAGATTCCGGAATTCCGATTTACTTTTTTGTAGGCAATCACGATTTGTGGATGCATGATTACTTTGAAAAAGAATTAAACATTCCTGTATATCACGACAACAAAGAATTTACTTTTAATGGAAAAACGTTTTTAATCGGACACGGTGATGGAAAAGGCCCGGGCGACAAAGGGTATAAAAGAATGAAAAAAGTATTCACCAATCCTTTTTCAAAATGGTTGTTTCGTTGGTTGCATCCTGATGTGGGCGTTCGTTTAGCACAATATCTTTCAGTAAAAAACAAATTGATATCTGGCGAAGAAGATGTTCATTTTTTAGGCGAAGAAAACGAATGGCTAGTTCAATATGCAAAGCGAAAATTAGAAACCAAACCTTATGATTATTTTGTTTTTGGTCACAGACATTTACCTATGATTATTGATGTTTCCGAAAAATCAAAATATGTGAATCTTGGTGATTGGATTGGTTATTTTACCTACGGCGTTTTCGACGGAGAAAATTTCGAACTAAAAGAGTATAAAGACTAATCTTCTTTACTCAATTCTTCCAAATCTTTTTCTAAATCCAATTGTCTAAATGAAGGCGAAACAACAGCTGTTCCAAATACTGTCGCTATAGTCATACATCCACCAAAAACTACAGCCGGCACTACTCCCATTAATTTTGCAGTCAATCCACTTTCAAAAGCCCCCAATTCATTAGAAGAACCCACAAATATTGAATTTACTGATGAAACACGGCCTCGCATATTATCGGGCGTGTGTAACTGTAAAATCGTACTTCTAATAACTACCGAAACACCATCGGCTACTCCGCTTAAAAACAAAGCAAAAACCGAAACCCAAAACATTGTAGACAATCCGAACACAATGATGCTTAATCCAAAAACGGTAATGGCAACCAATAATTTTTTACCTGCATTTCGATTCAATGGAATATGAGCCGCTGCAAACATTGTTATGATTGAACCAACAGCAGGAGCTGCCCGCAAAATTCCAAAACCTTCAGAGCCTACTTTCAAAATATCTTGAGCAAAAATCGGAAGTAAAGCAACTGCCCCACCAAACAAAACCGCAAACATATCTAAAGATATAGCACCTAAAATTGTTTTATTATTAAAAACAAATTTCACTCCTTCTTTCAAACTTTGCATTACCGGTTCACCAATTTTCGGATTTAAAATAGGTTTCTTTTCAATTTTAGTTAACCAAAGTAATGCTACTAAGGTACAAGCAAATACAAAGCACATTGACCAATGCACGCCAATCCAACTAATTAAAAATCCTGCAGAAGCGGGTCCAAACATTGCTGCTAATTGCCAAGTTGAACTACTCCATGTTGCAGCATTCGGATAATCTTTTTTAGGAACAATTAAAGCCAATAAAGAAAAAATTGTCGGCCCCATAAAAGAACGCACAATTCCACCTAAGAAAACCAATCCGTAAATAGTAAAAAGTATCGTGTTTTTAGACAATGAAGCTACTAAACTTGGAACTGTAATTAAAAATAAACCCAAACTAATTACAGAAAACCCAAATAGGATTTTCAACAACAAACCTTTCTTTTCATTTTGATCGACTATATGTCCTGCAAAAAGTGACATGGCAACTGCCGGAATAATTTCCATTAAGCCAATTATACCAAGTGAAAGCGGATTTTTAGTTAAACTATACACTTCCCATTCGATAATTACAAATTGCATCGACCATGCAAAAACTAATGCGAATCGCATAGCAAGGAAAAATCGGTATTCTTTAAAACGGAGTGCTGCGTAAGGGTCTTTTTTAGCCATCAGTAGGTTTGATATCGCGTAATTGCAGTTGCAAAGTTACAACATCTCGCCATTCATTTTCTTCAATAGAAACAATTGCATCAAATTTTGAGAAATTTTTAACTAAATCGAGTTTACTTCCCAATCCAAAACCAATTGCACTAATGGAATCTGAATTATTTTGTTTTACAAAAGCTTTTAAATGGTCTTCTTCTGAACCCAGTGTTTTAGCATAACCTGAATCCGTTAATTTTTTCACTAAAAAAAGTGGCGTCATATTTTGTGGACCAAAAGGTTCAAACTGCTTTAGAATTCGCATCAATTTTGGAGTAATTTCATCTAACTGAATTTCAGTATCATATTCTATTTCAGGAATTTGCAAATCAGGATGTAACGTATTCTGAACCACTTCTTCGAAAGCTTGTTTAAACTTTTGATAGTTTTCTTCCAAAAGTGTCATTCCTGCTGCATACATATGCCCGCCAAATTGTTCTAAATGTTCCGAACACGCTTCCAACGCATTATAAATATCAAAATCTTTTACCGAACGAGCCGAAGCTGCTAATTTGTCACCACTTTTCGTAAAAACAATTGTCGGACGATAGTAGTTTTCAACCAAACGAGATGCTACAATTCCAATGACACCTTTGTGCCAATTTTCATTATACACCACAGTTGAAAAAGACTTCTCTTCATTATTTTCTTCAATCTGAAGTAAAGCTTCTTTTGTAATTTGCTTGTCTAAATCTTTCCTATCCGAATTGAATTGTTCAATTTCCTTCGCAACTTCTTCCGCTTGTTCCAAATTGAATTCGGTTAACAAACGAACGGCATAATCACCATGATGAATTCTTCCTGCCGCGTTAATTCGTGGCGCAACGATAAAAACAACATCAGTAATGGTTAATTCTTTCTTTTTTACATTTTGAACCAAAGCTTTTATTCCTGGTCTTGGATTGGCATTAATAACTTCCAATCCAGATTTTGCCAATACTCTATTTTCTCCGGTTATCGGAACAATATCTGCAGCAATGGCAGTGGCAACCAAATCTAAATACGAAACTAAATCTTGAGTCGTTTGATTTCTATTTTTTCCTAGGGCTTGAACCAATTTAAATCCGACACCACAACCGCATAATTCGTCATACGGATACGAACAATCTTCTCTTTTTGGATCCAAAACAGCAACTGCATCCGGTAAAACCTCATCGGGACGATGATGATCACAAATTATAAAATCAATTCCTTTTTCTTTAGCATACTTTACATGGTCAATCGACTTGATACCACAGTCTAAAGCAATAATCAACGAAAATCCATTATCCTCTGCAAAATCAATTCCTTTATAGGAAACACCGTAACCTTCAGCATAGCGATCCGGAATATAAGTTGCAACATTGGGTGTAATTGTTTTTAAATAAGAAGAAACGAGTGAAACGGCAGTGGTACCATCGACATCATAATCTCCGAAAACTAAAATATTTTCGCCATTTGCAATAGCTCTTTCAATTCGATTCACTGCTTTATCCATATCTTTCATCAAGTATGGATCGTGCAAATCTTCTAATGTGGGACGGAAAAATTGTTTGGCTTGCTCAAAGGTTTCGATCCCTCTCTGAACCAATAAAGTAGCGATGATTTCGTCTACTTGAAGTGCTTTTTGTAAGGCTTGTACTTTTTCTTTTTTTGGCTTCGATTTTAACTTCCAACGCATACTTTTAAAATTTAGAATTTTGAAATTAGAATTCTGCCTCTCGTCCGCTCAAGATGAAATTGTGAATTCGATTATTTTGGCTTATATAATTGCAAATGTATATAGAAAAACTTTAATTCGATTATTCTTTTTTGTCTTCCTTTGATTTTAGTTACATTTGAATTTATAAATTCAAGAAAGATGCAAATTCAAGGACAAATAGTTGATATACAAAATAAACGAATTTATTCGGGTGAAGTTACTATTGAAAATGGCAAGATAAAATCCATTATAGAAAAAGAGCATAATGTAAAAAGCTACATTATGCCTGGTTTTATCGATGCGCACATTCACATCGAAAGTTCAATGTTAGTTCCGTCTGAATTTGCAAAATTGGCCGTTTTACACGGAACGGTAGGCACCATTTCTGATCCGCATGAAATTGCTAATGTTTTAGGAGCCGAAGGCGTTTTTTACATGATTGAAAACAGCAAAAAAGTGCCGTTGAAATTTCACTTTGGAGCGCCATCTTGTGTTCCGGCAACTTCTTTTGAAACCGCGGGCGCAGTCATAGATTCAGAAGGTATTAAAGAACTTCTGACTTCACCGGATATTCACTATTTAGCCGAAATGATGAACTATCCGGGCGTTTTGTTTGACGATGAAGAAGTGATGAAAAAAATTGCTTGGGCAAAACACTTCAACAAACCTGTAGACGGTCACGCACCCGGTTTGCGAGGCGATGCTGTAAAAAAATATATCTCCGCTGGAATTACCACCGATCACGAATGTTTTACCTATGAAGAAGCTGCCGAAAAACTGTCTTTAGGCATGAAAGTGATTATTCGCGAAGGAAGTGCTGCTAAAAACTTTGAAGCCTTAATTGATTTATTACCTGAACATTTTGAAAACATGATGTTTTGTTCGGATGACAAACACCCAGACGATTTAATCATCAGCCACATTAACGCACTTTGTGCACGAGCCATTGCCAAAGGAATGGATGTTTTTAAAGTATTACAAGCTGCCTGTATCAATCCGGTTCATCATTACAATATGAATGTCGGAATTTTGCGCGAAGGCGATTTTGCTGATTTTATCGTAGTAAAAGATTTAGTTAATTTTAAAGTGCAACAAACGTATATTAATGGCGAATTGGTCGCTGAAAACGGAACGTCTAAAGTAGCTCATGTCGATTTTGAAACACCGAATAATTTCAATACTTCTTTCAAAAAAACGGAAGCTTTTGAAGTCAAAAGTTCAGCATCGAAAATTAGAGTAATTGAAGCTTTAGAAGGCCAATTGATTACGAATGAAATGCATCATTCCTCTTTAATTCAAGACGGAAATTTGGTTTCCAATACTTCAGATGATATTTTAAAAATGACGGTTGTGAATCGTTATCAAGATGCGCCACCAGCTATCGCTTTTATTAAAAATTTCGGATTAAAAAAAGGTGCCATTGCTAGTTCGGTAGCACACGATTGTCATAATATAGTTGCCGTTGGAACTTCGGATGAAGAAATTTACAAAGCCGTTAATTTATTAATCAAAAACAAAGGTGGAATTTGTGCTGTAAATGATTCAGAAGAAAAAGTTTTACCACTTCCTGTTGCCGGAATCATTAGCGATAAAGACGGCTGGGAAACCGGCAAATTGTATCAAGAAATTGACCAAATGGCGAAAGCATTGGGAAGCTCATTAAAAGCTCCGTTTATGACACTTTCGTTTATGGCGTTATTGGTAATTCCCGATTTAAAACTTTCGGATAAAGGATTGTTTAGCGGCAATACGTTTTCTTTTGTGGATTTGGAAGTAGAGTAAATTTACTATTTGTCATTTCGAACGTAGTGAGAAATCACATAAAGAATTTAACATTTAAATCATTATGAATGAATTCAATCCACAAGTAGGCTTTCACACGTATTATGTCTATATCATCACAAACAAATATAGATCCACATTTTATATTGGAATGACAAACAATCTTAAAGAAAGACTTAGCCAACATAAAGAAAATATTGAAATTGGAAATAAAACTTTTGCCTCTAAATATAATTTAGAATTTTTAGTTTTCTATGAAAAGTTTGTATGGGTCCAGGAAGCTATTGCACGAGAAAAAGAATTAAAAAAATGGCGAAGAGAGAAAAAACTTAATTTAATTAGACAATTTAATCCCAAATTTGATTTTTTAAATCATCATTTTGAATAAACCTCAACTCTGATTATGTGATTTCTCCCTTCGGTCGAAATGACAAGGCTATTTCAACACTAAAGCATTTCCTTCAAAAGAAATTCCTTCCCAACCGGTTTGCATAAAATTTCTAATGTTTTGATGATCGGTTTCTGTTGGTGTGGCAAGAACTTTTTGATAGTGTTCACCAAATAAAAACAGTGTTTCAGATGGACTTAGTTGGTTCATTTTAGCAAACGAAAACACTTTACACGAACCGTTATTGCTATTGGCTTCGTTTGTTGCAGAACCATTGGTAAAAGTAGTTGGCGTAAATTCAAAATGCGTATCGATAACGGCAATAACCACTGAAAATTCAAGAATTTCCGAATTTTGCACAGCTTCAAGTAAATTATTAATTGTCATAAAAAAATTATCTTGATTATGTGATTTCTCCTTTGGTCGAAATGGCACATTGTTAATTGTAATGATAAATCGTTTTAATTTCGATTTTAGCAAACTGGCGGAACATTTCCATTACGCCGCAATATTTTTCTACTGATAAATCTACAGCGCGTTGCAATTTGACTTCGTTTAAATTGCTGCCATAAAAATGATATTCTACGGTAACAGCATCGTATATTTTTGGATGCTCTTCGGTTAAATTGGCAATAGTTTCAATTTTGAAATCGTCGACCTCTAACTTCATTTTTTCAATTAAAGAAGCCACATCTAAACCCGAACATCCCGCCAAAGCCGAAAGCATCAAAGCCTTTGGACGCAAGCCGGCACCTTCTCCACCGTTTTCCGGTGCTGTATTGATTAATAAAGTTTCACCACTAGGATTTGTGGATTCAAACTGCATTTTTCCTTTCCAAGTTGTGGTTACTATGTTTGTTGCCATGTTATATCTTTTGGTTTTATAAAATAATACAAATCTTCAACTATATCATTTAATTTATCATTCTCAGAAACTAGTTCTTTATATGTCGTCTCTAAATCAACAAACATTTCACAAAGTTTTGATTTATATGAAGTTTTTAACGTTTCTCCATTTCCTTCAACTTTGAATGACTTATATTTTTTAATATCATTTTTATCAAATAAATCCATTATGAATCTACCTAATCCAATTGAGAAATAATCTTCATGTTTAAAGCTAATATTGTCTATTTTTTTTAAATCTTCTTCGTTAATAACCAATAGCCTTAAAAAACTTTTAATAATTGAAACTGGCAAAAGATTTTCAATTTCCTTATAATCAGTATTTTGATATTTAAAATATTTATCAGAAGATAATTTCTCTAACTCTTGTCGTCTCATTAATTTTTTCCCCTTTGCATTATCATTGTCTGCTAACAAATAAATTTTATTTGATAATGCAAATGAGTTTATTTTATCTCTAACTTCTTTTTCAGAAAATAATTCATCAAAATCTTTATCAAAAAGATAATGCTCAATTAAATTCCCACCATATTCAAAAAAAGCAAAATCAATATCTTCTTTTAAATTTTGAAGTTTATTATGAATACAATATAACTTCAAAAACTTTGAAACATATTTTCTGTCAGTAGGACCTTCAACCCAAATGGAAGAATTTGCTAAAAATACAGACGAATTATTTACTCCCAATAAATCTAACGTTTTTTTATTTGGTCTAATATTTTTTACTCTAAATTTTTCTGAACCTTCTTTTTGAAATTGATAAACTGATATTTCTTCTGAATCTAAAGAAACATCTAAAAAATGATTAGAATGTGTGGTAAAAAAATACTTATGTTTTTTTTCTTTTAAAAAAGAGTTTTTTAATAAAGTTTCAATAAATAACCTTTGTAGACCGGGATGTAAATGAGTCTCCGGCTCTTCTATAAAAAACCAAGTATTATCTTTTGCCGTAAAAATGGGAAATAAAATTAAGATTAATTGTTGTATACCATCACCAATATTAAAAATTGGAAATTCAATTTCATTTAAAGAAAAAAGAATAGTGGTATGTTCTGGCGTATTACTAGCTGTAATTTCAACTAGTTGATTTTCAAAAAAAGTTTCAGAAAGAAACTTTTCAAATGCTTTAATTTTCTTTCTTTCATTTACAGGAGAAGTTTTTAGTTTTAACAATTCATTATATAAATCCAATCCAGTAAAAACATTAGATTTAATATTATAATTTTGCTCAATAATTTTATCAAATAGATCAGTTGAAAGATTTTGGTTTTTGGTCAAATTTCTTAAAACAGGTATATACAACTTTCTTTCCCTCTTGTTTTCATTGAAAAACAAAATTGCCTTTCTAAGTCTTTCTATATTGACATTAAGTTCAACAAAGGAATGATAAAATTCAAAATTTTCTTCTAAACTATTTATTTTTGAAAATAATAAATCATTCGATTTAAATAATTCAGAAAATCTATGTTGGTTATTCATTAAATCAAATTCAACTATTGAATCTTCTTGTAATTTATTTAAAAAAGAAAAAATCCCTTTAAAATCTTCATTATTAAAAAACTCAATTAAATCAACTTCAAACGACTTCAACTTACCCAATAAATCACCAAAAGTCAACTTATCAGTCATTGCCACCAATAAATCGTCATCAATCTTGAATAGTCCTCTTAAAAATCTACTTTTACCTGAATTATTTGACCCAACAAAAAAATTAATTCTGCTTACATTTTCAATTATAGAGTCTGCATCTTTTTGAACAAAGAGGTTTTCTTTTTCAAAAAAATATAAAAAATCAGATCCTTCATGGAACTCTTTAATTTTATCACTTGATTTTCTAATATTTAAATACATTCTCACTTAAAGTTTTTCCCACCCACACAAACCACAATTTCTCCTTTTGCAGGTTTGGCTTCGAAATGTTTTAAGACTTCTTCGGCAGTTCCGCGAACGGTTTCTTCGTGTAGTTTTGAAATTTCTCTAGAAACTGAAACCGGTCTATCAGCGCCAAAGTATTGCACATATTCCGCTAGGGTTTTGTTTAATTTATGAGGTGAAACGTAAAAAATCATGGTTCGGGTTTCTTCGGCTAAGGCCAAAAATCGGGTTTGACGTCCTTTTTTATCGGGTAAAAAACCTTCGAACACAAATTTATCGTTAGGCAATCCGCTGTTTACCAAGGCTGGCACAAAAGCTGTAGCTCCCGGAAGACATTCGACCTCAACGCCATTTTCAACACAAGCGCGGGTTAACAAAAAACCAGGATCGGAAATTGCTGGCGTACCTGCATCGCTAATCAATGCAATGGTTTCGCCACCTTGCAAGCGTTTTACCAAATTTTCAACGGTTTTGTGTTCGTTGTGCATGTGGTGACTTTGCATGGGCGTAGCAATCTCGAAATGTTTTAACAATTTTCCGCTGGTGCGTGTGTCTTCGGCTAAAATGTAATCTACTTCTTTGAGCACTTTGATGGCTCTGAAGGTCATGTCTTCTAAATTACCAATAGGTGTGGGTACAAGGAACAGTTTTCCCATGTGTTAGCGATTGAACGGTTTGTTTGAGCTCTCCCGTCTTTGCAAGGCGGGAAGCGAGTAGTGAAAGCGCGCCCTGAAAGGGAACACCCTAATTTTATAAATATCTCTTTTCTACAAATTCCAAGAAACGAAGTTCATAAGCTTCATTTCCTTCCCAATTGTTGTAATCAGGTTTCACGAAACTTTCGATGAATCCTTTGGCCTCGTCAAACGAATCGAAGGTATTTAATTGCGATAATACGCGGTTGAAATCGTCGGTGCTTCCGGCAAAAAGTTTCTTTTCGAAAGCCAATCGGTCGTTGAGACCTATGTTGATTCCACCTTTATTCAAGCGATCGTTAAGCGACATTGTTCTTGGCTCTTCAAAAACGACTTCGGGCACTTTTTCAATGACAATTTCCTGAACTTTTGGTTCTTCTACTTCAATTTTAGTTTCGAAAACAGGCTCGGGCTGCTCTTCAACAACAGGTTGTTCTATTTCCGGCTCTTGCTCGAAAACAGGCTCTTCAGCTACAATTTTCTCTTGTTCTTCGGTTTCAGCTTGAGCTACAATTTCTTCTTCTATTTCTTCAACCATTGAATCATCTACCTTTGGCGATTCTTCAAATGTTAAATCGGCAACTTGTTCTATTTCCTGCGGAATATCTTCAACTTTTACAAAATCTAACTCTTGATAATCGGCGGCAAAAACATCATCAAACAAAGCTACTTGCGGTTGCGCAATAGGTTCTGTAACCGGTTTTTCTTCTGCTTCTGGCTCAGTTAGTTCAGTTTCAACTGGTTCTTCAACAATAGGTTCTTCTTCTATAACTGACTCTTCAGCTACAATTTCCGCTGCTACATTAGATTCAAAAGCTGACTCTTCTTCTACTGTTGGCTCCTCAACTTCAATTTCGGTTTCAACTTCAGTACCAACTGTTTCTTCTATATTCTCTTTTGCTACTTCAACAACCTCTTCAATAACCTTTTCAGAAACAAAGCTTTCTAATTTTTCCTCTAAAATTTCCGGTGCAATTTCCTCTTTTACGGCTTCAAAATTTTCTTCGTAAAAACGTAAAATGGTCAATTGTTCATATAATTTTTTAGCTTCTTCCTGTAATTGTTTAGTCTCAGAACGGTTTTTTAATTTCAAAACCCTATGCGCTATACTGATTAACTCTCCTTCTAACTTTTTCTTCATAACTTTATGGAATAGAAATTGAAAATATGGATGCTTTTTTAATAAATTTGTTGAAGCTACAAATGTAGCAGAATTTAATATTAATTTCCCGAAAGATACAAAATGTTTCTCGAAAATACTGTAAACCAATCTGAACAATTTGGCTGGATCGAAGTGATCTGCGGGTCAATGTTTTCGGGTAAAACCGAAGAGTTAATCCGTCGATTAAAGCGTGCCCAATTTGCCAAACAAAAAGTAGAAATTTTTAAACCGGCCGTTGATACGCGCTATCATGAAGAAATGGTGGTGTCACACGATGCTAATGAAATTCGTTCTACTCCAGTTCCGGTTGCCGAGAATATTCGGCTTTTGGCACAAGGTTGCGATGTGGTTGGAATTGACGAAGCGCAATTTTTTGATGATGAGATTGTGGCCGTTTGTAACGATTTAGCCAACCAAGGCATTCGCGTTATTGTGGCCGGGTTAGACATGGATTTTAAAGGCAATCCGTTTGGGCCGATGCCTGCTTTGATGGCTACAGCCGAATATGTAACTAAAGTTCACGCGGTTTGCACCAGAACGGGAAATTTAGCCAATTACAGCTTTAGAAAATCGCAAGACGACAAGTTAGTTTTATTAGGCGAAACCGAAGAATATGAACCACTTAGCCGCGCCGCTTTTTTTAGAGCGATGAAGAAAAACAAAGAAAACAACAAATAACGGGTGACTTTTTCTATTACAAGCATTATTTCAGCGCTTAACGCAAAAGTTGTGGGCAGTTTTGAAGATTTCAAACCTGAAAACATTTCTATAGATAGCCGTTCTTTGCAAAATGGAAATGGCACTTTATTTTTTGCTTTAACAGGTTCGCACCACGACGGTCACCAATACATTCAACAACTCATCAACAAAGGAGTTCATCATTTTGTGGTGCAACATATTCCTAGCGGATTAGAAAACCAAGCTAATTTTTTAATAGTTGAAAACACCTTGGTTACTTTGCAACAAATGGCGACTTATTACCGAAGTTTGTTTTCTTTTCCACTGATTGGAATTACAGGAAGTAACGGAAAAACTATTGTAAAAGAATGGCTTAATTTTTTATTGAGTCCGGATTACAACATAGTTAGAAGTCCTAAAAGTTATAATTCACAAGTTGGCGTTCCATTGTCGATTTTTGGCATTAATGAAAACCATAATTTAGGAATTTTTGAAGCCGGAATTTCGCAAAAAGGCGAAATGGACAAACTGGAAAACATTATAAAACCTAATATTGGAATTTTTACCTCAATTGGTTCGGCGCATGATGAAGGTTTCTTGTCGCAAGAAGAAAAAATAGTCGAAAAAACAAAACTTTTCAACCATTGTTCACTAGTTGTTTTGGAGAAAAATCCTTTGGTTGAACCACATATTTCGCAACCCAAACTCACTTGGAGTTATACCGATGAACATGCTACTCTTTTTGTAGCCAAAAAATCGACAGAAAATACAATTACTCGTCTGACTTTGGTTTACCAAGACCAAACTTTTGAAATAACGCTTCCTTTTACAGATGAATTTTCGATTCAAAATGCTATGAGTTGCATTGGCGTTTTATTGCATTTAAACATCCCAATTGCTATAATTACAGAGCGTATTCAAAATTTATACCCGATTGAAATTCGTTTGCAAGCCAAAAAAGGAATTAACAATTGCGTGATCATTGACGATTCATACTCATCCGATTATCAATCTTTAAAAATAGCTTTAGATTTTCTAGAACAACAAAAACTGTATCAGAAGAAAACCATTATTTTATCGGATATTTTTCAAAGTGGTTTACCGACTGATGTTTTGTACCAAAAAGTTTTTAAAAGCTTAAAGAGCAATCACATTGACCGCATTATCACCATTGGCGAAACCATTTCGAGTTATTTGAGCGAATTACCTCATGTGATTTCTTTTGTTTCTACTGCCGAATTTTTGAAGCAATTCAACACGCAATCGTTCCAAAATGAAACGGTTTTGGTCAAAGGCGCAAGAAGTTTCAATTTTGACGAAATTGTTGTTTTGCTGGAAGAGAAAAAACACGAAACGGTTATGGAAATCAATTTGGATGCCATAACTCACAACCTCAATTTTTACCAATCCAAATTAAAACCGGAAACCAAAATTATGGTGATGCTGAAAGCTTTTGGTTACGGAAACGGCGGATTTGAAATTGCAAAATTATTAGAACATCATAAAATTGATTACTTGGGTGTTGCTTTTGCAGATGAAGGTGTTGAATTGAGAAAAGCCGGGATTACCACTCCGATTATTGTTTTAAACC
This sequence comes from Flavobacterium sp. U410, assembly GCF_053570605.1. Taxonomy (NCBI): domain Bacteria; kingdom Pseudomonadati; phylum Bacteroidota; class Flavobacteriia; order Flavobacteriales; family Flavobacteriaceae; genus Flavobacterium; species Flavobacterium sp. U410. The sequence continues at coordinate 20,352 of NZ_JBSEFI010000005.1, forward strand.
CTGAAAATTATAGCTTCAACACTATGATTGCTTACGACTTGGAACCCGAAATTTATTCGATTAGCGGTTTGCAAAGTTTTTTAAAAGTAGCTCAGGAGAAAAATATCGCGCAATATCCTATTCACATTAAGCTTGACACTGGTATGCATCGTTTGGGTTTTGAAACAGCTCATCTTGACGAATTGATTTCGGTTTTACGAAACAATAACTTCGTTATGGTGAGAAGTATTTTTTCACACTTAGCCGGAAGCGATGACCAACAATTTGACACTTTTACACACGAACAATTTAAACGGTATCGTGAAAATTCCGAAAAACTAATAGACGCTTTACACCTAAAACCTATTCGTCATATTTTGAATACTTCGGGAATTTTTCATTATCCTGAAATGCAAATGGAAATGGTTCGTTTGGGAATTGGTTTGTATGGCATTGGAAATTCAGACTATGAGAACCAACACTTGCTTAATGTGAGCACTTTGAAAAGTATCATTTCTCAAATTAGAACAGTGGAACCGGGCGAATCTGTGGGTTACAGCCGGAAATTTATGGTTGAAAAAACGACAAGAGTTGCTTCTATTCCTATTGGCTATGCTGATGGCATTCGCAGAGCTTTGGGCAACCAAAAAAGCTATGTTCTCATTAATGACCAAAAAGCTTTTATCATAGGAAATGTGTGTATGGATACTTTGATGACTGATGTAACTGATATTGCTTGTAAAGAAGGTGATGATGTTATTATTTTTGGCGAAAACCCAAAAGTAATTGAATTGGCTAAAATCCTAAATACCATTCCTTATGAAATATTAACCAGTATTTCGCAAAGGGTAAAACGCGTTTTTTACAAAAATTAAAAGATTTTACTTATATTCGTTATTGAAAACTAAAATATTTTTTTATGCTTAAAGAATTCAAGGAATTTGCAATGAAAGGAAACCTAATCGATATTGGAGTAGGTTTTGTGATGGGTGCAGCTTTCAACAAAGTTGTTTCTTCTTTTACCGGAGGAATTGTTTCTCCATTAGTTGGTTTAATTTTTAAATCAGATTTTAAAGATTTAAAATGGACTATTATTGAAGGTGTTGCTAATGCCGAAGGTATTGTTGAAGGAGAAGTTTCTGTACTTTGGGGCGAGTTCTTAACCAACTTAATTGATTTCATTATAGTTGCTTTTGTAATGTTCATGATTGTAAAAGGAGTAAATGCAATGAAGAAAAAAGAAGCTCCTGCTCCTGCACCACCAGCCGGACCAACTCAAGAAGAATTATTAGCTGAAATCAGAGATTTATTGAAAAAATAATTGTTTCGATCACGTAACACTACACTATATATTCTAACTAACCCACACTCAAAAAGTGTGGTTTTTTTATATTAAATGTTATGAATTTAAATTTTTGTTATATTTATTTAAAAATAATTTTTTCAGGTTAAAATATATTTACCTTTGTAAAATAAAAAATATTATAAATAGACAAATGAAAGTAGCAGTAGTAGGCGCTACCGGAATGGTAGGCGAAGTTATGCTTCAGGTTTTAAAAGAAAGAAATTTTCCGGTTACGGAACTCATCCCTGTGGCTTCAGAGAAATCAGTTGGTAAAGATTTAGAATGGAACGGTAAAACCTATAAGGTAGTAGGTATGCAAACGGCTATTGACATGAAGCCGGAGATTGCTTTATTTTCTGCCGGAGGTCAAACTTCGTTAGATTGGGCACCAAAATTTGCTGCTGCCGGAACTACAGTTATCGACAATTCTTCGGCTTGGCGTATGGATGCTACTAAAAAATTAGTCGTTCCGGAAATCAATGCTAATGAATTAACTAAAGAAGACAAAATTATTGCTAATCCAAACTGTTCTACCATTCAAATGGTAATGGCTTTAGCACCTTTACATAAAAAATATAAAATCAAAAGAATTGTTGTTTCAACTTACCAATCTATCACAGGTACAGGTGTTAAAGCGGTTCAACAATTAGAAAATGAATACCATGGCATTGAAGGCGATATGGCTTACAAATACCCGATTCACAGAAATGCTATTCCACAATGTGATGTTTTTGAAGACAACGGTTACACTAAAGAAGAAATGAAATTAGTGCGTGAAACTCAAAAAATATTAAACGATAACACTATTGCAGTTACTGCAACAGCTATCAGAATTCCGGTAGTAGGTGGTCACAGTGAAGCGGTTAACATCGAATTTGAAAATGATTTTGACGTAAACGAATTAAGAACTATCCTTAGCAATACACCTGGAGTTGAAGTTCAGGACAATTTGGAAACTTTTACCTATCCGATGCCAATTCATGCTCAAGGTAAAAATGAAGTTTTCGTAGGAAGAATTAGAAGAGATGAAAGTCAACCTAATACCGTTAACCTATGGATCGTTGCCGACAACCTAAGAAAAGGAGCCGCAACCAACACCATTCAAATTGGAGAATATTTAATTGCAAACGGTTTAGTATAAATTAAAAAAAGCGACTCAATTGCACTGCCCCCAAAAAGTTAGACACTATTTGAGGGCAGTGCAAAGCGCTCTTTTATTTTTTTGGTATTATATTTTCTTTATCCCCATATTGTATAAAGCAAAAGCTTGAATATCTACTTGTTCGTTAATAATTGCTTCGGTTGATTTTCCGGCACCGTGTCCGGCATTAACGTCAATCCGAATTAAAACCGGATTTGTTCCACTTTGCTTTTCCTGTAGTTCAGCTGCAAATTTAAAACTATGTGCTGGAACTACGCGATCGTCATGATCACCTGTTGTGATTAAAGTAGCTGGATATTTTACTCCTTTTTTGATATTATGAACCGGCGAATATCCTTTTAAATAATCAAACATTTCTTGACTTTGTTCACTTGTTCCGTAATCGTAAGCCCAACCCGCACCTGCGGTAAAAGTATGGTAACGCAACATATCTAAAACACCAACTTGCGGAATGGCTACTTTCATTAAATCGGGGCGTTGTGTCATTACAGCACCTACTAATAGACCTCCGTTTGAGCCTCCTTTTATAGCTAAATAATCAGATGATGTATATTTCTCCTGAATTAAATATTCGGCAGCTGTAATGAAATCGTCAAACACATTTTGTTTTTGCATCTGCGTTCCGGCATCGTGCCATTTTGTACCATACTCACCACCACCACGTAAATTTGCTACGGCATAAATTCCGCCGTTTTCCATCCAAACCGCATTAGCAATACTAAAACTTGGAGTTAAACTAATGTTGAAGCCACCATAACCGTATAAAATAGTCGGATTTTTGCCGTTTAACTTTATTCCCTTTTTATAGGTAATAATCATAGGAACTTTTGTGCCATCTTTTGAAGTATAAAAAACTTGTTTAGACTCATAATCTTCCGATTTGAAATCTACTTTTGGTTTGTTGTAAACTTTTGAATCTCCTGATTTTGGATCAAATTCATAAATGGTTCCTGGAGTTACATAATTGGTAAATAAATAATATAAAGTAGTTTCTTCCTTTTTACCGCCAAATCCGCCTGCAGTTCCAATACCTGGTAATTCAATTTCACGAATTAATTTCCCTTCATAATCATACTGTTTAATTTGAGAAACGGCATCCTTCATATATTCGGCAAAAATATATCCGGCTCCTTTAGTAGGCGATAATACATTTTCGGTTCCCGGAATAAAATCCTTCCAGTTCTCTTGTTTTGGATTTGCTAAATCAAAAGTTACGATTCGCTTATTAGGTGCTTTAAAATCGGTTACAAGATAAAAGAGCGAACCTTTATTGTCTAAGACGTCATTATTGCTGTCAAAATTATCGACAATGGTAACAATAGCACTATTGTTGGAAAGGTCTTTAATGTATAATTCATTTCCGTTAGTAGCTGTTGCTGCTGAGATTACTAAATACTTTTCATCTTCGGTCACATAACCACCAACGTATCTCCGTTTTTCGTCTAAACCGAAAACAACTTTATCTTGTTTTTGAGAAGAACCTAATTTATGGAAGTACAATTTGTGCTGATCCGTTTTAGCTGAAAGCTCGCTTCCACTAGGTTTGTCATAACTTGAATAATAAAAACCTTCGTTTTTGTACCAAGAAATACCGCTGAATTTCACATCAACTATTGTGTCGCCAACGATTTCTTTCGTTTCGGTTTTTAAAATGATAACCTTTCGCCAATCACTGCCACCTTCTGAAATAGAGTAGCCAACTAAACTTCCGTCTTTAGTAAAACTTAAACCGTCTAAAGAAGTCGTTCCATCTTTAGAAAAGGTATTTGGATCCAAGAAAATTTCTTCGTTTCCATTCTTGTCTTTTCGGTATAAAACTGATTGATTTTGGAGACCATTATTTTTGTAGAAATAAGTATAATTACCTCGTTTAAAAGGAGCCGATACTTTTTCGTAGTTCCATAGTTGTTCCATTCGACTTTTTAAAGTAGCTCGAAAAGGAATTTGATTCAGATAGTCAAAAGTTACTTTGTTTTCTTCTTTTACCCAAGCTTCGGTTTCAGAACTTCTGTCATCTTCTAGCCAGCGATAAGGGTCTTCTACTTTACTGTTAAAGTAAACATCAGTATGCTTTACTTTTTTGGTTTTAGGATACGGAATTTTTGTTTGTGCATTCATAGTTAAGGAACAAACAATAGCAGTAATGGTTATTGTTTTTTTCATTTGAAATAAATTAATTACAAAAACAAAAGTAAAAAAATGAAATCTAAAGAATTGTTAAATAAACAAATGCTGTATCAAAACGCAACATTTATTTACTGTATAGAACTAAAATTTTATTCAGTGATTTTAATACTGATTCCTTTCATAGTAGACCAACCTTCGGCATCAGTAAGTTGAATCATAAAATGATAATCTCCTGTGTCAATATCTGTTGGAATTAAAATTTCCTGTTCTGCTATGAATTCTTGGGAATTTTCAGGAATAGAAAAAGTTAACGTGACTGTCCAAGGATTTACAGCATTTTTTATTGGGTCTAAATCACAAGAATCAACCTCAGTATCGTGACTATGATGATCAAAATTATTGTGAATATTAATGCTATAGGCTCCTAATTGTTGATTATCTGTAAAAAGAGCTTTAAAAGGGATTGTGCTTCCTTTCGAGACACTAGTACAACTGTTAGGAAAAGCATCAGTAATCGTTAAATCAATTTCTGGTTTTGTGGTGTCTTTCTCATTATTATCATCATTACTACAACTTTGTATCATGAAACCTAAGATCAAGGCGAAAAAGATTGTTTTTTTCATAATGTTTGTTTTAATTAGAAAAATGACTGCTTTCTACTATAGTAGAAGCAGCCATTTTTATGAAAGTTAGTTAATAGTTAATTCATATTCTACTGTAGAAGAATTCCCTAAACTATCAGTTACTGTAAAGTGAAAATGATAATCTCCAGCGGGTTGGCTGGCAGGAATATCTAGATGTTCATGAAAGTCTGCTGTCGTTAATCCTGCATAATTTGTATAGGTTTCTTCGATAGCAGGAGCACCAGAACTATGAATCTCTATTTCAATAGTCGCTATAGGGTTTGTTGAAACTATAGTACCTTCAATATGGAGATCACTTCCTGCATTTACAGAAGAACTACCAACAGTTCCTGTGCCTAATTCGTCAATTGTAATTTGAAACAGATCATCAGTATTCGCTAAAATCGCTACTTCTGTCTCTACAGTTTTAGTATTTCCATTTTCATCAATTACGGTTAAATGCAAATGATAATCTCCAGCGGGTTGACTAGCAGGAATATCAATATGTTTGTGAAACTCAGCATTAATCATTCCTGAATAATCTGTAAAAGATGCTACAATTTCTTCAATAGAACTATCATTTTCGTTATGTATTTCAACAGTAATTAATGAAATTTTGGCAGTTGCTACAATTTCAGCCTCAAGATGTAAATCGTTTCCAGCAGTTGCATAACCACTATTTTCTAAGCCTACTTCTGTAAGTTCTATGGATATAGAGTCTGTAGATGTAGTTGAATTGTCATCATCACTACTACATGATGTTAAAAATGAAGTTAAGGCTATAAAAAGGGCAAATTTTGTGATATGTTTTTTCATGTGATTCTTTAAATTTTTAAAAGTTTTTTAATTTTAATTCTAGTGATTAGGTTGTTTCAAAAGGTGGGGCTCTCCCTTTTTTATACATTAAGGAGATGGAATTTAAATGGTCTGTAAATGAGTATATTGCCTTGTGATTTTGTGTAACGGATAGTAACTCTTTGAATAAAGAAGAAACTTCATAAAAAGAATAAAAATGAAACTTGCATATTGGGCAATCATAAGAACTCTTTGAAAGAAGAGTTGTTGATTTTGAATCATGATTGTTTTCATGTGAAATAAAAACATAATGTAATGGTCCAAATAGCAATGAGCTACAGAACAAGAAGATTAACATTAAAATACTAATCTGAAGAATTATATTTTTATTTTGATTATTCCGCATCTTGAGTTAAAAAGGTATTTTAACTAGTAAAACAATGTTTCTTCCGGGTTCAGGAACTCCAATTAAACGATAGAAACTAGTATGATTGAAATACTTTTTATTAAATACATTTTGAATTTGAAGGTTGATGTTTATTTTTTGTTTTCCAAAATTGATGTCGCTTCCTAAACCAATATTGGTCACTTGGTAGTCAGGAGTTTTGTTTTCTGGCGGTACAATATTGTTTTGAGCAGCTACATATTTGAAGTCAATCGTAGTAGAAACACGTCCAAATTTTTGATTAAATTTTTTTGAATAGTCGATATGTAAAAGTATTGAAGGTGGCGGTGAAAAAGGTAAAGTATACCCTTTTTTAGCTCCCGATTGCTGTTCAGAATACACATATTCTCCCACAATGCCAGCTGTGTAGTGATCGTTAAATTGATAGTCTAATTTCAGTTCTCCACCGTATCTAAAAACTTTACTTTCGGTGTATTCATAAATTTGATTTCCGGCTCCGTAAGCATAATCATATTCAGGTGTGGGATTCAAGTAGATGTAATTAGAAAAATAGTTTAGAAAAGGATTGACATCTAAATAGATTTTGCCTTTTTGCCAAGTAGCTCCTAAATCCAATTGATAGGCAATCTCAGGCGATAAGTTGGGATCTCCTAGTTCATAACTAAATTGGTGATAATTGACGCCATTTGATGCTAATTCTTTTGCTATTGGCATACGGAAACTTTTGCCAATATTTGCTCTTAATAACCAATGTTCTAAGTTATGATTTACGCCAACAGACCAACTAAAGTTACTGAAGTCTTTTTTTAAAGAAACAGAGCGTTGCAGGTATTCATTATTTCCGTCAATAGGAGTTGTAAACCAATCAAAATAACGTTCTGTTTTTATCGTTCCATAATCGTAACGAATTCCGGTATGAAGTATCGTTTTCGCTCCTAATCGAATTTTATCATAAAGAAAAAATCCTAAATTCGATTGGTGATAAGCCGGAATAATAAAACCCCATCCGTCAATAGCGTTGTTTTGATGCTCTGCGTTTATTCCGGAAGTGATGGTGTGGTTGTCTAAATCAAAGCTTATTTTTCCATTAAAAGAATACACGTTTTTATGAAATCCTCTCTCTAAAGTTTCTTTTATGTTTAACGTTTCAGGATAATTTGAAGGCATATATCCATGGCTGATGTAATCGCTAAATTCTTCTCTAAAATTGTTTTGATACCCCAAATCAAATTCCAAAGTATACTTCCTAAAATCAAATTTTGTGCGATTAATTACTTTGAAGTGATTTACACTTTGCGATGGATTTTGAATATCTCTATCAGAAGCATCGTGAAGTTCAGTATTCACGTTTCGAGGTTCTAATCCATGAGCATTTGCAAAAAGTCCGGTTTTAGTATTTAAATTACTGATGTAAAAAACGGAACGAAAGTTCTTTTTAATAACTCCTGATGAAAAGTGTAGGTTGAATTCATTTCCGGCAGTATTCCGCAGTCTGTTCTTGTACAAAGGTGCTCGGTACGAATAAATTGTGATATGATCTGTCGGTACTTTATAATCACCATAACCGCTGTAAGTAATTCGAGTATCAAAAAAAACAGTTTCTTTTCTTTTGAACACATTGAGCGAAGAACCAAAAAACGAATTGTTCGTTTTTCCGGTGAGTACCAATGAACCACCTAAACTATTCTTTTTCGGGATTTTATTTTTCTCTATAGCGATAATACCTCCGATAGCATCTGAACCGTATTGCAACGAAGCCGGTCCTTTTATGATTTGAACTTGTTCTACTGCATACTGATCTATTTCTAAGCCATGATCAGAACCCCATTGTTGCCCTTCGTGCTTAATCCCGTTTTCAGTTACTACAACTCGATTGAATCCTAGTCCTCTTATGATAGGTTTGGATTGCCCTGAGCCAATAGAAAGCGTGTTTATCCCTCCGATTTTCTCCAGTGATTGCATTAAGCTTCCTCCTATATTTTTTTCAATAAAGTCCTGACTAATGATTTCAAGATCTTGCGCTGTTTCTTTTTTGGTTTTTTGTACTATTCCATCACTTTTCACAACGACTTCATTGATAAAAGAAACAGAGGGTTTCATTTTAAAATCTAAAATCAAATTTTGAGTTACAACTATTGTGGTGTCAATAGGTTCGTACCCAATATAGGAAATGAATAAGCTGTGTTTCCCTTTTGGGATGCCAAAAACAACATACTCTCCATTTTGTTGGGTAATGGTGTTTTTATTTTGAATGTGTATATGACATTCCGCTAAAGGATTGTTGTTTTCGTCTGAAATTTTTCCGCTCACAGTATATTGTGAAAAAGCAGAATAGCTGCAAAATAGCAGGACTAAATGAAGATAAAAATATCGCATTTTGTTCTGTTCTGAATTAAAAAATAGAGTTCTTCATCAAGCATAATTGCTTGACGAATTTTTAGTAATTAATACAATTGAACAGAAACAGGAGGACCTCGATGAGCAAATAAACTTCCAACAAAAAAGCTAGAAGCTTCTTTACTATTGAAAGAATAAGGAATAGCTAAAGTCGGATAAAAAAAGCTGTAAGTGAAAATTTCAGGAAAAAGAAAGCTGGTAAATTTGAAATCACAAATTGGACAATCTTCTTTTTCAGAAATCTTATGTTTGAAACTTTTTTTGTGTGTATCGGGATTTGAATGACAAACGGAAACTTCCGAATGATGATGCGAAAAGGCATGCAACGACTGATAGCTAACAGTAAAAATTACCGAAAGCATCAAAATGAAATTCAATATGGCAAGCCTTTTCTTCACCGAATGAGTTTAATTAAAAATCAAAATTGATTCCTAAAACAATATTTCGTCCCATGTTGGAAATGCCGTCACTTTTTAAACGAGACAAATGATTGACATAAGTTTTATCTAATAAATTTTTAGCATTTAAAGAAACATCAAATTTCATTTTTTGAAGTTTAATAGTTCCGCCAACACCAAGGTTAACCAACGTATAATCATTAGTTTTGGTCTCAAACGAACTGATGTTATTTTGATCAAAAGTATAATTCACTTGAAGATTAGCAAATGCTTTTTGGAACCATTTCCCCAATTCAAACTCACCTCGTACTGTGTTTTTCCATTGGTTCGCCGGAATCAAAGGTAAATAGTCGCCACCTTTTTGTTCGCCAATAACTAGTTCATAACTACTCGTAAAATGCAACCAGTCAATTGGGTGAGGATGCAGGTGAATTCCGGTTTCTCCGCCATATAAGGTTGCGTTGTTTTGTGAGTATTCGTAAACAAAATTATCGTCTAACATAGTTCCGGTTGGCGAAATAAAAATGTAGTTGTTAATGTGATTGTAGAAACCATTAATGAAATATTCAAAATGCTCGCTTTTGTATTCCAAATTCAAATCAGCTTGAAAATTTTGTTCGTTCTTTAAATTTTGGTTCCCAATTTCATAACGATTGCTTCCTTCGTGAACGCCGTTTGAAGTAAGTTCTGATAAGTTTGGAGCTCTAAAACCGGAAGCCAAATTAATCCGGCTGATGATTTTTTCTGTAATGTTTGTTTTGTAACCCAAAGCAAAATTAAAGCTGTTGAACTTTTTGTCAATCGCTTCAAAGTAGCCTTCTTCACCTAGAGTTCCGTGATTAGAAGTTGATACATTTCTATTGTCAAAACGAATTCCGGCTTGTAAAACATTGGTGTTCCATTCGTAATTCGAAGTAATAAAACTTCCAAAGTCGTTAACTGTAGCATCCGGAATCAACATTTCTTCACCAAAGTTACTATTGGTTTGATGCATTCCTTGTACACCAACAATCGTTTCCAGATTATTCCATTTTGGTAAATAGTATTTGATGTTGTAATTGCCTGTTTTTAATTTCATGTGTAAAGCAATTTCATCAATATCTTCCAACTCTTTTCTGTTGTTAAAAGTGTACCCAAAATCGGCTTCTAACTTCGAATTTTTGAAATACACTTTTTGGTTTAAACTCAAAATATGATTGTCAATATCTTGTTTGGGATACAATGGACTGCGGAATCCTGAATTTTCAATGTCTTCTTCAGGTAAACCCAAATTCAATTGGTTATAATTGTAACGAATGTCCGTTGAAAAATGAGAATTAGCATAGCCAATGCCATATTTCAGATCTTTTTCAATAGAACGCGTATTGATGATTCTGTCGCCCGAAGGAATTTTGTAATCTGTTTGCGAATTGTAATTGGCACGCAATAAAAATTTCCAATTACTTGGAGAAGATTTGATGCCAAAAGAAGTATTAGTACCTTGTGTGTTTGATGCCAATTGTTGAAAGATATTTCCTTTGGTACTATTGCTTGAGGCGTATTTTTCAGGATTAAAATACAAAACACCACCAATAGCATCTGAACCATATAGCAAGGAAGCAGGTCCTTTGATGACTTCAACGCTCTCAATTCCTGAAGCGCTTAAACCTAAGCCATGCTCTTCGCCAAATTGTTGGTTTTCCAAACGAACACCTTGCGCATAGGTTAGAACTCTATTAGAACTCAAGCCTCTGATTACCGGTTTACCAATAGACGTTCCGGTTGAAATTTGGCTTACGCCCGGAATTGTAGTTAAACCATCCATCAAAGAAACCGAACCGTTCTTTTGCAAGTCCTCCATGGTTTCATGCGAAACCTTCATCACGTTTTGCGATTGAATTTTATTAAAAGCGGTGGAAACAATGACTTCGTCTAAATGTTGTTCTTTTTCTTTTAGGGTAAAATTTTGTTCTTGTACGTCTGATGAATTGAATTTTAAGGTTTGTTGTTCGTAACCAAATAAATACACAACAAGAGTAATGTTTCCTTTAGGAACTGATTCTAATTGATAATTTCCGTCCGCATCGGTTTCTGTATAATCGTTATTTTCAACCAAATGAAGCGATACAAATGGCAAAGGAGTTCCTGATTCATTAGTGATTTTACCGGATATTTTTTGTTGGCTCAAAGCCAAAGTGCTTACCAATACTAGGGCAAGTGTATATAGATATTTCATGTTATTTGTTTTAAAATGATATAAAAGAATAATTACCCAATGTTAGAACGCAATGGGTAAGTACTGTTAAAAAATAACAGTTGCTTTTTTATAATTAAACAAATAAAACAGGAGGCCCTCTGTGAGCAAATAAACTTCCGCAAAAAAAACTGGTTGCTTCTTTAATGCTGAAAGAGTACGGACTTATTTTAAAAGGAGAAAAAAGAGTGTAAGTGAAAATTTCCGGAGAAAGAAAACTGGTGAATTTGAAATCACAAACAAGGCAATCTTCTTTCTCAGAAATTACTTTTTTAAATTTGGATTGAGTGGAATCATTGTGTTCAGCACAATGCGAAACCACTTCGTGGTGATGTGAAAAAGCATGTAAAGACTGATAACTTACGGCAAATAGCACCGAAAGCATCAAAATGATATTAAGTATTGCTAGCTTTTTATTCACGATTACAAAAGTAGTATTTTTTTTTAAACATTAAGATAATATATTTGTGCGTATAACTTTAAAAAAAACACTAAAGAAATGAGAAAATTATTTTTAATTGCTTTAATTACTGTTTTTGCTTCGTGTAGCAGTGATGATTCGAACAATAATGATAATCCTGATAATCCTATGGGTACGGTTGCATTTTTTAAAGCGACAATGGATGGAAATGCTTTTCAATATGTAGAAGAAGATATTCTTTTTCCGACACATTATCATTCTTATGGGAATGGATATAATGGAAACGGATTTGATAAGTCTTTTTATTATACAGGATATATGTTGCCAATGAGTGCAATGGCTGATTATCCATCAATTGATTTAACCATGCATAATATGTTTCAAAGTACTTCGGAAAGCGATGAAACTGCGGCTTTCTACAGTACTTTTGATGATTTGCCAAATAATTTTATTACGTATGATGATGATATGAATTGGATTAAAGGAGTTAGCTTAACATATGTTGATCAGGACGAGAATTATTATACGACATTAGCTGGTAGTCAAACAGGGAGTAGAATATCATATGCAACCAAAACTAATGCTGTCGATGGAGTATTTCAAACGGTAATTTTAACAGGTTCGATTTCATGTAAGCTTTATAATTCTAATAATCCTACTGATGTAAAAGTTATAACCAACGGAACATTCAAATTGATATTTGTAGAATACAATTAAAAAAAGCGACTCATTTTGCACTGCCTCCAAAAAGTCAGACACTATTTGGGGGCATTTTTATGGAAAGAAAAGTCAAGTATGATTATGCATTTAAACTTAAATGCGTACAATGAGTTTTAGAAAAAGGTCATTCATATGAATATGTTTCACATAAAAAAGGGGTAAATGAATCCAATATTAGAAAATGGAGTAATTTCTATAAAGAATTTAATAAACCTGGTTTGTTGCCAAGACGAAACAGAAATTATACTGTTGCATTTAAGCTGCAAGTTTTAGAATCTATTACAGAAGAATATTCATCCTTAAGTGAAGCATGTTTGAAATTTAACATCACTTCGGATTCAGTTATTCTTAAATGGCGGATAGATTTTGCTACCTTTGGATTAGAAGGCTTACATTCTAAACCAAAAGGCAGACCAAAATCTATGAGTGATTTTAAACGAAAAAAAACGTAAATCTGACAAGCCATTAACAAGAGAGGAAGAACTTTTATTAGAAAATGAAGCATTACGTTGTGAACTTGCCTTTTTAAAAAAGTTACAAGCCTTGATTCAAGCCGAAGAAATAGCCAAAAAGTGCAAGCCATAATGGAATTAAGGCACGAGTTTGATTTAAAGATGCTTTTAAATCAAACAAAAATGGTGCAAAGTAGTTTTATTACTACGAAAAACAAATCACCAGATAAATATAAAGCAATTAAAGAATTAATAACGTCAATTTATCATACTCATAAAGGACGCTACGGGTATCGATATATAACTTGATGAACTTCAAAACAAAGGAATCATTATTAATCATAAAATTGTTTTACGATTAATGAAGTTATTCGGGTTAAAAAGTATTATTCGAGTGAAAAAGTACAAATCTTACAGAGGAGAGCACGGCAAAATAGCACCAAACATTTTAGAAAGAAATTTTAAAGCTACTGCTCCCAATCAAAAATGGGCAACAGATATAACCGAGTTTAATGTCTTTGGAAAAAAATTGTATTTATCACCTATTATAGACTTATTTAACCAAGAAATTATTAGTTATGAGTTATCACGACCAGTTTTTAATCAAGTAGTAACGATGTTTAAAAAAGCTTCTAAAAAAGTATCCAATACAAACAATATTACATTACATTCAGACCAAGGTTGGCAATATAAAATGAAGCAATACCAACAACTATTAAAGCAAAAAGGTATCAAGCAAAGTATGTCTAGAAAAGAAAATTGCTTAGATAATGCTATCATTGAAAATTTCTTTGGAATCTTAAAATCTGAACTTTTTTATATAAAAAAGTTCAGAACAATAGATGAATTAAAAAAGGAAATAAAACAATATATAATCTACTATAATAACGAAAAAATTAAATCAAATTTAAACAAAATGAGCCCGATACAATATCGAGCTCATTATTGTCAAAATTAATTATAAATTTGTCTAAACTTTTTGGGCAGTCTACTTTAGAGCGCTCTTTTTATTTAACATTTGAATATAACAATTATTCAACAACAATTTTCTTAGTTACTTTTCTAGCACCATCTTCAATTGTGACTAAATAAATTCCAGCTTGCGCGTTAGTCAATTCAATTGCTTCATTCACCAAACCATTTGCCTGAACTTGTTTATTCAAGATTAGTCTTCCTCTCATGTCATAAACATTTACAGCAACTTTATCTGAAATAGCTGTTAACTGTAAATTGAATGAACCGTTATTAGGATTTGGATATAATACAAAATCAATCTCCTCTTTTACATTTACATTTAAAATTTCTTTATCATAATCAAGAGCATTTCTTCCAGAGATTCTGTATTCATTATGTAAATCTATCGTATTACAGTCCCCAACAGTTGCCAAAAAATCACTTCCGTTTTTAGATGTAAAGCCATCTGTCAACAGTACTTCATTTTGGGATAAAAAAGTAACACTAATTTCTTCTCCAATTACTGAATGTGAAGACAAACTATTACTTGCCTTTCTCCAATGCATTAAATACTGATGTTTATTTATAAAATTTTCTGTAATAGCCGAATCAGTAGGACAAAGATGCTTAATTATTGTTTCTCTTAACAAATCTTGACAAACTGAGCAAAAAGACTGATTTACGTTTCTCATTTTACAGTTATTCTGTGGTCTATACCAGCCAGTAGCAACATAATTAGCTTCCTCATACAGTCCAGGAACAGTATAAGAACAAGAAGAACCGAAATAACATGTTGGTATAGGTGTTGATGAGTCAATAAGGTATTTCCATGGAATATTACTAAGTGATGTCTGGTCTGTAACATTTCTATTATAAAACAAAGGAAAATCATCGGGGTCAACCGTTGCTGTTGTTGATCCATATTCATCACCCAGTAATCCAAATGTGTGACCAAATTCATGTATCGCAACATTATACATCATTGTATTACCACAATAGCTAGAAGTAAAAGTATACTCGCCACCTCCAGCAGTATAATATTGATTGTTAAAAACAGCAATTAAATACGATTTTTCATCATACCCTGAAATATTATTAGCAATTAAATTGTCCATTCTAGTTTTGAAGGTCGTATAATCTTCAGATCCTGTTGTATTTCCTCCAGAGCACACATAAGCAGGATCAAATTGGTTAAAAGCCTTGGGATAACCATTTGTAGCTGCCACATCTCTAACTAAAATTATTCTAAAATTAGATTGAAATTCATCAAAAGGAGTCGTTGACCAAAGTTGATTAAGAAAACCTGAAACAAATGAATTAAATTCACTCATATGAGCACTATCATACCCTTGGGAAACTAAATAAATATTTATTTGGGAATTACTAGTTTCATAATACGTTTCTAGTGTGACTTGGCTATTAACTTTCGATAAAAAAAGCATAAGAAATAGAAATATAATATTTTTCATATTCTTATATTATTTAGATTTTTCCAACAATAATTGAACTAAATCCTTTAATTCTTTAATCTGTTCTTCTTGAGATTCGTTAACTTTTTTTTGCTCAATAAGGTACAACGTAAGTTCTTCTATTTTTTCTTGCTGAATTTTCGCCATTTCTCCCAAATCTATTCCACTTTCTTTGATTTCTTTTGAACTAGGAACATTAATTAAATGCCCTTTTTCTTTAATATGCTTTTCCACCTCATTTAGAGTAGGCAGATTATAATCTTCGCTAAAAACATAATCAGCCCAATTGCTTTGTAATGTAACTCGAATTTCCTCCGCAAGAACACCCCCTTTTACAAAAAGATTGTATGCTGATATATCTACACTACCAATTGAGGTAGGATAACTTGAAAAACCATACCCAACACCAACTTTTCCATTGAACTTTAATTGATTTTGAGAAAAATCTCCAAAGATCAACGGATATGCATCTTGAGAAGAGTCTATTATTAATGAATTACTTAACGTTTGATTTTCTACAACACTCTTCCCAATTATAATATTGTTAGATCCTGTAATTTCTTTTCCTGATTCATTCCCTATCATAATATTGTCATTACCTGTTGTCTCCATTCCAGCACTAGATCCTAAAAAAACATTTCCATCACCAACTGACATTTCTCCTGTTCTGTAACCAACAAATGTAACATTATTTAAAGGCTCTGGTAAAAACATACAATTGGTTCCTACTAGAGTACATGCACGACCAGAATAAGTTCCTACAAACACATTATTCACTCCCTGATCATTTAATCCTGCCCCATAACCTATACTTACATCATAAACTCCAGCTACAGATCCTAAGCCAAAAGAGACGGAATTGTTTGAAATAATACCAGAATTAGAGTTTCCTCTTTTAAAAATTACATCATAATTATTTGAAGTACCTAGATAACTAGAAGAAGAAGTCACTGTGTTTGTACTCTCTGTTACTTGAGCTTTAAAAGAATAGCTCATAAAAATAACTAATGTGGAAAATAAGAATTTTGATTTCATAAGTATATATTATTTAATTCTTAAATATACAGTTTATGTTTAAAAATATGACAGTTTATATTAAAAAATATGAGATAAAAATCATTTTTCTTTTAAAGAAAAATGCCTAATCTTTTTAAAGATTAGGCATTTTAAATAGCATAATTATATAATATATAATTAATTATTCAACAACAATTTTCTTAGTTACTTTTCTAGCACCATCTTCAATTGTTACTAAATAAATTCCTGCTTGCGCATTATTTAATTGAATAGCTTCATTAACCAAGCCATTTGCTTGAACTTGTTGACTTAAGATTAATCTTCCTCTCATATCGTAAACATTTACAGCAACTTTATCTGAAACAGCTGTTAACTGTAAATTGAATGAACCATTGTTTGGATTTGGATATAATACAAAATCATTTGTTTCAAAAGCTTCTGCTGCTAATACAGGTACACTTTCTGTATGACATAAGTTTAATGTGATTTCCTCTATTGTACCTGTAACACCATCTCCTACATTTACATCAGTTATAAAAAACAACCAACTACCTGCTCCATTATTACCATTAAATCCTGTGAATGTATCTAAAGGTGTAGTAGCTGCACCACTAATCGTATTGCTACAATTTACAGATGATCCTTCAGAATCATACATTAAATCAATATTTGCACTACCAGAACAAGATCCAGAACTCATCCTTGTTACACCTGATGACGCCCAGGGTGGTCTAATTCCATAATATAGATTTCCAACATTAGAATGTGTAAGTACAGGATTAATATTAACGTCTGTTAAAACAAAAGAATCGTCTATAGATAATGAATACCCCGTGTACTGAGAGCTACTTTCAGGAATTGGATAACTACCAAAATTAAAAACATAATCCTCGCAAATATTCTGAGTTTGATAAGTATAATTCCCGATAGCAATATTTTTCACATTAACATTAAAGAAAACATTAGCTGAAGCTTTTACCATTACTCTACAGTTAGCTGCTGTAACGTTAGGAACTGTAATTGTTTCTGAACCATCATTGGCAGTAGCAGAAACTAAAGTTGTACCCCAAGTTTGTCCCCCATCTGTTGACAATAGAATATCAACATTTGTTGCGCCAGACATAGTATTTGTATTATTCACATCCCAAGTAATAGTCTCTGCAGTACCTGGAGTCCAAACTAAATTATCAGCATTCTGAGATGTAACAGTTAGTGGGCCTTTTGTATCATCAACTGTCACAACCGCATTATCATAACCCGTTTGTCCTTGCCCCAATACATTATCTCTAACAGTTAATCTAAAATTAAGTGTTCTAGCCACTGAACTCAAAGCTTCAACAGCTATATCATCTCCTTGAGTAGTTGTTGAACCAGCCATAATAGAAGACATTGTAGGAAAATATCTAACAGGACTTATTGTTGGGTTATAAGATCTCCAGTTAGGCCCAGTTGTTTTCGTTGCAGAAGCAGCAGAACCAGCACCCGTTCCTCCAAATCCAACATTATCATATTGCTCCCAGCAATATGTCAATGTTCCTCCACCTACATCAGTTGCAGATCCAGTCAACATAAAAGGTGTACTTTTAGGAATTGTATAATTTGCACCTGCATTTACCACTGGCGCACCATGTGTAATAGCTGTTACAGTCGGACATGTCTTGTTTGTCATATTAGCTTGAACCTGAGCAATACTTACAGCATGAAAATAATCATCAGAATGTGCTTGAACATTATAATTTGTAATTCCAGCATATCCCATAATAGTAGATCCAGAACCAACTTCCATATTCACTCCAGCTCCCTCGCTTCCATAAGAAAATGTATGATTTGCACCAAATTGGTGTCCTAACTCATGAGCAACATAATCAATATCAAAAGTATCACCTTCCGGAATATCATTTGCTGGAGACGTGTAACCACTTCCTTTTTGTCCGTTAACACAAACACATCCTATACAACCTGCATTTCCTCCTCCTCCTGAAGCACCAAATAAATGACCTACATCATAATTTGACTCTCCAATAACAGAAGTTAATGTAGACTGTAGTTCAGAATTCCAGTTCTCCATACCATCATCAACATTATTGTTATTTGTATCTGTACCGGTTAACGCAGAATAAGGATCTGTTGATGGATTATAGTAAATAACATTTGTTGTATTTGCTATAATATTCAAATGAATAGCAAAATCTTTTTCAAAAACTCCATTAACTCTAGTCATAGTCGCATTAAAAGCCGCTAAAACTGAATTAACTTGAAGTCCATTTGTTGCACCAAAATAATTTGAATATTCTGCCGTACAAGACAATGCCAACCTCATTGTTAATAACTGTCCAGAGCTAGATCGCCCTGTATTCTGCAACCTTTCCGAATAATTTTCAACTAATTCTTGCTCTTGAGTAGAACATGTAAAAGGTAATTTTCCTTTTTCTTTTCCCGCTTCATAAATAGCGTAAACAGAGCCATCCGTTGATACAGGCTCTATAAATTCACTTCTTTTACCTGCTCTAAAAACTACTGTTTGAATTCCTTTTGGATCTGAGCTCAATCTCAAAATAGCTGTCTTATCATCAATCCCTTCTCCAACATAAGATCTAATTTCAGGAAATTGTGCTTGTAACTCACTTTCAAAATTAGAAGCTTCATACATTCTGAAACGATCAAATCCTCCGTTTGCGTTAGGCAACTCAATAACTACAGTCGAATAGTTCCCTGAATTTCTTTCTGGCGCATTCGACAATTGATTTCTAAAAGATAATAAATCAAGTGATTTTGTTTTATAGCTAACAGGAAAACTTTCTCTGCTAACTGATACTTTAACTTCAACGCCGCTTTTTTTGGCCTCTGTCCACAATCTTCCATTTTGACCATGAATAGAGTTAACAAAAAGAACTCCTGAAAAAAAAGCAAATAGTAATGTTTTTTTCATTTTTATGTATGGTTTTAATATAATCTAACAAATATATAAAATAAAAAAAGCAAGAGACAGTCGTCTCTTGCTTTTTTTATTTTTTTAACTTTTATTATCTATTCCACGACAATTTTCTTAGTTACTTTTCTAGCACCATCTTCAATCGTTACTAAATAAATTCCAGCTTGTGCATTAGTTAACTCAATTGCTTCATTCACTAAACCATTTACCTGAACTTGTTTATTCAAGATTAATCTTCCTCTCATGTCATAAACATTTACAGCAACTTTATTTGAAATAGCTGTTAACTGTAGATTGAATGAGCCATTGTTAGGATTTGGATATAATACAAAATCATTAGTATCAAAAGAACTGGCATTCATTGCAGACTCAATGCCAAACGAAATTGACCATTCATCATATTCTCCACAAGTTTGCGCTACAAAAGGAGTTCCATTAACAGACAATGAAAAATATCCACCTCCCCCAGTGTATCCTTCATCGTCCAAATCAGATTGACAAATCAAACCGTCACCATAAGAATCATAAATAGTAAAGGTATAGCATTCTGACGCTAACGTAATCGTTTGCTGATCTAAATTATCTGTTATTAAAACTGAACCAATTCCTGTTCCTTCACTGTAAGGACCTCCTGAAGCGACAATTGTCCCTAAAGAATTTGTCAATTCCCAAGTTACCTCTGTACCATAATAATCTGGCTGTACCGCAATAGTAATTGAATCCGTATCTAAATATGAATTTACAATAACTGTTTCCGAATCACTATCGTTGGACGTATCATTATCCGTTACCCCGTTAACACTAGTCAAACTAACTGTAAAAGTATTACTTCCTAAAGCAAAACTTACAGTAGGTAAAATAATATCAACTGAACTTCCTGTAGCTAAAGAACCTGACCAAGTGTATGTTCCTAATGTAGTTCCGTTTAAAGCATAAGCAATAGTTGCTGATGTTAAGACAGTTGTATCTCCTGCATTTTTAAGAGTCACTACAGGGGCTGTAGATGTAGCACAATCAACAAGATCTAATGTAGTAATAGATAATTTACCATCAAAACCATAAACTGTAGCATTACATACTGTTGAAGATGCTAATGTAACTCTTCTCGGTGAATTTGCCATTACAGCAGTCATTCTAGCAACTTGATCTGCTGTAAAAGTATTCATACAAGCGTCATTAGTGTAATCCATGTAATTTTCAATCATATCATTACCTGTATCATCGGGACATGAATCAATAGTTACGCAATCATAATTAGCGTCAGATGCTGCTGGTGTATCGGGACAATAATCTTGATTACTATCTGTGGTATTAACTGAACAACTAGTATTATCACCCCATATATGACGTAATCCTAACCAATGACCTGCCTCGTGCGTTAACGTTCTTCCCATACCGTATATACCTCCATTTGGGTTTGGAGTAGCAATTGAACCAATTGAATAATATGCTACCACTACACCATCCGTTGTATCTGTACCAAAATAGTCTGTCAATCCTCCTAATCCAGATGCTGTTGGAAAAGTTGCATATCCTAAAACACCTCCACTAATATTAACGGACCAAACATTAAAATAGCTATATGGATCCCAAATAGTATTTGGCTTAATAGTACCATTAATATATGTTTGAGTAACAGTACTTCCTCCATAAGTGGTTACTCTGTCAATTCCAGGTTCTGAAAGCACATTCCCATCAGGGTCAACCGCCGCCAAACAAAACTCAATATAAGCATCTGCCGCCGCAGAAAAAGGACTTCCTGCTAAATTTCTATAATCTATATTTAACTGATCTATTTGCGCTTGAATATAACTAGCATCAACATTTGTATTTCCAGAACCACTTGTAATTACGTGAAACACGACAGGTATCGTAATTACTGTAGTTGCTGCAGATTTATTATTAGTCTTTTTCTGTTTTTCAAGCTCAATTTTTGGAGCTAACCATTCTTCGAAAGCTTGATTCATTTGATCAACCTTACGTTGACCAAACTTGGCAACAACTGCTTCTACACTTGCACATCTTACAACATCATTGGGATTTGCTTGTCTTGATTGTTCAATTAACGTATTAAATGTTTTCTGCTCTTTCTTCAAAAGTTTCTTTTCCTGAGCCATTATGCCAGATGCCATCAAAAGCACCCCTACATAAAGTAAAGTTTTTTTCATAAATTATATTGTTTTTAATGATTTGGCGAACAAGCAAATATAACAAAACAGTAGCGTTTTACAAAAAATTAACATTTTTTTTATTTTTAATTCATTTCTCATAAAAAATAATTTCCTTTAATTTCAATAAATAAACAGAAATAGTATTTTTGTTAAAAATTCCGTTTTGAAAATAATACAAAACATTTCCAATTATAAATCTTCTCCCAAAAAAACAATTTTAACTTTAGGGACTTTTGATGGCGTTCATGTTGGGCACAAATCCATCATAGACAAAATCGTTGAAGAAGGAAGAAAAAGAAATCTTGAAAGTACTGTCTTAACATTTTTCCCTCACCCCAGAATGGTTTTACAGCAAGACGATTCCCTTCGTTTATTAAACACTATTGACGAAAAAGCCGAATTGTTAGAAAAACTAGGTTTAGACACTTTAATCGTTCATCCTTTTAGTCAGGAATTCTCTAGATTAACCGCTGAAGAATTCGTTAAGGATGTTTTGGTAGAACAATTAAACATTGGAAAAATAATTATTGGACATGATCATCGTTTTGGAAGAAATCGTACAGCAACCATTGATGATTTAGCCGAGTTTGGGAAAGAATATGGTTTTGAAGTCGAACAAATTCCTGCTGAAGTAATAGACAACAATTCTGTTAGTTCTACTAAAATTAGGAAAGCATTGGAAAACGGAGAAATTGAATTAGCCAATTCCTACTTAGGCTACCCTTACTTTTTAACCGGAACAGTAATAGAAGGCAAACAATTAGGCCGTAAACTTAATTTCCCTACAGCTAACTTGAAAATTGATGAAAGTTACAAACTTATTCCAAAAATAGGTGTCTATGTTGTGGAAGCCAAAATTGAAAATGCTATTTACAAAGGAATGATGAGCATCGGATATAATCCAACTGTAACTGAAAGTAAAGAAATAAACATTGAAGTTAATCTTTTCGATTTCGATCAGATCATTTACGGAAAAGAAGTCCGCGTATATTTA
This sequence comes from Flavobacterium sp. U410, assembly GCF_053570605.1. Taxonomy (NCBI): domain Bacteria; kingdom Pseudomonadati; phylum Bacteroidota; class Flavobacteriia; order Flavobacteriales; family Flavobacteriaceae; genus Flavobacterium; species Flavobacterium sp. U410. The sequence continues at coordinate 42,947 of NZ_JBSEFI010000005.1, forward strand.
CTTGACCGAATTCGCGATGAAGAAAAGTTTGATTCCGTTGAAATTTTAAAAAGACAACTGGAAAAAGACAAAGAATACAGTTTACATTTTTTTTCGCAACAAAATTAATACATGCTCAAATCTACCCTTTTCAAAGCTGTTGACTCTGCTCCTCTTATTATCTTTAGGATAATTTTAGGTTTTCTGCTAGCTGCAGAAAGTTTCGGTGCAATTGCAACAGGCTGGGTAAAAAGCACATTGATTGAGCCTGATTTCACGTTTTCATTCATCGGTTTAGAATGGCTACAACCCTTATCGGGAAGCGGAATGTATTTCTACTTTTTTGCTATGGGACTTATGGGTATAGCTATTATGTTAGGTTTTCGCTATAAAATCAGTATGATTCTTTATACTATTTTATGGAGTGGGGTTTATTTTATGCAAAAAACATCATACAACAACCATTATTATTTACTGTTATTAATTTGTTTTATCATGATTTTTCTTCCGGCAAACCAAGAAAAATCTCTAGATATAAAGCTGAAGTACAAAGCAATAAAGCAAACCATGCCTAATTGGATTCGGTTGGTTTTTATGATAATGGTTGGCATTGTTTACACTTATGCAGCCATCGCAAAATTTTACCCCGATTGGCTTGACGGAACTTATACCAGAAACTTATTGGCAACTGCTCCAATTTTTGATTTTATCCCAAGAGATAGTTTTTTAGGAACTTTATTCAAACAGAAATGGTTTTATTTATTCATTGCCTATGCCGGAATTTTTTATGACTTATTTATAGTTCCTCTGCTTCTTTTTAAACGAACACGAACTATTGCTTTATTAAGTTCATTGGTTTTCCATCTTTTCAACTCTATTACTTTACAAATTGGCATTTTCCCTTATTTTGCATTGAGCTTTGCTTTGTTTTTTTATCCTCCGGAACGAATTCGAAAATTGTTTTTAAGGAATACCAAAAAGGAAGAAATCAATCCGACTTTGGATTACCAAAACCAAAGAATTTTCTATTATTTATTTATTCCTTTCTTAATTATCCAGCTTTTATTACCATTACGTCATTATTTTATTGAAGGAAATGTGTTTTGGACTGAGGAGGGACATCGATTAAGCTGGCGTATGATGCTTAGAAACAGAAGTGGTTTTATTACGTTTAAAGTCATAAATAACGCAACAAAAGCTTCTGAAATTTATGATTATAGAAAAAAACTTTCTCCTAAACAAGCCCATGCATTAACTACTAAACCTGATTTTATCTGGCAGTTCTGCCAACGCATAAAAGCGGATTACCCTAATCAGGATATTAGTATTTATATCGATTGTAAAAACGCCATCAATAACGGAAAGTATCTTACTTTAATTGATCCTAATTATGATATGGCTAAAGCGCAATGGGATTATTTTTTCCATAACAAATGGATTGTTCTTCACCCTGCCAATAAAGTTTTCTTAAAACCCTAAAAAAAATCATAACACTTTAATAACTTTGCAGTCTAATTTTTTGATAGATTATGAGCGAGCTTCAATTAACTCCAATTGAACGTGTAAAGAATATCTCAAAAGAAGATTTTTACAATAATTACTTTAAAAAGCAGAAGCCGGTAGTTATAGAAGGACTTACCCATGATTGGCCGGCATACCAAAAGTGGAATTTAAATTATATTAAAGAGGTTGCAGGAGATAAAGTAGTTCCTTTATATGATGACCGTCCTGTTTCGCATGAAGATGGTTTCAATGAAGCTCATGCTAAAATGAAAATGGCCGATTATGTAGATTTATTACAATCAAAACCGACTAATTATCGCATCTTCTTATATAATTTAATGAAAGAAGTTCCACAATTACAAAATGATTTCAAATGGCCTGATATCGGTTTACGCTTGGTAAAACAATTGCCGATGTTGTTTTTTGGCGGAGAAAATTCCAAAGTGTTTATGCATTTTGACATCGATTATTCTAACATTTTGCATTTTCACTTCTACGGAGAAAAACAATGTATTTTATTTGATCCGGAACAAACACCTTTTTTATACAAGGTTCCTCATTCGTTGATTTCAAGAGAAGATATTGACTTTGATAATCCGGATTTTGAAAAATTTCCGGCTCTTAAAAAAGCTAGAGGTTTAATCTGTCATTTAAAACATGGTGATGTTTTGTACATGCCTGAAGGTTATTGGCATTACATGAAATACTTAACACCTGGTTTTTCTATGAGTTTAAGAGCATTTCCTAGCAAACCTTCTAATTTACTCAAGGCTGCTTACAATGTTTTCATCATGCGTCATTATGATAATTTTATGCGTAAGAGGAAAGGTCAGGCTTGGATTGATTACAAGAATCAAAAAGCCATTATTGATACCAATCAACATTTATAGTTTAAAAGTTATTTTAATCCATAAAAAAAGCGCTTTGAAGACATCTTCAAAGCGCTTTTTCAATTCAATTACTAATTTTATTTATTCATTTCCGTAAAATATTTATAAAACAACGGAATGGTTTCAATTCCTTTTAAATAATTGAACACTCCAAAATGCTCATTAGGGGAGTGAATAGCATCACTATCCAATCCAAAGCCCATCATAATGGTTTTACTTTTCAATTCTTTTTCAAACAAAGCTACAATAGGGATACTTCCTCCTGAACGAACCGGAATAGGCAACACCCCGAAAGAATCGGTATAGGCTTTTGAAGCTGCTTGGTAACCAATAGAATCAATTGGCGTAACATATCCTTGACCACCATGATGCGGCGTAACTTTTACTTTAACTGCCTTTGGAGCAATACTTTCAAAATGTTTAGTAAACAAGGCTGTTATTTCTTCCCAATCTTGATTCGGAACCAAACGCATTGAAATTTTTGCATAGGCTTTGCTGGCAATAACTGTTTTGGCTCCTTCACCCGTATAACCACCCCAAATTCCATTTACATCTAAAGTAGGACGAATAGAATTGCGTTCATTGGTCACATAGCCCGCTTCACCATACACGTCTTCAATATCCAATGCTTTTTTATACTTTTCTAATGAAAAAGGCGCTTTTGCCATTTCAGCACGCTCTTCAGTTGATAATTCTTCTACTTTGTCATAAAACCCCGGAATGGTAATATGATTGTTTTCATCATGAAGTGAAGCTATCATTTTTGCTAAAACATTAATAGGATTCGCTACTGCTCCACCATATAATCCGGAATGCAAATCACGGTTTGGTCCGGTTACTTCTACTTCAACATAACTTAACCCGCGTAAACCTGTTGTAATGGAAGGTTGCGTATTAGAGATCATTCCTGTATCAGAAATCAAAATAACATCATTCGCTAGTTTTTCATGGTTTCGTTCTACAAACCAACCCAAACTTTTAGAGCCTACTTCTTCTTCACCTTCAATCATGAACTTCACATTACATGGCAAGCAATTGTTTTTCATCATATACTCAAATGCTTTCACATGCATATACATTTGTCCTTTGTCATCGCAAGCGCCACGTGCAAAAATGGCTCCTTCCGGATGAATTTCCGTAGGCTTAATAACGGGTTCAAAAGGAGGTGATGTCCAAAGTTCCACAGGATCCGGCGGTTGCACATCGTAATGTCCATACACTAGAACTGTTGGTAAATTTTTATCGATGATTTTTTCTCCATAAACAATTGGATAACCTGGAGTTTCACAAAGTTCTACGACATCGCATCCGGCTTCTTCTAATCTTCTTTTCACTTCTTCAGCTGTAGTAATTACATCATGCGCATACGCACTGTCAGCACTAACAGAAGGTATTTTCAATAAGTCAATTAATTCGTTTAAAAAACGCTCTTTATTTTCCTGAACGTATTGTTGTATATTTTCCATTCTTAGATTTTGAATAGCATCAAAAGTACAAAATTGTTTCAATAGTCTATTCTTAAAAAATGTTATAAATCAGAATATTTATCTTTAAAACACAAAAAATCAAACCTTTAAACATAAAAAAAGCGACAGTTTCCCGTCGCTTTTCATTTTCTTTATTTTTAAATTAGAAAATTACTTTTCTAACTATTCTTTCATTGTTTTCTAACACAATTTCAACAATCAACGTTTGATTTGATTTTGTAATTCCATCCACTTGAAGCGAAGTAGAATTCACTGGCCTATTAAACAACAACTGCCCTAATACATTATGAATAGTAACTTTTTGAATAGCTAAAACCGGTGAACTAATATTTAAGGTTTCAGCAGACGCAATAATAATATTACTTTCATTTGTTAACACTTCATCAATACTTAAAGTATTGGTATTTGCTGTATAACGAAGAATAAATCTCGTATTGTCTTCTTCTACAGTTGCATAAAAACTATAAGGAGCCTGACGCAAATCATGAATAACATTTAATTTCGTATCTTCTAAATAAATGTCTTGACCATTTTGGAATAATCCATCTAAAGCAGCAATAGCAATACTATACGTTCCGTTTGCCGGAGCATAATATCCCATTTGAACTTTATCTTTAGCATCAAACGGTACTGTTCTACCTTGAATTGTCATTTTATCTTGGTCAATGATAGAATAGATTCTCATATTTGTTTTAACAGCTGTAACGGCATCATACATTCTGTCTTTAGCCTCAGTAGCTCCTGTTACATATCCGACTAATGTTCTATCTGAAACATTATTCGAGTTAATGATATCTAACCAAATTCTATTTTTCTCTATTCCGTTTACAACATGACCATTCGTATTAGTAATTGCCTGACGGTAAAATTGACTGTTGTCATATGCTTTACTTCTCAAAGCGTTATTGAATGTCACATTACCAGAAGCAGCAGTCCCGTCTAACATGTTTACTAAAAATGATTGACCTCCGCCAATATAACCACCAAAACCTGCTGGTCCACTAACTGTTCCTGTTCCATTATGAGTAATATAATCATTGGGAGTATAATTCGCCACAAATGTTCCATAGAAAGGATTAGGAATCGCCGTTGAAGGCTGTGTAGCATGTGTCCACAAACGAACAGCTCCTTCAATATTCGTATTTGCCAATAAGAAATCCTCTGCACTAATAGCTGATGGGTATGGATTCCCAACTAAATTCCAGTTATCATCAAAACGTGTAATTGTAGTTCCGTTTGTACCTGCATAATCAGCTCCTTGGTATGAGCCTCTGGCAATCGTTGGTGAAATTACACCATTGCGAGGAACACCTGTAAAAGTTTTGCTTAATACATTACGCATAATAAAACCTACTCCGGCAGTCATTGAAGATCCTCCGGCAGCTACCCAATTTCCTAAGCCTCCATTAGTATTTGCAATTGTCGGATTCCAATTATAAACATATCCATTCGGAGCGTTTACTCCATCTACAGGAGAAGACCAATATACATAATCTAAAGAAGTTCCTGTCGTAATTCTTTCATAAGAGATATTGCCTGTATTTACCGCTAAATCATTAATTTGAACTAACGAACCATCATTATAAACTCTTAAAGTACCATTTACAGTGACTTCATTTTGAATATTAAAATATGCTCCAGCTGTTACTTCGGCAAGGAAGCCTGTATTAACTGTTAAATTACATGCATCAATATTTCCATGAGATGCTGTATTATAATCGCCATTAATAATTGCTGCTTTTGTTAAATCAGGTACTCCATTTGACCAAGCTGTTCCATCCCAAATAGTAGCTCCGTCTTTGATAATTGCTGCTTCAGTAGCTGTAAAACAAGTTACTGTATTTTCTCTTATTTGGCAATAATACTGATAATTATTTAATCCGCTAGTTGAAGAAATATTTAAAGCAGTTGAAGTAGCTCCACTATAAACACCACCATCACTTAAAGCTGTCCAACCTGCATTCCCCGATACATTTACATACCATTGATACACTAAACCTGCTCCTCCGGCAACACCTTCAGATCCGGCTACAGTCAATGTCGCTGAAGTTGAAGAACAACTGGTATTTACATCTACTGGATTTAATGTCACAGTAGGACTCTCCCCATTACTAACCGGAACAACCAATCCTGCGCTTGGTTCACAAACTCCAGCACCTAGAGGTGTGATACTCCAATCAGCGGCTACATAAGTAGTCCTTGCACTAAGTGAACCTGTATTTCTAACCATATAATATCCAGGACTAGGAGCATACGTATGAACATCATCAATTACAACTGTCCCAGCGGCATTTCTTAATTGAATACCATCATCCTCATTAAAACCACCACTAATCGTACCGTTTGTCGCAGCAGGACCGCAAGTAGCTGTCGAAACTTTTATCACTCCTAATGCTCCGGAAGCAATTGTTCCTGTTAAACTAGCATAAACAATCTCATTTCCATCACCATAATTACTAGTTCTCCAAATACTATAATCTACCATATTAACTGTTGCAGCAGTACCATTATAAAAAGTTATAAATCCTCCAGAACCTGTATATTCATCATGAATATCATAGATAATCAAATCTGTCGTAGTAGCGATTCCTTCACATGATGAATTGTCTTTAGTTATTACAGTAAATGAGGAATAGGACAAATTGCATCCACCTGTATCATATATGGTAATATTACCTGTAGTAGCACCTGTAGGAACTACCACCTCAATAACTGTATTAGACACTACTGTAAAACTTGCAGCAACAGATCCGAAAGAAACTGATGTAGCAGTAGTGAATCCAGAACCATTAATAGTCACAACAGTCCCCACAGGACCTGAAGTAGGCATTATTGAACTCACCGAGGTTGTAGACACACAAGCATTGATTACTTCTATTGTATAATCTTCAGTTGAACCCCATGAAAAAGTACCACAAGGAGATATAGAAGCAGCCGATCCACTCTCTTCTTGAACTATTCTCATTCTATAAAAACCTAACGGCTGAGCGGCTGGAACATTTATTGTGAAATTTTCAATAACATTTCCAGAAGAAACAGCTACATTAGCTGTACCTATAGTTTCATTAGCGTCATCAAAATCACCGTCGTTATTCCAATCAATCCAAACCCCTCCGGCTCCATCATACTGAGAGCCATTATTACAATCTCCAAACTCAACAGTTAACGTATAAGAACTTCCAACTGCTAAGTCAGCACTCATTGCTGTATAATCATTTACTCCTGTTGTACAAAAATCTGTAGTATTATTGTTAATAGAATTATTTTCTCCATTCAAGACCACATTCTCAATTTCAGAATCTCCAGTACTTGTTGATCCAGAAGCACAATATGCTATAATAGGTGTACAACTTACACTTACTCCGCTACTCCATAATAAACCATTACGTGTAAATACTTTATAATAATAAGTTGTGCCATTAGTTAAACCTGTTATGGTAACACTAGTTCCTGTACCTTTATATGCTGTATACCCCCCATCAAATGAAGCTCCCGATGTAAATGTTGTACTAGCAGTATATGCCCCTCCATTTCCTGTTGGAACAGCCGTAGTAAAAGGTGTATCACTAACAAAGACAAGCACATTATCATAACATCCGGCAGGTGCAGTCCAACTAACCGTTGCTTGTTGATTTTCGCAACTTGATGTTGCAAGTCCTGTTACATTATTAGGAGTAGAACCTATAATAGTGTGCGTTCCGCTTGCAAAAGCTGTTCCTGATTTATTACCTGAAACAAAAGTTAAGTCGGCAGTTGTTATTGCACTAACTGTTATATCGTTTGCAACAGTTGCCGCACAAGGAATATCTGTTGTAATAAAGAAATACCCAGTAGTACCACTATTAATAATTCTTGTAAAACCTGTAAATGTATGTGAACCTGCACCTAAACCTGTAGTTTCGCTATCTAGAAAAGTATCTGTAGTACTATCGAAAGTAGCATCTGTAGAATACCATAATTTAAAATTTGTAATATTAGACGCTGCATAACTTCCTGTAGTATTAAAAACTACATTATTCAATGTAGCATTTGCAGAAGAAACCGCTAAATCAAAAGCATAAATAACATGATTATTTTCCGCTTGTGTTATAGAACTTGCAGCAACAGCAGGATTATTTGAATGTAAAACAATATCTGCTAATGTTATTGGCCCACAGTAAATCTCAACATTACCAATGTGAACTCTTTTATTTGCTACTGTTGAAAAAACTAAAGTAGGATTTGCAGAAACTGAAGCAAATGTTAACTCCACCCAATCAAAACCTGCCGATGGGACATTTGTTATATTTTGTGTTTGACCGTCTAAAGTTACCGTGACTGAAGTTTCTGTTGCACTCCACCCTTTAGCTCTAAAACGTAAAGTTACGGGACCAGCAGCTACACCTGTCGCCGTTGTTGTAATACTACCAGCTGATGAACCTGATGCTAAACGAATAGTATTTGTTGGTATTCCACCCGAATCAACATCTCCAACAGAGGTAGAACCTGATGTCGAAAAAGTTGGTGCATTTGCTGAATAACAAGGACCAGAAGTTATTGTAATTACTAAAGTTTCCGAATCAGAACCATAGGTATTAGTAGCGCTAATAGTAACATTGTAGGTACCTGCCACAGCAACAGAACCTGTGATTTGTCCTGTAGTTGTATTTATTGACAAACCAGCGGGCAAACCTGATGCACTATAACTTGTTGGTGCATTAGTAGCCGTAATATCATAAGTAAAAGCAGCTCCTGTATTTGCTGAAGCTGTCAATGAACTTGTAATTATTGGCGGATTAGGAGTACTCGCCACCCCTTCAAGCTTAACATCATCAATAAAATAATATTCTCCAGAATCAAGCCCAACCGATCTAAATCTTACAGCAATTTGAACCTCGCCTGAATCAATACTTGTCGGATATGGATTTGAAGGAACTGTTGTTGGGTCTAAAGCATTTGTTGTATTAATATTTATATTTGCATTACTAAATCCATCAACCAATTTAACACTACCTGTTCCATTCCATGTTAAACCATTGTCGTAAGAAATATCCATAAATAAATCTTCTCCAGAATCTGCTCCTACAGAAGCAAAAGCAACTGAAAGAACAACACTAGTATACGAAGAAATATCTACATTAGAAAAAGTAATAGTAGTAGTTCCGCCTATCTGAAGAGATCTTGCTCCATTATGCTTATTTGCAGTTGTGACAACAGTTCCTCCACCTGAATAGCCCCACGTTGGAGTTGCAGGTGTAGATTCGAAGTCTTGGATAGCAATAGTAGCCTGCCCCCAAGAAAGAGCAGAAAAAAATACCGTTAAGAGTAGTAATTTTAATTTCATACCTTTTTTTTTACTAATTTGGTTTTTTCGATAAATAGCTTAGCTTTAAGAAAAGCTCGCAAATTTATACAAAAATATTTGAGAATCAGTCCTTTTGTTAAAAAAAGGCTTTAATAAATTGTTAAGGAATTGGAACCAAAGTCCGGAAAAACGCTTTCTTTTTCAGAAATCACTTCCAAAATGGAATACTATTGTTCCTATCAAGACCGTTGCCACAAAGAGATTGCGGAGAAATTGAAAACGTTTTCGCTAATACCCGAAGCACAGGAAAAAATTTTACTTCATTTAATAGAACACAACTTCATCAACGAGGAACGTTTTGCTAAAAGTTTTGCTCGCGGTAAGCATCGTTATAAAAATTGGGGACGAATTCGCATCACTAATGAACTTAAATTTCGGGATATTTCTTCCCGATTGATTCAGGAAGCTCTGGCTGAAATTTCGGATGAGGAATATGATACTAACTTCAACACTTTGGCGGAAAAACATTGGAACTCTATTAAGGAACAAAACAGTCAAAAGAAACGTAAAAAATTTGTGGACTATTTATTGTACCGCGGTTATGAGAGTTTTTTAGTGTTTGATAAGCTGAATGAGTTAGAGAAAAGAAAAATAGAATAGAGAGGAAAGAATATAGACAATAGAAAATAGAGGTTCTCGACTCCGCTCGAACTGACAGTTTCACTTTACTCGAACTGACCAATAGTAGTAAAAGAACCTAAAAACAAGTTCAGGTTGACAAAGATGTTACTATCTTTGCAGTAAAATTGAACGTATGTTAGAAGATAAAAATCAGGCTAAAACCAGTATTGGTTCGTTAGGCGAATTTGGATTGATTGATTATTTGACTAAAAATATTGCCATAACACAAGAGTCTACCGTAAAAAGTATTGGCGACGATGCAGCGGTTTTGGATTTTGCAGCCAAAAAAGCGGTTATTTCTACTGATTTATTAGTAGAAGGCGTTCACTTTGATTTGGCCTACATGCCGTTGAAACATTTGGGTTACAAGGCAGTTGTAGCTAATGTTTCTGATATTTGCGCCATGAATGCTACACCTACTCAGATTACAGTTTCATTGGCACTTTCTAACCGTTTTCCTTTAGAAGCCGTTGAAGAATTATACGAAGGAATTAAGTTGGCAGCTAAAATATACGATGTAGATATCATTGGCGGCGACACGACTTCGTCTCAAAAAGGATTAATCATCAGCATTACCGCTATTGGTCAAGCGAATTCGGAAGATCTTGTGTATCGAAATGGTGCTAAACCTAATGATTTACTCGTGGTTACCGGAGATGTTGGTGCTGCTTATATGGGGTTACAGGTTTTAGAACGTGAAAAGCAAGTTTTTTTGGTTAACCCAAATAACCAACCTGATTTAGATGCTTATACCTATTTAATTGAACGCCAATTGAAACCGGAAGCTCGAAAAGATGTCAAGGAACTTTTAGAAAAATTGGAGATCAAACCTACTTCAATGATTGATATTTCGGATGGTTTATCTTCTGAAATTTTGCATTTGTGCAAACAAAGTAATGTAGGCTGTAATTTGTTTGAAGAGAAAATTCCGGGCGATCCGCAATTGATTAATGTTTGTGAAGAATTCAATTTGGACATCACAACTATCGCTTTAAACGGTGGTGAAGATTACGAATTGCTGTTCACCATAAAAATGGAAGATTTCGATAAAATTAAACACAATCCCAACTTTACGGTTATTGGTCACATGACCGAGGCGAAAGAAGGTGCTCACTTAATTACGCGTGCCAATACTAAAATTGCATTAAAAGCACGTGGCTGGAATGCTTTGGAAACCACTAACGATTAATCTAAAGAATTGGTATTGATATAGGCTAAGAATTGCGGTTTGTATTGTTCAGAAACCGTAATTCTTTGTTTATTGATTATAATTTGTCCGCGTTCAATGACCTCAACATTTGGTAACGAAACAATGAACGAGCGGTGGACTCTCATAAACTTATCGGAAGGCAATACTTCTTCTAAACTTTTCAGGCTCATTAGTGTTAAAATAGGTTTCGGATTGTCTTTCAACCAAATTTTTACATAGTCTTTTAATCCTTCAATATATAAAATATCGTCAAACGCTATTTTTAGTTGTTTGTATTCTGATTTGACGTAGAAAAAAGAATTTTCTTTGATGTTTTCTTTCTTTTGATTCCAAAGCGCAAACCATTCTTTGGCTTTGTTGGCTGCGGTTAAAAATTCGGAATAGTTAAATGGTTTTAAAAGATAATCTAAGGCATCGGCTTTAAAACCGTCAATCGCGTATTGATTAAAAGCTGTGGTAAAAATTATTCGAGTTGATTTTGGAATCATTTTGGCGAATTCCAAACCGGTTAAATCAGGCATTTGAATATCAAGAAAAATAAGGTCTACATGATTTTTTTCAACATATTCCATGGCTTCAATAGCGTTGTTACATTTTTTTTCTAATTGTAGAAATGATGTTTTTAATACATATCGTTCTACCAGATCAGAAGCCATAGGCTCATCATCTACAATTAAGCATTTTAGTTTTGTTTCTTCCATCATTAAACCGGATTAAGCTTATTCAAATTTACGAAAAAAAGCCACCTCATATATTCAAGGTGACCTTTTCGCAAATGAAAAAATTAAATTAAACGTATCTACTATAAATAATGCTTGTTCTTCAAAAAACTGTCGCCGTTATATTTTTTGAATTCGTGGCTTTTATAATATATTCTATTACTCTTCTTTACCTTGAGTTTTTTTTGTTTTTACTTCTTTTACTTTTTCTTGCCCTTTATTTTCTAATTTTTTGCCTTCACTTTTTTTCTTTTCTTCCCATTTTTTGTACTGGTCTTCATTTAAGATTTTTTTCATTTCAGCATCGAAATTATCTGTTTTAGGTTTAGCGTCTTTCTTAGCATCCAATGTTTTTTTCGCTTTCTCTTTTGTCTCAGAAGTTGCTTTATCTCCTTTTTCTTTACCCGCTTTCATTTCAGCTTCTCTTTTTTCGTAAAGCGCTTTTACTTTCTTTTGTTGTTCAGCCGATAATTTTAAGTCGGTTGCCATTTGTTTTGTTTGTTCATCAGCAGACATCATTTTTTCCTGACGTGCTTCTTTTTTCTCTTGTGTACTCTTCTCTTGTGCAGTTCCTACCATCCCGGCAAGCAATACTGCTAAAAAAAACAATTTTCTCATATTTATAGTAATTTAAAATATTCTTCTAGTTTCCTAAATCTAGCACTAATATTGCCGTGAAATAATCGGCATTGTTTTCAAGTGTGAATTCGTGGTTATTTGCATACAAAAGTGCCAATCTTCTTTTCAAATTTTCTAATCCTATTCCTGAACCGCTGGTATCACTTTGGGTTTTAGGAAAATTTCTATTTTTACTTTTAAAGATCAGTTTATTGTTCTCTATTTTCATTTCGAAATCAATTTCCGAGTTTTCATTGGCTGCCACTCCATGTTTAAATGCATTTTCTATCAAGGAAATAAACAAAAAGGGAGCTATTTTTATATCTGCCATTATCTCCGGAAAAGAATAATTCACTTTTACATTTTGATTAAACCGAAGTTTCATTAATTCAATATAGTTTTTCATAAATGAAATTTCCTGATTAAGACTTACTTCTTGTAATTCGGTTTCATATAAAAAATAGCGCATCAGTTTGCTTAAACTATGAATGGCATCTTTTGCTTTTTCAGGTGAAACATCAACTAATGCATAAATATTATTTAACGAATTAAAAAAGAAATGCGGTTGCAACTGATATTTCAAATGCTTTAACTCGGATTGCAACTGCTGGTTTTGAGCTTCTTTTTGCAAAGCTTCTGTTTTTATCCATTTTTCTGTAGTTTTTAGTGCAACTGAAAAAACTATCGGAACAGTAAATGCTATAAAATCTACATAATAGAACAATCTTTTTGGTGGCGGTGCTGGCTGATTTTGTGTTGGTCTTACCATAAACAGCGATTTAAATTCGCTACTTAACCACAAAAACAATACAACCAGAGTAATATTAATGATTACGAAATAGAATGTCTTTTTAGAAAACAGAAAACGTTCAATGAAAATGAAATAATTCAGGTAAAATAGAACGATGTAAAAGCATAATGGAATCCACGAATGAACCATTACTTTTCTAAGCATTTCCGTTTGTCCTGTAGACAACAAATAGGGAAATGTAAAGAGTAATAACCATACTAAAAGATGGAATACTAAAATGCTGATTTTGTTCTTTGTTAAGTTCATCTTATTCTTGTTTTATTCGTATCGTAATGCATTGATCGGATCTAGGGTGGCGGCCTTACGAGCAGGATACCATCCAAAAAAGATTCCGGTTACAGCACACACTACAAAAGAAATTATCACTGACATACTTGTAACCGATGTAGGCCAATTTAGCACATTTTCAATAAACAAAGTGGATATCAATCCTAAAAAAACTCCGATTAAACCTCCGGTTATACTAATCATCATCGCTTCTATAAGAAACTGAATTAAAATATCTTTTTCTTGAGCACCAACAGCCATCCTTAAACCGATTTCTCTAGTTCTTTCTTTTACGGAAACGTACATAATGTTCATAATCCCTATTCCTCCTACAAGCAACGAAATACTGGCAATAGCCACTAAAAGAACGGTCAACATTTCGCTTGTTGAACTAAATGTAGAAATTAATTCTTCCATAGAGAACACATTAAAATCATCATCCTGACCTTCGCTGATCTTATGTTGTTTTCTCAATATTTCAGAAATCTCTTCTACTGCTTTGGGTGCATCGGTTTCGCTTTTTGCTGATGCCACTACTGACTGTAAATAATCAATAGCTAATATTCTCTTTTGAACGGCAGTATAAGGCGCCAGAATTACATCGTCTTGATCTTGTCCAAAGGTATTTTCACCTTTTTTCTCTAATACACCAATAACCTTTAACGGAATGTTGTTGTATCGAATCATTTTACCTATCGGATCTTCGCCACTGGCAAAAAGATTTTTTACAATTGTTTGTCCAATTACGGCAACTTTTGCAGCAGAATTTACTTCGTCTTCAGTAAAAAGACTTCCCGAACTGAGTTCCCAAACTTTAATTTTTAAATATTCGGGAGAAACGCCATAAATAGTTGTCGGCCAGTTGTTTGATCCGTTGATTGCCTGACCGTTTCCATTAACCAAAGGAGAGATGGCTGTAATATTTTGAGCATTGCTCTTAAGAACATTAAAATCGCTCATGTTTAAAGACTGCATTTCACTAGGATCCATCCGAACACCACCTCGCATATCTGCTCCGGGGCGAATGGTTATCATATTTGAACCCATACTGGAAATTTGCGCTTTAATGCTCTCTTTTGAGCCTTCTCCTATGGCTAACATGGCAATAACAGAACCTACTCCTATAATGATTCCTAACATCGTTAGGAAAGTTCTAACTTTATTCAGCACAATTGCTTTCCAAGCTATCTTAAATAAATTTAAAAATCTCATTCTTCTTCTCCATTTTTAAGTTCAGCCAACGCTTTTTCAGCCGATTGAACATTTTGATTGATTTCATCTTTTATCAAGTGACCGTCTTTAAACACTATAGTTCTTGAACTGAATGCAGCTATATCGGGCTCATGTGTCACAAAAACTATCGTTTTCCCTTGTTGATTTAATTTTTGGAACAATGCCATAATTTCATAAGAAGTTCTTGTGTCCAAATTCCCTGTTGCTTCATCGGCCAAAATAACCACCGGATTGTTGACCAACGCTCTGGCAATTGCAACTCTTTGCTGCTGACCTCCTGATATTTGTGCCGGTGTGTGGTACAATCTACTGGAAAGTCCCACAAGAGTTAATGCTTCAATAGCTCTTTCATTTCGTTCTTCAGAAGTTACTGTATTGTTATAAAATAAAGGTAACTCTACATTTTCCACTGATGTTGTTCTAGGTAATAGATTATAAGATTGAAAAATGAATCCTATTTTTTCGTTTCGTATACTTGCCAATTGATTCTTGCTTAGCTCCTCAATCGATACGCCATCAATTTCATATTTTCCTGAAGTAGGTTGATCTAAACATCCCAATACATTCAACATGGTACTTTTTCCTGATCCACTGGATCCCATGATGGTGACAAATTCTCCTTGTTTAATGGTAAAAGAAATTCCTTTTAATGCGTGTACAATTTCATCACCCATCTTAAAAGTCCGTTTCAGGTCTTCTATTTTTATGATTACTTTATCTTTTTCCATGATTTATTTCTTTTTTCCGGGAGGTTTTGGCATAAAAGGACTTTCGGCTGTACTTCCTTCGGCCTGAGCCTCAGCTTTTGAAACCTCTTTTAAATTAAACAGAACTTTTTCTCCTTCTAGTAGTCCATTTGTGACTTGTACGTTTACTCCATCACTAGCTCCTAATTGCACTTTTTTAGATACAATTTGATTTCCTTCTAAAACCCAAACTGTTTTTTCACCACTTTTATTAGAACTGTCTTCTATTGGTTCTTCAATTCCCTTTTGAATATTGTATTGTTCTAAAACTGCAGCATCCGGTGAAAAATTAACAGCTTTTGCTTCAACTGTTAATATATCTTTTAATTCTAATGTATAAATAGACACAGTAGCCGTAAGTCCCGGTTTCAGTTTTAAATCAGGATTATTAGCTTTAATCACCACTGTATAAGTCACTACATTTGAACTTGTAGTTGGGTTTAAGCGTACTTGGGTTACTTCACCTGTAAACTCTTCTCCTTGATAAGCATCAACCGTAAAGGTTACGCGTTGTCCTTTCTTTACTTCTCCTATATCTGCTTCATCAACATCAGCCTCTACTTGCATTTCTTTCAAATCTTTAGCAATGGTAAATAAGGTTGGTGTGCTATAACTAGCGGCAACTGTTTGTCCTTCATCTACATCTCTTGATAATACTACACCATCAATTGGCGAATAGATATTAGCATAGCTAAGATTGGTTTGTGCTTTTTGTAAATCGGATAGTTTTTGAACTGTTGCACTTTTTGCTGTATTGTAATTGTATAGTGCTTCATCATAATCTGAACGACTGATTACACTATTGTCGTACAATGTTTTTTGTCTTTTGTAGATCGTCTGCAAATAATTTTGTTCGTTTAATGCACTGTCGTACGAAGCCTTTGCCTGAACTAAAGCAGCCTGAAGATTCGTTTTATCTAATTCGGCTATCAACTGTCCTTCTTTTACTTCGCTATTGTAATCTACATAAATTTTCTCTACAACACCCGAAACTTGTGTTCCTACTTCTACTTGAGTTATGGGCTCAATAGTTCCTGTAGCTGTTACAGTTGTAGTAACACTTCCTTTTTTAGCCTCAATGGTTTCTGCCTTTATTTCTACTTTTTCTTTACCCATAAAAGAGAAATATGCAATTACCACTATCAGTAATGTTGCGACTAATATCCCTATCTTTTTCATTGTCTTACTATTCATGATGTCTTAAAGTTTAATTTCGTTAGTTTGGTAAAACTGTAATAATTGTGTATATAGAATACTTAAATACTTTGCCTGATAATAGTTTTGTTCGGCTGTAGTATATGTATTTTGACTTACTATTAAATCAGCAGTACTTAATGCATTTAATTCATGTTTCTTTTGAGCTAGCAAAAAGGATTCTTTAGCTGCTTCTCTTGCTGCCACCGCCTGATCTACTTGTTCTAATGATGCTTTAGCACTTTGCCAAGCTGTTTCTATCTTTTTATAGAGTTCTTTTTGTGTAGTTTGGTATTCTATTTTGGATTTCTCTATACTGATCTTAGCATTAGCAACTTGCGCTTTGTTTTGATACTTACTGAAAATAGGGATTGATAAGGACAGCCCTACCCTTTGGTTAAAATTAAAGTCTAACTGATCCGGAAAAGTTAAATTTTGTGTACTAGTATAACCGGATCCTAAACTTCCCGATAAGCTAAGTGTAGGTAAAAAACCTCCTTTTGCAATAGAAAGATCTTTTTCAGAAATATCAATTCCCATTTTTGATGCTTCTACTTCCGGCATTTGACCTAAAGCCATTTGATATACTTCATTTTTATCAGGCAATCGGTTTACTAATAAATCATTATTAATCTCTGCTATACTAAACTCGTCTTCGGGTTGTAATTCCAACAATTGTTTTAGCGTCAGCAATTGTAGATCATACGTATTCTGTGCTGAAATAAGACTGTATTTGTTAGTAGCTACTTGAGAAATTGCATCCGTATAATCTTTTTTAGCAACTGTTCCGGCTTCAAATCTCGCTTTCGAAACTTCTAATTGTTTTTCAGAAGATTCCAAATTCATTTCTGCCACATTTACACCTTCTTTACTATATAAAGCTTGCAAATATGCTTCTACCACACTTAAAACTACATTATTCTCAGCTTCTTTAACATAAAGTGAATTTTGGTCTACTTGTAATTTATTTTGCTGAATCTGATTTGTCAACTGACTTCCTTGATATAATGTCATAGATGTACTTACTCCCAGACTTGTAGAATGTATTTGTTGTGCTACATAATCACTCGTAATAGGGTCAATTGTATTACCATTAGAAAGAGTTTGTGAAGCGCTTGCACTTAAACTAGGCCATTTGGCAAATTTTGACTGTGTGTAATTTACTGTTGCAGATTCTTGATTTAATTCAGCAGTTTTTATCGTTAGGTTTTTATCCTTAGCATACTGAATACAATCTTGCAATGTCCATCCATTTTTCTTATCCGTAGTTTGCGATTGAACTATTGTGGAAAAGAAAAAAAGTAGTAATATTTTTTTTAAAGTATTCATCCTTCTTAAATTTTTATTCAAAGTTATAGTGGATGAAACAGCTATAGAAATACAATAGACTAATGACTTGTTTTACTATACCAATTCGTCTTTTTTATCGACAAAAAAAGCCCCGCATGATGCGAGGCTCTTCATAAAAATTGAACTAATTGCTTATTTTTGTTTAGCAAATTCTAGGTTAACAGCTATATTTACTTCTTTAGCTACAGCTTGTCCGGTTGGATCATAAGCCACGCCAAAATCAAAACGATTGATTGTTGTTGTTGCTTGGAAACCTACTTTTTGATTACCAAAACCGTCATTGTCAATTTTACCACCATACACCAAATCAAAGGTTACTGATTTTGTTACGTTTTTGATTGTCAAGTCGCCTACTAAACGGTATTGATCTTTTTTAACTTTTTTAATAGACGTTTGTTTGAAAGTGATTTTTCCAAATTGAGCCGCATCAAAGAAATCAGCTGATTTTAAGTGGCCATCACGGGCTTCAACTCCTGTATTGATTGAATTAACATCGATAGAAAAATCAAATTTAGCAGTCATTACGTCTTCCCCTGTCATTTTTAAAGTTCCTTGATATTGATCAAATTTACCTTCTACAAAAGAGATCCCTAAGTGTTTGATAGAAAACGTTAAAAATGAGTGCGCGGGATCAACATTCCAAGTTTGTGTTTGTGCATTAGCAGTCATAGCAAAAGTAAAAGCTATAACTAGTGTCATTAATTTTTTCATAATTTCTTTTTTAAATTTGATACAAAGTTCAGCAGAATGACAACAAAAACACTTCACCTATGTTAATAAAAAAAGCCGATACTAAAATTATCGGCTTTTCAATATTATGACATTATTTAGTTACATTTTCATCAACCAATTACGCATCGAAACTTCATTGTTGATTATTTCTCTCAATTCGGAAATAGCCACACGTTGTTGCTCCATTGAATCTCTGTGACGAATAGTAACCGTTTTATCTTCTAAAGTTTGGTGATCTACTGTAATACAGAAAGGCGTTCCTAAAGCATCTTGTCTTCTGTAACGACGTCCTACTGCGTCTTTTTCATCGTAAGCTACATTGAAATCCCATTTTAAATCTTCAACAATTTCTCTTGCTAATTCTGGTAAACCATCTTTTTTAACCAATGGTAAAATAGCCGCTTTTGTTGGCGCTAAAACAGAAGGTAAACGAAGAACTGTTCGTGTTGAACCGTCTTCTAAGGTTTCTTCTTGCAACGATTTTGAGAAAACCGCTAAAAACATACGATCTAAACCTACTGATGTTTCTACTACGTAAGGCACATAGTTTCTGTTTTCTTCCGTATCGAAATATTGTAATTTTTTACCTGAATATTTTTCGTGACTAGACAAATCAAAATCTGTACGCGAATGAATTCCTTCTAATTCTTTAAATCCGAATGGGAAGTCAAATTCAATATCAGCAGCAGCATTAGCATAGTGCGCTAATTTATCGTGGTCGTGGAAACGGTAGTTCTTTTCGCCTAAACCTAACGATTTATGCCATTTTAAACGCGTTTCTTTCCAGTATTCGTACCATTTCATTTCTTCTCCCGGTTTTACGAAAAACTGCATTTCCATTTGTTCAAATTCACGCATACGGAAAATGAATTGACGTGCTACAATTTCGTTACGGAATGCTTTTCCTGTTTGGGCAATACCAAAAGGAATCTTCATACGTCCTGTTTTTTGAACATTTAAGAAGTTTACGAAAATACCTTGAGCAGTTTCCGGACGCAAATACAAATCCATTGCAGAATCGGCAGAAGCTCCTAATTTGGTTCCGAACATTAAGTTGAACTGACGAACTTCTGTCCAATTAGCTGTTCCTGAAACCGGACAAACAATTCCTAAATCAATGATCAACTGACGGAATCCTTCTAAGTCGTTTTCTTCTTGAACACGAGTTAACTCAACTGTAATTTCATCTATTTGTTGTTGACGACGAACCACATTAGGATTGGTTTCTCTAAATTGTTTTTCGTCAAAAGCTTCGCCAAATTTAGCTTGTGCTTTATCGACATCTTTCTGGATTTTTTCGTTGATTTTTTCACGAAATTCTTCCACTAAAACATCAGCACGATATCTTTTTTTAGAATCTTTGTTGTCTACCATCGGGTCGTTGAAAGCATCTACGTGTCCCGATGCTTTCCAAGTGGTTGGATGCATAAAAATTGCAGCATCAATACCTACAATATTTTCGTGCATTTGAACCATGGATTTCCACCAATATTCACGAATATTTTTTTTCAATTCAACACCGTTTTGAGCATAATCATAAACTGCACTCAAACCGTCATAAATTTCGCTTGACGGAAAAATAAATCCGTACTCTTTTGCATGCGAAATTACATTCTTAAATAAATCGTCTTGTTTTGCCATACTGCAAAAGTAAAAATAGGAATGATATTTAGAAAAGTTTTTTAAGAAATATTAAAAACTTAATTATACTGGAAGGTTGTTGCGCCAATTTTTAGAAAATTATTGAAAATATTGATCTTATATGTTCCTTTTTCAATTTTATTTCTTTCTAAGGGAACATAAGCGCATACATCAGTATCTTTTTTGTTATAAAACGCTTCGACAAAACCACTATAATGTAGTTTAATATCGTTTTGTTCTACATACGTATTGTTAACAGAAATTGTTTCTCCATCCGGATTAACTACCTGAATATAAATTTTTTTAGTGCCGGGCATTACAAAATCGCTAGCCTCTAGGGTAAAACAAACTCTGATCTCCTGAATCTTACTCCGCTTGTTATCTTTATAAACATTAGATAAAATTTTAACTCCTCTTGCATTGACATTTACTGCATTTAGTCGATTGGGATCAATTCGCTCATCCGCTTTTTTAAAAGATTGTAATTTCTTTAAAATGTCTTTACTGTTTTGAACTTTTTTTTCTAATTCTATCAGATTTGATTCATCTTTAGTAATTCTTGTTTTAAGTACGTTAATTTGTTCTACAATACGATTACTGTCAATTTTATACTTCATAGGTTCAATGACCTTAGAAGTTGAAACTACTGTGATTACGTTTCCTTGTTCTAAAACATAATGTACTGAATCATATTTCTTAATCATTTCATCCAACTGGTTTTGAAGTAACTGACTTTCAATTGTAGCTTTACTACTCAACATTTTATATTTTTGGTAAACACTTAGATAACCAAAAGACGCAAAAACAGACAATACGCTAATAAGAAGCGTTAAGTATTTTAAATTGTTTACTGCTTTTGTAGGCATTTGTTGAAATTTTTTTATTAAATTAAGTGATTTTCAATGTGTTTCACTTTATTTATCGACAAAATGCTAAAAAATCTGTTAAAGTTAATTTTTCCGGATATCTGTACAGGTTGTAACGATCTGCTCATACTAAATGAAAAAGTTTTTTGTACTAAGTGCAAGCATAATTTGCCAAAAACTTTTCATCATATTAATCCGACTCAAAATGAATCAATCCAAAAATTTTATGGTATTTTACCCATAGAGTTTTGTTGTTCTTTTTTGTATTTCACTCATTATAATGAGGTAAAGAATCTAATACATCATTTGAAGTACAAAGGAAAAACTAATATTGGAACTGAATTAGCTCTTCTTTATTCAAGTGATATTTCAAAAATAATTTCTGAATTTAATGTTGATTGTATTGTTCCTGTTCCTTTGCACTCAAAACGATTACGAAAAAGAGGTTACAACCAAGTAGAAACCTTTGCTCAAACTTTAGCTAATCAATGTAATATTGAGTATAACAACAGTATTTTGGAACGAAAAGTTTATACTCAGACCCAAACTCATAAAAATAAACAAGACAGGCAACTGAATAAAAAAAATGTATTCGCCGTTAACTTTAGCAGTAAAGATGATGGGAAACACTATTTGATTATTGATGATGTGTTAACGACCGGAGCAACCCTTGAAGCATGTGGAAAAGCATTACTTGAAATTCCAAATAGCAAAATAAGTATTATTACCATGGCATATACCTTATCATAAATAAATTTAAAAATTTGGCATCATACTAATAATAGTTGTTATTTTGTGACGAATTATTTTTACAACATGAAAAAGATTTATTTTATTGTCATATTCAGTGTTTTAAGTTTTACTATTGTCTTTACGGGCTGTGCCAAACGAGGAACTATCACAGGAGGTCCAAAGGATACTATTCCTCCTGCAATTCTATATTCCTCTCCAAAAAACTATATGACGAATTTTAATGCAGAAGAAATCAGGATCACATTTACCGAACTGATAAAAGTAAAAGACATTAGTAAACAGTTGATTATTTCTCCTCCTATGAAAAATCAGCCTACTATTTTGCCTCAGGGAAGTGCCAGTAAATTCATTTCCATTAAAATTAAAGATACTCTTCAGCCTAATACTACGTATAGTTTTAATTTTGGTCAAAGTATTACTGATAACAACGAAGGGAATCCTTATTCTCAATACAAATATGTTTTTTCTACCGGAAGTTATATTGACTCTTTGACCATTGTTGGGAAAATTAAAGATGCGGTGGAGCAAAAACCAGATAATTTTGTTTCTGTTCAATTGTATGATGCCAAAACATATACCGATTCAACTGTTTACAAAGAAAGTCCGCTTTATGTGACTAATACATTAGACAGTTTGAAATTATTTGCACTCGAAAACTTAAAAGAAGGCAGCTATTACATTGTTGCTTTAAAAGACAAGAACAGCAACTATAAGTTTGACCCAAAAACGGATAAAATCGGCTTCCTGAAACAAGCTATTACTATCCCTAATGATACAGTTTTTGAATTGGAGCTTTTTAAAGAAACTACTCCTTTTAAAGCATCAAAACCTTCACAAGAAACAACTAATAAACTGTACATGGGATTTGAAGGTGAACCTAAAGATGCTAAGATAACTATAAAAAATACTGGTGAAGAAGTCCCTTTTCGAATGACAAAATTTCCGCAAACCGGAAAAGATTCGGTACAACTTTTTATTCCATTTGTAAAAGCTGATTCGCTTAATATTACTGTTTCCAAAGGTGATTTCACTAAAGATTTTACCACAAAGATTAAAGAGCAGAAAACAGCTGATTCACTTTCTATCGCTGCAAAACAAAAAGGAACTTTACACTTTAGAGACCGCTTTACTTTAGTGACTGAAACTCCATTAGAAAAAATTGATAAAGAAAAAATCAAATTAATTAATAAAGATTCTGTGGCAGTTCCTTTTGATTTAAAATATGATTTATATGAAAGAGAAATTGTATTTGATTTTGAGAAAAAAGAAGAAGAAAAATATAATTTAACGGCTCTTCCTGGAGCTTTTGAAGATTTTTATAATACAAAAAGCGACACCATTTCAATAAATTTTGCAACTAGCTCTTATGATGATTACGGTAACTTAAAAGTCAATTTGAAATCCGTTAAACGTTTTCCTTTGATTTTAGAAATCTTGACAAGTGACGGAAAAGTAAAAGATTCTTTGACTTCTACAGGAGAACGAACCTTATTCTTTAAAGCATTAGAACCGAGTGAATATACCTTAAGAGTCATTTATGATGACAATGGAAATGGAAAATGGGATACCGGGAACTTTTTGGAAAAACGCCAAGCCGAAGAAATAGAATACCTATCCAAAACAGTTCAAGTAAGGGCTAGTTGGGACTGGGATCAAGATTTTTAGAATAAAAAAAGCAGCTAAAAGCTGCTTTTTTTATTCTATATTGAATGTATCTCTATCATTCAAAAAGTTAAACTTCTCTCGGTTCGCCAACATTTTATCCTTATCCAGCTTAACTACTTTAATATCATCTTCTTCAAAAGGCGCAATCAATTCGTTGCCTAAATCATCTAAAGCTTGTGAATGCCCCACATAAGGCATTCCATTAGCATCAGTTCCGATTCTATTCACCGCTATTACATAACTCATATTTTCAATAGCTCTTGCTTTTAACAAAGCATCCCAAGCTTGCATTCTTGGTTTCGGCCAATTGGCAACATACAATAACAAATCATATTCTTCTACATTTCGAGCAAAAACCGGAAAACGCAAATCGTAACAAACCAACGGACAGATTTTCCATCCTTTGTATTCTACTATTAATTTTTCTTGCCCTTTGGTATAAATTTTTTCTTCTCCTGCTAAAGTAAACAAATGACGTTTGTTGTAAAACTGAAGTTCTCCATTAGGAAATACAAAAACCAATCGGTTGTAAAACTTACCTTCTTCTTGTATCACCAAACTTCCCGTAATGGCTATTTTTTTGGTTTTTGCCAAACTTTTTAACCATTGAATAGTTTCTCCATCCATTGTTTCAGCAACTCGCTCAGGATTCATGGTAAAACCGGAAGAAAACATTTCGGGTAAAACTAACATATCGAACTTTTTAGAAGTCGACAAAATTTTACTTTCCAAATTTAATCGGTTTGCAATTGGATTTTCCCAAACTAGTGCTGTTTGAACTAAAGCAACTCTCATAGTAATCGATTTTTGACAAATGTACTTAAAAAAACAAACCTGCCAGACGTAATCTAGCAGGTTGCTTTATAATTAATTTCTAAACGAAATATATTTATTTTAAACTAGCTTTTAAGAACTCACGGTTCATACGAGCAATGTTTTCTAAAGAAATTCCTTTAGGACATTCAATTTCACAAGCTCCTGTATTGGTACAGTTCCCGAAACCTTCTTCGTCCATTTGGCGAACCATGTTTAGTACACGATCTGTAGCTTCAACACGTCCTTGAGGCAATAAAGCATATTGAGATACTTTAGCACCTACAAACAACATAGCTGAACCATTTTTACAAGTAGCCACGCAAGCACCACAGCCAATACAAGCAGCAGCTTCGAAAGCTTTATCTGCATCTGATTTAGGCACAGGAATAGAGTTTGCATCAATAGTATTACCTGAAGTATTTACCGACACGAAACCACCAGCTTGCTGAATTCTATCAAAAGCACTTCTATCTACTACTAAGTCTTTTATTACTGGAAAAGCTTTACTTCTCCATGGTTCGATGTAGATAGTATCTCCGTCTTTAAATTTACGCATGTGCAACTGACACGTTGTAATTCCAGTTTCCGGTCCGTG
The DNA here is from genome assembly GCF_053570605.1 of Flavobacterium sp. U410. Classification (NCBI taxonomy): domain Bacteria; kingdom Pseudomonadati; phylum Bacteroidota; class Flavobacteriia; order Flavobacteriales; family Flavobacteriaceae; genus Flavobacterium; species Flavobacterium sp. U410. The sequence goes on from NZ_JBSEFI010000005.1 coordinate 67,987, forward strand.
TGCACGCCCATTGATAAATAAAGAACACATACCGCAAATACCCTCACGACAGTCGTGATCAAATGCTACCGGTTCTTTCTTTTCTGTAACCAATTGTTCGTTTAATTGGTCTAACATTTCTAAAAAGGAACTGTCTGTTGAAACATTATCTAATTTATACGTTTCCATTCCTCCTTTAGTCTTAGCGTTTTTTTGACGCCAAACTTTAAGATTGATATTGATATTTTTTGAAGCCATGATTTTTCTTTTTAAGTGATTAGTGATGAGTCCTTAGTGAGATTAGCAAATTATAAAACTAATTACTATTTACTTTTCACTAATGGCTAATTACTATTTATAATTTCTAGCTGCGATTTTGATGAACTCGTATTTAAGTTCTTCTTTGTGTAATTCCTCTTGTTTAATATCTTCACCTTTGTATTCCCAAGCTCCTACGAAAGAGAAATTAACATCATCACGAAGTGTTTCTCCTTCAGCATCTTGGTACTCATCTCTAAAGTGACCACCACAAGATTCTTTACGTTGTAAAGCATCCATTGCCATTAATTGACCTAATTCTAAGAAGTCAGCCACACGGAATGCTTTTTCCAATTCAGGATTTAATTCATCAGCTGAACCTGGAACATAAACGTCTTTATGGAACTCTGCACGTAATTTATCGATAGCTTCAATAGCTTCTTTTAAACCTTGTTCGTTACGAGCCATACCTACTTTATTCCACATGATGTGACCTAATTCTTTATGGAAATGATCTACTGATTTAGAACCGTTATTGTTCAAATATTTTGCAATTTGATCTTTAACTTTTTTCTCAGCCTCAATAAACTCAGGTAAATCTGTAGAAATTTTCCCTGTACGAATTTCATCCGCCAAATAGTTAGAAACTGTATAAGGCAATACGAAGTAACCATCAGCTAAACCTTGCATTAAAGCAGAAGCTCCTAAACGGTTAGCACCGTGATCAGAGAAGTTAGCTTCACCGGCAACGAAACATCCAGGAATTGATGATTGTAAGTTATAATCAACCCAAACACCACCCATAGTATAGTGAACCGCCGGATAAATCTTCATTGGAGTTTCGTATGGATTCTCATCTGTAATCTTTTGATACATTTGGAACAAGTTACCATATTTCTCTTCAATCCATTGTTTACCTAATTTGATAATTTCTTCTTCAGACGGATTGTGGTTACCGTGAGCATACGCTACTTCTTTTCCTTTGTTTTTAATTTCAGAAGAGAAGTCAAGGTAAACACCTTCACCAGTAGCATTGTTTTCAATACCGTAACCAGCGTCACAACGCTCTTTCGCAGCTCTTGAAGCTACGTCACGAGGCACTAAGTTACCGAAAGCAGGATATCTTCTTTCTAAGAAATAATCTCTATCTTCTTCAGCAATTTGAGTCGGTTTTAATTTCCCTGCTCTTATTGCTTCTGCATCTTCTTTTTTCTTTGGAACCCAAATACGTCCTGAGTTACGTAATGACTCAGACATCAAGGTTAGTTTAGATTGGTTTGTTCCGTGAACCGGAATACAAGTTGGGTGAATTTGCACATAACAAGGATTTGCAAAGTGAGCTCCTTGTTTGTGGATTTTCCATGCCGCTGTTACGTTACTTCCCATTGCGTTTGTAGACAAGAAGTAAACATTACCATAACCACCGGAAGCAATTACTACAGCGTGAGCCGAATGTCTTTCAATTTCACCAGTAATTAAATTACGAGCAATAATACCACGAGCTTTTCCGTCAACTTTTACCAATTCTAACATTTCGTGACGGTTGTACATTTTAACACGTCCTAAACCGATTTGTCTTGATAAAGCGGAATACGCTCCTAATAATAATTGTTGTCCTGTTTGTCCTGCAGCGTAGAATGTACGTTTTACTTGTACCCCACCGAACGAACGGTTATCTAAAGTTCCTCCGTATTCACGAGCAAAAGGAACACCTTGAGCCACACATTGGTCAATAATATTTCCAGAAACTTCAGCTAAACGATAAACGTTTGCTTCACGTGCACGGTAGTCACCTCCTTTAATTGTATCATAAAATAAACGATATGTACTATCACCATCGTTTTGATAATTTTTTGCAGCATTGATACCTCCTTGTGCAGCAATAGAGTGTGCACGACGAGGAGAATCTTGAAAACAAAATGCTTTTACATTATATCCCATTTCTCCTAATGAGGCAGCCGCCGAAGCACCAGCCAAACCAGTTCCTACAACAATAATGTCGATTTTCGGGCGGTTATTAGGAGCAACTAATTTTAAGTGATTTTTATAATCAGTCCATTTTTGTGCTAATGGTCCTTCAGGTATTTTAGAATCTAACTTCATAATAATATGTGTTGATTATTTTGTAAAGTGAATATATAAAGGAATAATAGCAAACAATAGTGGAACTATGATTGCGAAAGCTCTTCCTATCAACTTGATAGTTGGCGTAAAACTGTTGTTAATTCCTAATGATTGGAATGCACTTTGGAAACCATGCCATAAGTGAAAAGCCAAAACAGCCATTGCTAAAACATAAAATAGAGTAAACACTAACCCTAGTTTTGGATCTCTAAAGAAATCAACAGTGATTTTGTGTAAATCTTTGTAAACATTTCCGATTTTGATATCAGCCATTGCATTGTAAACTTCAGTTGTGTTTACAATTTTCAATTGTTTTGGCATCATCATATTAGTTGAATCTTTAGTTTCACTTTCTAATGCTACTTGATCCACCATATAATATTGTCCTTCAGCTGTACCCACATAAAACTCTCTTTCTGGCTGACCTTGTACAGAAACCTTTTGTTTCATTAAAGGAATGTGTTTGTCGAAATGCATTTTCGCCCAAAAATTAACCATGTGCGTTGCAATAAACACTAAAATAAGTGTACCCAAAACAGCCATATAGCGAGAAGGTAATCCACTATTTGCAGCTGCATCTGTTTTAACATAAGCAACTGGACGAGCCGCCTTGTTTTGAAATGTTAACAATATTCCATCTACAGCGTGGAATATAATTGAGATATACGTTAAGTACGATAAAATTTTTACTGCTGGATTGGTAGTCATGAACAAAGCATACTCATTAAACTGTTTTGCCGTACCAAAAATCAGTTGTAGATTTCCGGCCAAGTGACCTGCCAAAAACAAGCATAAAAATAAACCTGTAAGAGCCATCCAATATTTCTTTGCAATAGATGACTTTAAAAGCGCTGATTTTGCCATAATTTTATTTGATTGTAATAGTTTTATAAAAATCAAACAAAAATACGCTTATTTGATTTTAACTACAACCTTTTAGTCTTAATTTATAATCAATATAAAATATATCACAACTATCTGATACACTTTAAATTACAAATAAAAAAATCACAAACTAAAAGATAAAAATAAAATTTTATTGCTATTTTAGTATACATATATGTTATCTAAATTTATTTTTTAGATCCAATTAACAGCTTTTACATAATTATCTTTTTACCTTTGATACATTAAAAATCTATACTTATATTATTATGAAATATCAGGCTATAGACCGCGAATTATTTATCAAAAATCGTAAAAAGTTTGCGGCTCAAATGAAACCTAACAGTGTTGCTGTTTTTAATTCTAACGATATTTATCCGGTAAGTGCAGACAGTACTTTACCTTTTGCTCAACATAGAGATATTTTCTACTTAAGTGGAGTGGATCAAGAAGAAAGTATCTTATTGCTTTTTCCTGATGCGCCTTACGAGCATTTAAAAGAGATTTTATTTTTAAGAGAAACCAATGAGCATATCGCTATTTGGGAAGGTGAAAAATTAACCAAAGAAAGAGCTTTTGAGGTTTCTGGGGTTAAAAATGTGATTTGGTTACAAGATTTTAACAAAACCTTAAAAGAAGTATTAGCCTATGCTGATACTATGTATTTAAATACCAATGAGCATTATCGCGCTACTATTGAAACGCAAACTCGAGAAGATCGTTTCATCAAATGGTTCAAAGAAAACTATCCGGCTCATAAAGTAGAAAAATCAAATCCTATTTTACAAAAATTGCGTTCTGTTAAAGAACCACAAGAATTGGAATTGATTCAAACGGCTTGTAACATTACCGAAAAAGGTTTCAGAAGAATCTTAGGTTTTGTAAAACCCGGCGTTATGGAGTACGAAATCGAAGCGGAATTTGCTCACGAATTTTTACGCAATCGCTCTAAAGGTTTTGCTTACACACCTATTATTGCCAGCGGAAATAACGCTAATGTTTTACATTACATTGAAAACAACAAAGAATGTAAATCAGGCGATTTATTACTATTAGACGTTGGTGCAGAATATGCAAATTATTCTAGTGATATGACTAGAACTATTCCGGTTTCCGGAAAATTTACAGATCGCCAAAAAGCAGTTTACAATGCTGTTTTAAGAGTTAAAAACGAAGCCGCAAAAATGTTGGTTCCGGGAAATCTTTGGAAACAATACCATGTTGAAGTAGGTAAAATCATGACATCAGAACTTTTAGGCTTAGGCTTATTAGACAAAGCTGATGTACAAAATGAAAATCCTGATTGGCCAGCGTATAAAAAATATTTCATGCACGGAACTTCTCACCACATGGGATTAGACACGCATGATTACGGTTTATTACATTTGCCAATGGAAGCCAATATGGTTTTCACTATTGAACCGGGAATTTATATTCCGGAAGAAGGTTTCGGAATTCGTATCGAAGATGACGTAGTAATCCAGCCTAGTGGAGAACCATTTAATCTGATGAAAAATATTCCTATTGAAGCTGACGAAATTGAAAGCTTGATGAATTTATAAAATGAAAATCGGTTCTATGTAGAACCGATTTTTTTATAATCAAAAAAAAGTTACTGACAAACTGTTGTCATATTGTGTTTTTAATTTTGTTTCATAAACATAAAAAACAAACAATATGAACACTAATGCACAAGTAATCACTCCTGAACATCTGTTAAAACATTGGCAAGGTCACCGTGCCTTAACTCGTCGTGTTATTGAGGTTTTTCCTGAAAAAGATTTTTTTGATTTCTCTATTGGAGGAATGCGTCCTTTTTCTCAATTAATCTCTGAGCTTTTGGCTATTGCTGTTCCCGCATTAAAAGGAATTGTAAACAGAGAAGAACAGCTGTATCAAGAAGAACAAAGCGCATCATTAACCACAAAAGCACAATACTTACAAAAATGGGATGAAGCTACAAAAGAGATCAACCAATATTGGAGCAAACTTTCTATTGAAGATTTTGAAAAAACATTTAATCTTTTTGGGCAATATGAGTTCCCGATCATTGAAAACATTCTATACTTCATTGATAACGAAGTTCATCACAGAGGGCAAGCCTACGTCTATTTAAGAGCACTTGGACTAACACCTCCCTTTTTCTGGGAAAGAGAATTATAATAAAACTAAACCCCGAGGTTTTTTCGGGGTTTATGTTAACAAGCCTGTTTTGTAGTTCTCTAATAATTCCAATACCCTTTCTTTTAACCTTTTTGGCTCGACTATAACGGCAAAATCCATAAACATCAGTAACCATCTTGAGAAACCATTTTCAATGTCACGACTTAAAAAAGTCATTTCTATCTTGTCCTCTACATTTTTCTGAGAAATAAAACCATGGTATTTTTTCTCATTTTCAAGATATTTGGAAACCTTTTTATCTACTAAAAGCACCACTTTTGTAGTAGGATATTCTTTTTCTTTGTTTAGATATATTTCTAAAGCTTCATGTTCTTTTACAAACGGAAGTTTTGTTATTTTAATACTTTGAATCCTATCTGCCCTAAATTGGCGATAATCCTTTCTCAAATGACAAAAACCGAACACATACCAGTTATTATTATCGTGAAAGATCCCAACCGGCTCAATAGTTCTTTCCGATACTTCTTGAGCTTCAAACGCCTGATATTGTAATTTCACTTGCGTTTTATCAGCAATGCTTTCAAAAAGAACGGCCATTGCTTCCGGTACAGCATCATTAAATAACTTACTTCCTGTTCTCTGAACAATAACTTTTGACTCAATAGCTGACAACCAATCCTTGTCAGAGTTTCTCAAGACAGATTTGATTTTAAACATAGCAGAAGTGTAATGTGCTCCTAATTCTTTATCAATGAATGTCTGCATCAGTTTTTCAGCCGCAATAAAACTACCGGCTTCTTCGCGGGTAAACATTACCGGAGGCAATCGATATCCTTCTACTAATGAATAACCGACACCCGGCTCTCCATAGACCGGAACTCCGGAAGCCTCTAAAGAGCGAATATCCCTATAGATTGTTCTTAAACTTACCTCAAAACGATCTGCCAGTTCTTGTGCTTTTACAACTCTTTTTGATTGCAATTGTATGAGCAAGGCAACAATCCGGTCAAACCGCTTCGGAGAATTATCAAGCATACTAATTCGTTTTCTCAAAAATAACCATTTGTATCGGATTCCTAATCATAAATATTCACAATCTATCGTTTCTTATTACCTCTTTTACCCTTCTAAACTTCATTTCTACACTCATACTTTTCTCGAAATATAATTACCTTACTATTGCTTTCTAATCCTTACTTTTGCAAAAACTGATTCTTTTGAAAAAAGTCCATTATAAAAAAGCTATCATTAACTACACCGAAAACGGCTCAGGAAACACTGTTGTTTTACTTCATGGTTTCTTGGAGAACCTAAAAATGTGGTGTTATTTGGAACCTGAATTGGCTAAAAACTATCATGTTGTTGCTATTGATTTATTAGGTCATGGTGAAACCGAAAGTTTGGGTTACATCCACACGATGGAAGATATGGCTGATGCTGTTTTTCATGTGCTCCAACATCTAAAAATTAAAGAAGCGGTTTTAATTGGACACTCCATGGGTGGCTACACAGCATTGGCTTTTACTGAATTATACCCTGAGATGGTCAAAGGAATAGTTCTCTTGAATTCGACCACAAAAGAAGATTCGCCAACTAAAAAGAAAAATAGAGATCGAGCCAAAAAAGTGTTCCAAAAAAATCATATTGCTGCTATTTCCATGGCTATTGTCAATTTATTTAGTGAGAGCAATCAAACCGCAATGGCAGAAGAAATTGAACATGTAAAAAATGAAGCTGTCAAAACATCTTTACAAGGAATTCTAGCCACTCAAGAAGGGATTAAACTTCGAAAAGACCGCGAATTCATTCTACATCAAGCAGATTTTCCGAAATTACTGATCATTGGCGACAAAGATCCGGTTTTAGATCTTAAAGAAACTTTACAGCAAGCTGAAGGAACCAACACAACAGTACTAGTTTTTAACGGAGGACACATGAGCTACCTTGAAAACAAAGAAGAGACTAATCGTGAAATTTTAAAATTTCTAAAAACTATCTTTTAAAAGATACTGTTTAAAAAATAGACTTTTTAAACAGTATCTTTCCGGTTATTTTTAACTTATTTCAATGCTTGTTCTAAGTCTTGAAGTAAATCTTCAATATCTTCTACACCAACACTTAAACGAACCATATCATCTGTAATGCCTACTTCAGCTCGCTTTTCAGCAGGTATAGAGGCATGCGTCATTAATGCCGGATGATTTGCTAAAGATTCTACTCCTCCCAGAGATTCTGCTAAAGTAAATACTTTCACTTTTTCTAAGAATTGTATAGCATCTTCTTTTGCACCCGATTTAAATGTAAAAGTCACCATTCCCCCGAAACCGCCTTTCATCTGCTTAGCTGCAATATCATGATGAGGATGAGAAGCTAACCCCGGATAATACACCTTAGCCACAGCCGGATGATTATTCAAATATTCTGCAACTTTTTGTCCATTTTCACAATGACGTTGCACACGCAAATGCAGCGTTTTAATTCCTCTTAACACCAAATAGCTATCCATTGGCCCAAGTGTTCCTCCGGTAGCAAACTGTGCAAAATGCAATTTCTCCCCAAGAGCTGCATCTTTTACAATTAAAGCACCGGCAATAACATCTGAATGTCCACCTAAATATTTGGTAGCCGAATGCATTACAATATCAGCACCTAAATCTAAAGGACGTTGCAAATAAGGTGTTGCAAAAGTGTTATCTACTGCAAATAGAATATCGGGATATTTTTGCGTAATTTTTGCAATCTCAGCAATATCCGCTAATTTCATTAATGGATTGGTTGGTGTTTCTACCCAAACTAATTTTGTATTTTCATTAATCAAAGCTTCTAATGCCGAAAGGTTTGTCATATCTACGAAATGGAATTTGATTCCGAATTCACTATAAATACGACTAAACATACGATACGTTCCTCCGTATAAATCGTCCATAGCAATAACCTCATCGCCCGGTTTAAGCAATTTCAACACAGAATCGGTTGCTGCTAATCCCGATGAAAAAGCTAACCCTTTCGTTCCGTTTTCAATGCTTGCCAAAGCATCTTCTAATGCAGTACGCGTTGGGTTTGCCGCTCGGCTATATTCATAATCTCCAACTGGTTTTCCCGGAGACACTTGTGCAAAAGTAGAGGTTTGAAATACAGGAGGCATTACTGAACCTGTAACTTCTTCATGATGCTGCCCACCATGAATGGCTTTTGTATTAAACTTCATGATTTTAAATTTTGGACAAAGTTAGCTAATTAGACTAACTTTTTAAGTTGTAAAATAACGCCGATGTGTAATCCTTCATGAAAATTATTGAACTCGAAAGCTTCTTTCACATTGTGAATTGTAAAATTCCCTGTTTGTGTGGTATACTCAAAAAAGTTTTTAAAGATACCCAACTCAAAATCGGTTTTTTGCTGTTCTATTGTTGAGAAAAGCATTCCTTTTATTTCATTTACTTCTTCTTGTGTAACCGGAGATGTTGGTACTGTCCCTTTTTGATATTTTGCAACAATTTCATCTGAAATATACATTGGCAAACCGGATAGTTTGTATACTAAAAGTTGTTGGGTTACCACAATATGTCCTATGTTCCAAATAATGTTATTTCTAAAACCTTGCGGGATAGTATTTAACTGTTCCAAGCTAAGTTCTTCTAAAAAAGGAGCTAAAACTTGTCGGCTGGTTTGATTGATTCTAAAAGTAGTTTCCATATTTTTGATTTTCTAACGAAGTTACGAAAAGAACTTTACAAATAGACCTTTCATTTGCTCTTTAGCCCCGATAGCAGCGACACCTTGTAAAGCGGATAGCGGGAAAATGAATGGCAAACAAACTTTAACATTCGCTTCAAATTCTTACTTTTGTACTAAATACTACTTCATGAAAAAGATTTACTACTTAAAAACGTGCGATACTTGTAAACGTATTTTACAATCGATACCTAACTTAAAAGATTTTGAACTTCAGGATATAAAAGAGCACCCCATCACGGTTAAACAATTGGAAGAAATGCACAAATTGTCTAAAAGTTATGAAAGTTTATTTAGTAAAAGAGCGAAATTGTATAAAGAAATGGACTTGAAAGACGAAAAATTATCGGAAGCCGATTTTAAACGCTATATTTTAGAACATTACACTTTTTTAGCCCGTCCGGTAATTATTAGCGATGATTCTATTTTTATTGGCAACAGTCCAAAAAACTTAAAAGCATTAGCTGATTTTTTAAATTCTTAGTTGATTCAAAAAAACTTTTTCTATATTAGCTTCACAATATTTTGTTGTAATCACTAACTATAATTATAAAAGCGTTATCTTAAAGTCAGACTAATGTCTGACTTTTTCTTTTAACGACAGAATATTAAGTCTTTTTGGCTTATCCGCTTCAATTAATTACTTTTGTAGTCTATATCACGAATATATGATACAATCTATGACCGGTTTTGGTAAAGCGTTTTTACAATTACCAACCAAGAAAATTACTGTTGAAATAAAATCTTTAAATAGCAAAGGGCTTGATTTGAATGTGAGAATGCCTTCTGTTTATCGCGAAATGGAGCTTTCCCTTCGCAATACTGTTTCACAAAGCTTAGAACGTGGCAAAATCGATTTTTCGCTTTATGTTGAAATTACCGGAGAAGAAACTACTTCTAAAATAAATGTTCCGATTGTAAAAAGCTATATCCATCAAATGCAAGCAGTTATTCCTGATGCTGATGCTACGGAATTAATGAAAATGGCAGTTAGAATGCCTGATGCTCTTAAAACAGAGCGTGAAGATATTGATGAGAACGAGTGGAAGCAAATTGAAAACATCATAAGCGAAGCTCTGACAAACATCAATCAATTCAGAACAGAAGAAGGTGCGAGCTTGGAAAAAGATTTCAAATTACGCATCCAAAATATCCGCACTTACATGGATGAAGCTTTAGCTCTTGATCCGGAGCGCATACAAAACGTAAAAGAGCGTTTACAAAATGCCATTACAGAATTAGGCACTTCAGTTGACGAAAATCGTTTTGAACAAGAATTGATTTATTATCTTGAAAAATTGGACATCACGGAAGAAAAAGTTCGTTTAGGAAATCACTTGGATTATTTTCTCCAAACGATGGAAGGCAAAGAAGCTAATGGTAGAAAACTAGGCTTTATTTCGCAAGAGATGGGAAGAGAAATCAATACCATGGGTTCTAAATCGAATCACGCGGGTATGCAAAAGCTAGTCGTAAAAATGAAAGACGAATTAGAAAAAATCAAAGAACAAGTTTTAAATGTTCTTTAGTTGTCATATCAAAACTACTTAAAAAAATAACAACGCAACACTACAAAATGAGTTCAACACAAAAAGGTAAATTAATTGTTTTTTCGGCTCCATCCGGATCGGGCAAAACTACTATTGTCAGGTATTTATTAGGAAAAGAGGAATTAGATTTAGAATTTTCTATTTCATGCACTACCCGAGCACCACGCGGTGAAGAAGTAGCTGGAAAAGATTACTATTTTATTTCTTGGGAAGAGTTCAAAAAACATATTAAAGCGGAAGATTTTGTGGAATGGGAAGAAGTGTATACCGACAATTTCTATGGAACGCTAAAAACAGAAGTGGAACGCATCTGGGCCAAAGGAAAGCATGTAATTTTTGATATTGATGTAGCCGGTGGACTTCGCATCAAACGTAAATTTCCGGAAGAAACGTTAGCTGTTTTTGTGAAACCGCCCAGTGTTGATGAATTAAAACGTCGTTTAAAAGAACGTTCGACAGAAAGTGAAGACAAGATTAACATGCGAATTGCTAAAGCACACGTTGAACTAGCAACTGCCCCACAATTTGACACTATTATTAAGAATTATGATTTAGATACTGCTAAAGAAGAAGCCTATCAATTGGTTAAAGAATTTATATCTAAGAAGTAATTAGTAACTAGCCACTAATTTTATGAAAATCGGATTGTATTTTGGAACGTTTAACCCTATTCACATAGGCCATGTGATTATAGCTAATCATTTTGCTGAATATTCTGATTTAGATCAAATTTGGATGGTGGTAACACCCCATAATCCGCTCAAACAAAAAAACACTTTATTAGACGATTATCATCGGTTACACATGGTTCATTTGGCTACGGAAGCCTATGAAAAAATTAAACCGAGCGATATTGAATTCAAATTACCTCAACCGAATTATACAGTTAATACTTTAGCGCATTTACAAGAAAAGTTTCCTAAGTACGAATTTTGTTTGATTATGGGCGAAGACAATTTGAATTCGCTACATAAATGGAAAAACTATGAAGTCATTCTTCAAAATCATGAGGTTTATGTGTATCCAAGAGTGAATTCGGGAGAAATTGATGAGCAGTTTATCAATCATCCTAAAATTCATCGTGTAGGTGCTCCGGTTATTGAGCTTTCGTCTACTTTTATCCGAAAAAGCATAAAAGACGGTAAAAGCGTAAGACCAATGCTTCCTGAAAATGTTTTAGAGTATGTAGAACATAATTTATTTTATAAAAAATAGAAAGGCTAAAAATAATTCAGCCTTTTCTTTTATTGCATTCTTTTACGAATCTCGTCTAACGTGTGATTAATTAATAATTTTCCATCTCGAAAAACTTCTTGCAATTCTCCTGTTTTTTCTTCTTCCCAAGAAACCTCATCAACCAATTTATATTTATTGTTATCTGTTTCTATTTTCATCAATCCTTTAGCTGATTTTTTAGTTCCGTCATCTGTAATAGGATCTTTAAAAATAGCTCGTCCTTCTCCATTCACTTCTCCGTAAGTAGCTTTCATGGCAAAACCAAAAGTATCACGAGTATTGTATTTATAAGTAAAAGATCCTATTCCTAAAACTACATTCGTAGATGCAAATCCTTTTTCTTTCAATTTTTCACAAATTTGAGTCGCTCTATCAATGGTAATACTATCGCCATAAATTGCACCAATTTGAGGTATTAATTCTTTGTAGCCTTTTTCATTTATTCTTCCTCCGAATGTATCCCAAAGCAGTTCGACTACTCCTTTTCTTTCTTCAACTGTTTTCCCATTCGGATTGCCGCATAAAATATAAATCGGATCACCACTATCGGGACGAATTACAACTTTACCTTCACGATTAACGATTTCTTCTTTCAATTTAGGAAGATAATCTGTTAGCACTTTCCACAAATCCCAAGTATCAGAAACAATAGAAACAACCCCTTTAGGATAAACGTCACAAATCAACCTTTTAAAGGTATCATATTCTCCTTCTGTAGTTCCCATACACATTACTGAATGTTCCGTTGCTGCAACGGACCCACCAATTAATTCTTTATCCGAATCGGCATTATAATATTCTTCCAAAAATTCAATAGCCGGAATGGTATCGGTTCCTGTAAAACTCAACAAATGTCCCGCTGCAGAAATTACTGCAGCTTCAATTCCTGCCATTCCTCTCATTGAGAAATCATGTGCTTGCCAATCTACAAATTCGGGAACAGATGACGTTTCTGCCGCATACTTGTCTAACACTTTTCGATACTGTTTTGCTATTGTAGCTGAATTACAAGGCAACCACACAACAGCAGACAATAAAGTTTCAAAATAATTAGTCAACCAAAAAAAATCGGGCAATGTATTATACATGGTAAACATTGGTATGCGAATGGGTACAGAAGCACCTTCAGGAAGCGCTTTAAAAACCATTGGGATATAACCTAAGTCATGTAGTTCTTCAATATGCTTTATTCCTACCTGATTTTCTCCCAAATAATTATTGATTCGGCGCGCATATTTTTTGGTAACTTCTTCTTTTGGTTTATTAAAAAAATGCGTTTGAAAATCTTCTAAAATGTATTTTTTAATAAAATATTGTAAACCGAAGAAAACCACTTCATCTACATTTTGAATTCTTGATTTTCTTGGTGTCCAGTTCGAATATACTAAACTGGTTCCTTCCGGATACTGTCTTCTATGATCTACTTTGTATCCGTCCGTTAATAATATTGGGTTCATATTTTTATTTTTTATAACCACAAAAGGTTACCCTGTTGTTTTTTATAAAAAAACAACAAAGGATTCTTTTATAGATTAGCTTTCTCCATCAAAGCAAATCCTAACAAGTTTAATCCTTGCCACTTTTCCGGATTATGAACATCTTTATGGTCATTTGCCATTCCGATTCCCCAAATAGCATCAACCGGACTTGCTTCTACTAGTATTCTATTTTTAGTATTCAAAAGAAACTCTTTAAGCAATTGATTTTGACTAAACTTATGAAAATTACCTTCTTTTACTATTTTAAATCGGTTTTCATTCCAAATAAAATCTTCATAATTTTTAACTGCTCTTCCTAGCTTTTTAGCTTCAGCAGGAGATTCACAAATTAATATCTTTTCTAAAATCTCTTGATCTCCAAACAAATCAGCTTTTTTAGCCATCATCCAATGTTCTGCTGTTTTGTATTCTACACCTTCTACAACAAAACTACTTTCCCACCACTGACTCAAACACGTCTTGGTGATATTGCCGTCTTTAGAAGGTTGATGCCCCCAAAAGAAAAGAAACTTGTTTTCTGCATCTATATTTTCAATGGTATATTTCATATTACATTTTGATGTTGATTACTTCAACTTTATCATTTGTAATGTTCTTAAATGAGTTGGTCATAAATATTCGTTCAAAATCGTTCAAACTATCAAATCCTTTACTGAAAATTCCATGACTGACCGCCAGATACAATTTCCCGGCATTTTTATTTTTCAACTCCTTAGCCAAACCTGCGAAAGTTCCTCCACCGTCACAAATATCATCAACAATCAAACAAGACTTTTGCTGAAGGTCTTCGGCATACACTTTAAACCCGGAAAGTTTTCCCGTTTTTACATCTCTGCTTTTGCTACACTCCACTACTTCAACTCCTCCTAAATACTCAGATACTTTATAAATTTTCTTTAAAGCGCCTCCATCGGGAGAAATTAACAAAACTTCATCTCCTATTCTATTCTTCACTTTTTTTATAAACTCATGATTACTAATAACCTCACAATTATTCAACAAAGCAGGAGTCACTTCAGAGTGTGGATCAAAAACCTGTATCTTATTAAGATTTAGAGCATTTATAATATCGGTATACACTTTTACAGACAAAGGTTCACCAACTACCATTAGTCTATCTTGTCTTGCAGCCGGAAAATAAGGAATAAAGCCATTAATTGTTTTTACGCCCATTCTTCTTAAAGCATCTACAGCCAAACAAAACAATCCTAAATCATTAAATGAATTTATTCTGTGAGTAATCGTAATCACTTGATCAATATCAAAATTGAAAGTAATTTTAATATGTGGCTCACCTCCGGAAAAAGTAAAACTATTGAATTCTATTTCTTGTTGTTTTCCGAAAGGACTAAAGTGTGGGTCTAAGTTGAGAAACATAATATTTTGCGTTTATTTCACACAAATGTATATTTTATTTTTTTCTCGACAAAACTTTTTGTGTAAAATTTACGCAAATTTGATTTCAAAATGAAATCCTTCTCTTTCAAGCTTCTGATATTCAGAATATTTAAACTTATACAACTTTGCTGGTCTACCACTTTTTTTATTGGCAAACTCTTCTGTTTCTTCTATAATCCCGAAACTCAACATTTTTTTTCTAAAATTTCTTCGATCAATTTCTTTCTCCAAAATTGTGGTGTAAAGATTCTCTAATTCTGAAAACAAAAATTTTTCTGGAAGTAACCCGAACCCAATAGGTTTGTATGTTAGTTTGTCTTTTAAACGTATAATTGCTTTAGTAATCATTTCATTGTGATCGAAAGCTAAATTTGGGACGTTCTTGATTTTCGCCCAAGCAACAGTATCTGCATCAGTATCTGCTTTTAAAATTAATTTGGTCGGATCAACTAAACCAAAATAAGCAACAGAAACCACTCTATTTCTGGGATCTCTCGTAATATCATCACCAAAAGTATACAACTGTTCCAAGTAGTTAACTTTTACATTTGTTTCCTCTTGCAGTTCTCTTTTTACAGCATCTATTAATGATTCATCTTCTTTCACCAAACCTCCGGGAAGTGCCCAATATGAATTTTGACTTCCAAACTTTTGCTGAATCAATAAAACATAAAGCTCCATCTCTTTATATCCGAAAATAATTGCATCTACTGCCAGTCTTATTTCTTGCATATTTCACCTTTTGTGTAACTGATACACAAAAGTAAAGAAATAACCTTAACATTCCCTTATCAGTTGTTCTATTTTGCTTTTTGTAACTTTGTTAGACACAATTTAATAACAAGAGCTATGAACAATTTCGAATTATACAATCCGGTAAATTATGTCTTTGGAAAAGGACAAATCACAAAACTTTCTACTTTAGTTCCTTCCCAAAAGATCTTATTGACTTATGGAGGCGGAAGTATTTTTAAAAATGGTATTTACAATCAAGTTAAAGATGCCTTACAAAACGTAGAAGTAATTGAATTCGGAGGCATAGAACCTAATCCTCGCTTTGAAACGCTAATGAAAGCAGTTGAAATCATTCGCAAAGAAAACATTGATTTTATCTTGGCTGTAGGTGGTGGAAGCGTTATTGATGGGACAAAATTTATTTCTGCTGCCGTAAATTACAAAGGTGATGAAGCTGATATTCTTAGAAAACGTATTTTATTCAAAGATAGTAATGAAGTCGTTCCTTTCGGGACAGTATTAACATTACCTGCAACAGGATCTGAAATGAATTCAGGTGCTGTGGTTACTATTGAGGCTACTCATGAAAAATTAACTTTAGGCGGAAGTGCCTTGTTTCCCAAATTTTCAATTTGTGACCCAACAGTTATTGAATCGCTACCAAAGCGCCAATTGCAAAATGGTGTAGTTGATGCTTTCACTCATGTCATGGAGCAATATTTAACCTATTCCCACGATGCCATCCTTCAAGATCGCATTGCCGAAGGAATTCTACAAACCTTAATTGAAATAGGACCACGTGTAGTAGAAAATCCTACCGATTATAGTTTGGCTTCTAATTATATGTGGAGTTGTACTATGGCATTAAACGGTTTAATCAGTAAAGGAGTTCCTGCCGATTGGGCTACACACATGATTGGTCATGAATTAACCGCTTTATACGAAATTGATCACGCCCGAACTTTAGCAATCATTGGCCCAAATCTTTACAAAGTCATGTTTGAAAGTAAAAAAGAAAAATTGGCTCAATATGGAAAACGTGTTTGGAACTTAACCGGAAGTGACGATACTATCGCACATCAGGCTATTGAAAAAACAGTTGCCTTTTTCCACACTATGGGAATGAAAACCAAAATATCAGAAAACACCGAAAACTACTCGGAAACTGCCGAAATTATCGTAAAACGCTTTGAAGAACGCGGTTGGAAAGGTCTAGGTGAAAAACAAGAAGTAACACCGGAAAAAGTTCGTGAAATTGTGGAAATGAGTTACTAATTCTATTCATAGAAAACAAAAAACGGTCTGAATTTATCAGACCGTTTTTTTACCAACCAAAACTTAAATAGACTTAACCCAAAAACTATTTAAAGGTAGCAAAGCTATAAACATGAACTTTGTGATAATAACGACCTATAAAAGCTTTTAATTGTCTTTCTCCATTTTAAAAATTTGTTAAAGTTTGTATTTCCGATAAACATCGGTAACGAAAACGTTTTTTATTTCTCGACTTAATGTTATACCTTTGAATTTCCTTAATTTGTAAACAAATGGAAGAAAAACCCAAATTTGCCGTTATAGGCGGAGGAAGTTGGGCTACGGCTATAGCCAAAATGTTATGTGAAAACCAACGAGAAATTGCTTGGTATATGAGAAGCACTTATGCTGTTGAACATTTAAAGCACCAAAGACATAATCCTAATTATTTAAGTTCTGTTGAATTTGACATTAAAAAGCTTCACCTAACTAATGATATCAATGAAGCTGTAAAATTTGCAGACTATATTATTTTCGCTATTCCTTCTGCTTTTTTAGATGGTGAGCTATCTAAACTTACCGAAAGTTTAGAACACAAAGTCATTTTTTCGGCTATTAAAGGTATTGTACCTGAAACCAGTTTGATAGTAGGTCAGCATTTTCATGAGAAATATGATATTCCGTATGAAAACATTGGTGTTATTACGGGTCCATGTCATGCAGAAGAAGTAGCTCTGGAAAGACTATCTTATCTTACTATTGCTTGCGGCGATTTGAAAAAAGCTAAAATTATGGCTAAAAATCTTAGTAGTAACTATATTACAGCTAAAACTTCTGATGATATCGTAGGAACTGAATATGCTGCTATGCTGAAGAACATTTATGCCATTGCTGCAGGAATTGCTCACGGCTTAGGCTATGGCGATAATTTTCAATCGGTTTTGATGAGTAATGCTATTCGCGAAATGAAGAAATTCATTCGAAAAGTACACAAAATGAAGCGAAACATCAATAACTCGGCTTATTTGGGTGACTTATTGGTAACAGGATATTCTGTTTTTTCCCGAAATCGTATGTTCGGAAATATGATTGGTAAAGGTTACACCGTAAAATCAGCTCAAATGGAAATGAGTATGGTAGCCGAAGGTTATTATGCTACTAAAAGTGCCTACCTATTAAATCAAAAATATGGTGCCAAAACACCTATTATCGATGCCGTTTATGGAATTCTATATGAGAATAAAGACCCTAAAACAGTATTTAAAAAATTAACAGAAAAACTGGATTAAGACACGTTCTTAAGAAATAAAATTATAAAACTCTGAAAATCATTAGGTTAAATGAAATTTCAGAGTTTTTCTTTTTTTTGTAAAAAATTGAAATACAATCAGTTACCTCCAATTCTCTTGGTTCAAAAAACACATTCTATCTTTGCAAAAAATTTCTTCATGGATCACTTAATCAACCATCCTGTTATTATTACTGTTTTTACCATTACCATTTTGGCGATGTTAATTCTGGACTTAGGAGTTTTAAACAAAAAAAGTCATGCCATTTCTAGTAGAGAGGCAGCAATTTGGTCGGTTATTTGGATTTCATTAGCCATGGGGTTCAGCGGGATTATCTATTACTTCATGGGGGTTGAGAAATTTTCTCAATTTCAAGGTGCTTATTGGATTGAAAAAGCGCTTTCGGTAGATAATCTTTTTGTTTTCATTTTAGTCTTTGGGTATTTTAATGTGGCTCGAGAGCTTCAGCATAAAGTCTTGTTCTGGGGTGTTATAGGAGCCTTATTATTCCGAGCTATTTTTATATTTTCAGGCGTTTGGATTTTAAACTACACCTATTTACCTGAAATGGAACTTTTTGGTCAACCTGTAAAAATCAATTACCTTTTAACTCTTTTTGGATTTATCTTAATTATTGCCGGGTTCAAATCTTGGTTTAGTCACGGTGAGGACGAAGGTGATAAAGATTTCTCTAAAAGTCCTGGGGCACGAATCGTACATAAATTCTTCAAGGTTAGTGACAAATTTGATCAAGACAAATTCTTCACTGTTCAAAACGGAATCAAAATGGCAACACCGCTTTTTGTTGTCTTAGCCATCATCGAATTCACAGATCTACTTTTTGCAGTTGACAGTATTCCTGCCATTTTTGCCATCGCTCCTGATGATCCTTTTATTTTATATACATCAAATATATTTGCTATTCTTGGGCTTAGATCACTTTATTTTCTTTTGGCTAACTTCATGTATATGTTCGGGCGTTTGCACTACGGATTAGCTTTAATTTTAGCGTTTATAGGAGTTAAAATGATTATTGCTCCTTTTGTTCATATATCTTCTCCTGCTTCTCTGGCTGTTGTAGGAAGCGTTTTAATTATTTCTATTTTTTGGTCTATTCTGTTTCCGATTAAAAAATAGAATTAAAACCGACTAATCCTTACACAATTTTCACAGCAATTGTTACCTATTTACACAAGTCGCTTTTCATATAAAAATATAAACAACTGAAATACAAAAAATTAACAACAAAGCCATTAACTGGCACATTCTTTTCATTATCATTAATCAAATAACTAAAAAAATGTGATTATGAAAAAAGTATTTATTGCAGCTATTTTTGCTTGCACATCCGTTACAAGTTTTGCTATTGCAAACGAAATTGAAACTTTAACTACAATTGAAACTACTATTACTGATGAATTCAAAGAGATTTCAACCGCAGAAGTAGCAAAACCAGTTTTAGATGCTATTGCTAAGGATTATGCCGGAGCAACTCTTGAAAAAGCCTACATCAACGAGAATAAAGAATACAAATTGGAATTGGTGATTAAAAAAGAAGTAAAAACAGTGTACGCTGATGCTAGCGGAAATTGGATTAACAAATAAATCTTGTGGGTAGTTTATTTCTTTGAGAAGGTTGTGTTTTAAAACACAGCCTTCTTTTTTATAGAAAAATTAAGAAAAAAGTGTTTTGATTTTTCTATTTTTAAAAAAAAGAAATGCCGAAACTCTTATTAATAGAAGACGACAATACCTTTAACAACATGTTGAGTCACTTTTTAACTCGCAATCAATATGTTGTACAACAAGCTTTCTCTACCAAAGAAGCTTTAGATATTCTGAATACAAACACTTTCGAAATTATCCTATCTGATTTACGACTGCCGGATGGTGACGGAATTACACTTTTAAGCGAAATAAGAGCTAAAGGAATTCAAGCTCCTTTTGTTTTGATGACAGCTTATGCTGATGTAAAAACAGCGGTTAATGCCATGAAAAAAGGTGCTGCCGATTATATAGCCAAACCTTTTGTTCCTGAAGAAGTTTTACTTGTTTTACAAAAAGTAACTACACAACCTCAGAAAAAAACGACTGTACATGTTCAACCTAAAGGTAAAGATGAAGCGGAAAGCTCTTTCTTTTGGGGCGAAAGCAATGCAGCGTTACAACTTAAAAAATATATCGATTTAATTGCTCCAACACCTTTAACTGTTTTAATTACCGGCGAAAGCGGAACCGGAAAAGAAGTCACTTCTAAAAGTATACACGAAAAAAGTTCCCGAAAAGAAGGTCCGTTTATAGCAGTCGATTGCGGTGCCATTCCAAAAGATATTGCAGCAAGCGAATTTTTTGGACACATCAAGGGTTCATTTACCGGTGCTATTCAGGATAAAACAGGTTGTTTTGAAGCCGCAACAGGCGGAACGCTTTTTTTAGACGAAATCGGAAATCTGCCGTATGAACTTCAAATTTTGCTTTTGCGTGCCATTCAAGAACGAAAAATCAAACGAATTGGTAGCACAAAAGAAATTGAAGTCGACGTTCGAATCATTTCGGCAACCAATGAAAACTTGAAAGAAGCTGTTGCCAACGGAACTTTTAGAGAAGACCTATATCATCGTTTAAACGAATTCTCGATTGAAACACCTAGTTTGCGAAATCGGAAAGAAGATATTGAAGGTTTTGCCCGAATTTTTATGGAAAAAGCTTCCGAGCAACTTCAAAAAAGCGTCAACCAAATCAGTACGCAAGCGCTTTTAGCCTTACAACAATACGCTTGGACAGGTAATATCAGAGAATTGCAAAATGTAATGAAACGCTGTGTTTTATTGTGCCAAAGTAATTGTATTGATATCAACGATTTACCTTCAGAATTTCACACGTTTGAAAGCATCAGTCCTACACATAGTTCCTTAAACTTAAAAGAAGAAGCCGAACGAAAAGCAATTCTGGATGCGCTTTCCTTAGCTAAAGGAAATAAAAGCAGAGCGGCTGAAATTTTAGGCATGGCTCGAAAAACATTATACAATAAAATCAGCTATTTTGATATAGAAACTTAATTTTTTGTTCAAAATCAGCTAATTGTTGTTTTAGATTTTCCAACGGTTTCTTAAAATCATCCATTTCGGGATTTTTTAGCAATTGCTTTTCTATTGTTTTTAATTGGTTGGCCAATGTTGTTTCTTGTAACTGATGAATCATCGTTGCCATTTTGTGACAAGCTTGAGCCACTTGTACCGCATTTTTATCTTGTATAGCGGTATTTAATTTTTCGTTATCCGATTTAAATTCCGTGAGATATTGTTCTAGAAACTGATGGACTAACTCTTTATCATCTCCTAAAAATCGAACTAAGACTTCTTTCAAATCTTTAGGTTCCTCATGAGTTTCTAAATGTTCTTTATGGGCTAAAGTTGTAATAATTCCCAGCAATTCTTTAGCACCAAAAGGCTTCGGTAAAAAATAGTCGAATCGCGAACTGGATTGGTATAACTCTTCCGAAAGATAATTTCCGCTCGTAGCGATTACGGGAATCAACTGGTTTTCTTTAGTTTGTCGAAATTGAGCCAAAAAAGTATAGCCATCGAGTAGTGGCATCTGAATATCGGTTACCACAATCGAAGGCCTTTTGGTTTTCCCAAAACGCAATGCTTCATTAGCATCAAAAAACGTATATACTTCTTTAAAATGAGGTTTTAACAATGATTGGTTTAACTTCAATTGAGATAAATCATCATCAATAAGAAAAGCCACGTCAAGAGCAATCTGTTTCGGCTTTTTAGTCAAATCAGGTTTCAAAAGCGGGATTTTCACCAAGAATGTAGCTCCTTCATTTATTTTACTTTCCACCGAAATAGTCCCGTTGAGTAATCCTACCAAACGTTTGCAAATAGAAAGCCCCAAACCGGTTCCGCCATACAAAATTTCGACTTGGTTATTTTCTTGTGTAAATGGCTTAAAAATAGTTTCGTAAGCTTCTTTGGAGATTCCGATTCCGGTATCTTTAACCCATAAAGTCACTGTATCATTCGTCTTTTGGGTTTCAATTGTTACGCTGCCTTCTTGCGTAAATTTAAACGCATTTCCGATTAAGTTATATAAAATTTGGCGTAGTTTGTTATAATCGCTGTAAATGAAAAAACCTTCTGTTTGCGACAATTTGAACACCAAAGAAACTTTGTCTTTCTGACTCAAATCGGCTATGTTTTGTGCGCTTTCTTCAATTAATTCGTTCAAATCAAATTGCGTGTGAATCACTTGAATTTTCCCCTTTTCCATCCGAACATAATCCAACAAACTTGAGACCAACTGCTGAATGTAATTGGTCGCCGATTTAATCTTGATTAACTGCTCTCGATTAGCGAACTCATGTTCTCGTTCCAATAATTGTTCGCTATAGCCTAAAAGCGACTGTAAAGGGGCTTTGATATCGTGACTCACGGTTGTCATTAACTGCTCGCGCGATTCTAATAATTGCTCGGTTTTTTGCTTCTCTATCTCCAATTTCTCGCGATACACTTTGTTTTTGAAGAAATCTACCGAAAGGAGAAAAAAGAAGAAAACAACGACAATAGCACAGGCTAAGGCCGCTTTTTGTAAAAGAACAAATGATTTGTTTTGGTTATCTAGTTTAGCTTTTTGGAATTTAAGTTGCTCCAATTCTATGGATTCTCGCAACTGATTAATCACATTAGACAGTTTTTGCGTAATAGCAAGCTCATTTTGAAGAAGTTGAATTTCTTTCGTCTTGATTAAAATGGACTTCTCATCTTTCTTTTTTTGAGCGGTTTCCAATATTGTTTTTGAAGCCGTTAACAACGAATCTGCCTCTTGATGGGAAATCGAATTAGAAGGATCTCTGGGTACATTGGCATTCAAGTAATCTACATATTCCTGAGCCACTCTGCGCTGATAATCGGTCAATTCATCTAAATTCTGAACAAAGTTTTCTAAGGTAAGTTTTCCTTTCTCCTGCTCTAGGTTTTTAATGCCTTGCAAAGCTTCTCCTATGGGTGAAGTTGCTCTGGTATTTTGAAGTCTTCGCAATTCTACAATATTATGCTCTTTTACACTCAAATACTGCTTAATGGTATCCAGCAATCCTTGTTCAGAATCCAAAACTGATGTTTTAAGAGAATCTATATAAGTTATGATTTCTTTATTCTTACTTATAAAATCTCTTTGGGAAACTTTATCGCCTTTGCGGATAGCTACTTTAGCATAATTATCGGCTTCGTATAAATCACGAATAAGTTCCGCATAGGCTAATTGTTTGCTGTTGGTTTTTTCGTCTACTTTAAGCGATTTATTGAGATTGGATTGCTGCTTGAACAGAAACCAAACCGTAGAAGACATTAAACCTAAAAGCAACAGGTAACTGACTAATAATTTTAATGGAGTGTAGCGTGAAAAAGACTTCATTTGATAAAAATACCAAAACAGAATGAAACCTTTTTAAGTTTAACAACTATTTATTAATCTCTATTTCATCTATAAAAATAAAAGCATCGCTGCCTGAACCTTGATGCCATTCGGGCAATTTGCCGAAATTTCGAGCAATTACTTTAACATATTTGGCTTGAGTAGAAACCTCAACTTTTAGTTTTTCTGTTTGTACTTTATCTTGTTTAGGATCAAGAGTGGTTTTAATTTCGGCTACTTTTTCAAAAGTCACATTATCTTTTGATACATAGAACTCCACTTGAGTAGGCATTAGAATCCAAGCGCGAGAATCTTGTAAAAAATCTGCGGTAATACTTGAAACTTTCATTTCTTTTTGCAAATCGATTGTAGCTTCAAAATCTTGTCCTTGATACCCTTGCCAATCTCCTTTTCTCCAATTGGTTACCCCAAAAATTCCGTCTATTAAACCTTCTGGACCGCCAGCATGATATTGTGAATTGTATATTGATTTAATGCTAATCGTGTAATTATTTGGTTTTTTGAAAAATTGCGCGGAAATAGTGTCGCTTAAAGTGTTACCGTATTTTACAAAAGCTTGAATTGTTGCCGTTTGTGCTATTTCAAAAGGCTTTGTGTATTTAACAAACATCTTTTTTACCAAATAATCATCTTTATCATAGATAATGTAATAAACCTCACCATTTGAATTTTGAGATTTAATTTCAATATTCAATTTATCCTCAAATGATTTACTTTCCGCTTGAATTACTGGAACTGGGATAATTGGAAATACATTTTTGCTTTCAGATTTGGCCAAAACTTCTTTTAAATAACCTTTAAAACCTTTTTTGGTAATGGTAAGTTGTTCTTTATTTTCGAAATTAATAGTTGCTTTTTCAAAATAAGGAGTTGTTTTTGCCCATTCTGCGTTTCCTGGTGTAACCGAATAAATTCCTATCGAACTCAACACATACCAAGCACTCATTTGACCACAATCTTCGTTTCCTATTAAACCGTCGGGTGCATTTTTGTAGAAATTTTCTAAAATGAACTTTATTTTTTCATTCGTTTTTTCGGGTTTACCAACATAATTATACAGATACGCCATGTGATGACTTGGTTCGTTTCCGTGTGCGTATTGCCCAATCAAACCGGTAACATCTGCTTGATTACGGCCGGTAGTTTTACTTTCACTATTGAACATTTCGTCTAACTTGGTTTCAAATTTCACTTTTCCACCATAGGCTTCGATCATTCCTTGAATGTCTTGTGGCACAAAAAAAGTATATTGCCACGCATTACCTTCGGTAAAATTATTATTGATTTCTTTAGGATCAAATGGTGTTTCCCAGCCTCCATTTTTCTTTGGACGAATGAAACCGGTTTCCCAATCGAATAGATTTTTCCAATTTTGAGAACGCTTCATGAAATACTGATAATCGTCTTGTTTCCCTAAAATCACAGCCATTTGGGCAATACACCAATCGTCGTAAGCATATTCCACAGTTTTAGAGACACTTTCGTGCTCGTCATCAATTCCTATGAATCCTTGTTTTTTATAGACATCTAAACCTAAAACATCGCGCATGGCGGAAGCCTTACTTGCTTCAAAAGCTTTTTCATAATCAAACCCTTTAATGCCTTTTGCCATTGCATCGGCAATTACCGAAACGGAATGATAACCAATCATACAATCGGTTTCGTTTGACGCTAATTCCCAAACAGGCAATCTTCCGCCTTGTTCGTATTGTTTTATGAATGTATTAATATAATCGGCTGTTCGTTTTTTATCAATCAACGTGTACAACGGATGCGCTGCCCTAAAGGTGTCCCAAAGTGAGAAAACCGTGTAATAATCAAATCCTTCTGTTTGATGAATTTGGTTGTCGCGACCGCGATATTTTCCATCGATATCTTGCGCAATATTGGGTTGCATCATAGTATGATACAACGCCGTGTAAAAAATCGCTAATTTGTCTTTGTCTTCAGAAGTGACTTCGATTTTTGATAATTCTTTGTTCCAAGCGGCTATAGCATCTGTATGAACCTTATTGAAATCCCAATGTTGTATTTCTGTAGAATTTATTTCTGTTCCATCAAAACCAGTGTTTGACAGAGTAACTTTTAATCTAATCTTTTCTCCTTTTTTTACATTTCTTGAAAAAGATAACGCTAATTCAGTTCCCGTAAATTTTCTTCCTTTTTCACCATTACATTTTACCTTTGAAATATCTATTGGCTTTTCAAACTCAATTAGCGCAAAAACATATTGATCTCTAGCCCAAGCTTCACTTCTACGTAACACTTCAATAGTTTTATCATCAATTACTCGAATTTCGCCTTCTAACAATTTATCGCGATGGTTTAAATCCAAAATAATATTGGCTTGTCCGGCTTTATTAAACGTATATTCATGAAAACCAACACGGGTTGAAGTGGTTAAACGTACATCAATCTTGTGTTTGTCTAATTTCACGGAATAAAATCCGGCAGACGCTTTTTCATTGGCATGCGAAAAAGGAGAAGAATACTCTTTATTATCAAATGAAGATTCGCCCATCGTTGGCATCAACATAATATCACCATAATCAGAAACACCGGTTCCGTTCAAATGCGTATGCGAAAATCCGTAAATTACCGAATCAGAATAATGATAACCCGAACAACCGTCCCAACTGCCATCAATTCTTGTATCGGGTGATAATTGCACCATTCCATAAGGAACCGTTGCGCCCGGAAAAGTATGCCCGTGACCGCCTGTTCCAATAAATGGATTGACATGATTTGCAACGTCTTGTGCAAAAATAGAGTTGGCAATTAAAAGTATATTAAAAAGAAAAATCCTCATTTTACAGTTTGTTTAGAATCGTAAATTTGAGGATTTTATATAAATTCTACAATTAACTATGTGGAAATAATTGAATTTGTGATTAAATGTATTGACTAAAGAGACTTCTCGACTCCGCTCGAAGTGACATTCTTTGGCTTACTCAGAATGAAAATTAAACTGCTAAAACTCCACGACGCCCAATAACCGGCAAATCAGTTTGTGCTTTTTCGTTAATGCTATTGGTTCTAAAAATGAATTTCTTATCGTATAATTTTCCATCTAAGAAATAGCTCAACATAAACTCATTATTCAACTGTAAAACATTGTTTTCTAACAATTCTACTTTTACAGCCGTTTGGGGTTCCACTTCGTTAAATGCATGACGGAAAGTTGCCGTTTTTCTATTTTCGCCATTAATCAATCCGTAAGCTCTTGAAACCACGATAGCCATTTCTAACTTTTGGTCGGTTTCATTTAACAAATACGCGTACCAAGAATGTTCTTGAAAATCGTCGTTCCATTCTTGAATTGCCACAATATGAACGCCTTCTACTTTTGGGATGATAATGTCTTTTTTCATGATACTTAAAAGGAACGAATATTTCGTCCCTTATTTATTGATAGTGTAAGATTCCGAAACGAGTTCGGAATGACAAAAACTTGATTATAAACTTGATTTGAATTGTTCTAAGAAACGTACATCATTTTCATAGAACATACGAATATCTCCAATTTGGTACAACAACATTGCAATACGCTCTACACCCATACCAAAAGCAAAACCTGTATATTCATCTGCGTTGATGTTACAGTTTTTCAAAACGTTTGGATCTACCATTCCACAACCTCCAATTTCTAACCAACCAGTTCCTTTGGTAATACGATAATCAGTTTCGGTTTTTAAACCCCAATAAATATCAATTTCAGCACTTGGCTCTGTAAAAGGAAAATACGACGGACGCAAACGGATTTTTGATTTTCCGAACATTTCTTTGGTGAAATACAACAAAGTTTGTTTTAAATCGGCAAAAGAAACATCTTTATCAATATATAAACCTTCTACTTGGTGAAAAATACAGTGCGAACGCGCAGAAACCGCTTCGTTACGAAATACTCTACCCGGAGAAATGGTTCGGATTGGCGGTTGATTGTTTTCCATATAACGAACCTGAACTGATGACGTGTGCGTACGCAACAAAACATCCGGATTCGTTTGAATGAAAAAAGTATCCTGCATATCGCGCGCCGGATGGTATTCCGGAAGATTCAATGCCGTAAAGTTGTGCCAGTCGTCTTCGATTTCCGGACCTTCAGAAACATTAAAACCTACGCTCGAAAAAATATCAATGATTTGATTTTTCACTATAGAAATAGGATGACGCGACCCTAAAGTTACCGGATCACCAGGACGCGTTAAATCGCCATAAATTCCTGTTGCTACTTCTTTACTTTCGATTTGATCTTGTAAAGCCGCTACTTTTTCTTCAGCAATGGTTTTCAACTGATTAATCACTTGCCCAAACTCTTTTTTCATTTCATTCGGAACGGTTTTAAAATCAGCGAATAGTTCTTTTAACAAGCCTTTGCTTCCTAAGTATTTGATACGGAACTCTTCAATTTTCTCCTTGTTATCAGCATGAAAAGCTTTTACCTCTTCAATGTGATTTTTAATCTTGTCAATCATTGCAAATCTTAAATTGACCGCAAATTTACGAATTAAATTTTTTTTGGTTTGATTTAATTGTAAAGTTTCTCATTTTATGAGGAAAAACTACTTTTCGTCTCTTACTCCAAGCTTTGAAGCGATAACACTGATAATAAAAATTTGAGCTGCGTGAAACAACATCAATGGCAGTAGAATTACACCTGTGGGCATTGTCGCCGGAAATAGAATTTTAGAAAAAACAGTCCCGTGAACCAATGATTTTTTAGTTCCGCAAAATTGAGCGGTAATTTGGTCTTCGTGGTTAAATTTTAATTTTTGGGCTAAAAACCCAATGAGATAATACACACCAAAAAACAACAAAATGTCTGCTGCGAAAATAAAGATCAGATCAGTTAGTTTAACAGATGTAAAGACTTTTTCTTCGAAAGATTCCGAAAAACTTTTGTAAATAATGATGAGAATAATCGTTTTATCAAATAAGGCTAACTCTTTATTATACTTAGCGGTATATTTTCCTAAAAAACGCTGCAACAGCAATCCAAGAACAACAGGAACCAAAATTTCGGTTAACAATTTGATATAAATAGCACCCAAGTCAAAATCGGCTGCCGATTGTTTCAAAAATAAACCCATCCAAAGTGGCGTTATGGCAATCCCAATTAATCCTGAAATACTGGCATTAAAAATGGCTGCCGGAATGTTTCCGTTAGCAATAGAAACCATGACAACCGAAGACGAAACTGTAGAAGGCAAAGCCGCCAAAAACAAAAATGCCAACCAAATCATTTCGGTATGTTCTGAGGAAGCCAATGGTCTGAATAGTAAAACCACAACGGGAAACAACAAAAAAGTAGCCAACTGAACCACAACGTGTAATTTCCAGTTTTTGAGTCCGCTTTTGATTTTATCAGGATGCAGTTTTAATCCGTAGAAAAAGAAAATTAAAGAAATTCCTAAACGCCCTATGATATCTAAAGGTATTGGACTTCCTTTTGACCCCCATTGCGGGAACAAATATGCCAACAAAACAACACCTATTATGGCTAAAACAAACTTATCTATTTTCATTCTTTTTCATTTTTTACCCCAATAACGTTTCCCTGAATTGAGGGAAACGTTATTTTTATTTTTTACAAAATTGAAAAAAATAAAAGAATAATTGGGGCAAAAGGCTACTTTAACCAACTAAAGATGCCGTAATTAATAATCTGAACTATGTTTTTTTTCTCTTAAAGCATAATAATACACTTGAGGCAGTACTGTAATTGACAAAATCATACACACAATTAGTCCACCTACAATCATAATAGCTAAAGGTCTTTGTACTTCAGAACCCATTCCGGTTGATAAAGCTGCCGGAAGTAACCCCATAGAACCCATTAAAGCAATCATTAAAACCGGGCGAATTCTCGCATAAACACCTTTTGAAATCGCTTCTTTCAACGACATTTTTTTATTCAGATTTTGCCTGATGTTTCCGATTAGCACAATTCCGTCAATGGTAGCTACACCAAAAAGAATGATAAATCCAATTCCTGATGAAATTCCGAAAGTAGTGTTGGTCACAAATAAAGAGAAATAACCTCCTATGAATGCAAATGGCAATACGATAAACGAAACCAACGTATCTTTTTTATTCCCTTGGAAATTCATCCACAATAAGAACATGACTAACAACAGCGAAATGGGAACAATTGTGATTAACTGTTTGGTTGCTCTTTCTTTAGATTCAAATTCTCCTGCCCATTCCATTTTATACGAATCGGGTAATTGAACTGCCTGTGCTACTTTTCGTTTAGCTTCGGTAATAGTACTTCCCAAATCGCGCCCTTCAATACTAAAACCAACAGCAATGTAACGACTGCTTCCTTCACGGTAAATAAATGTTGGCCCAGTCAAATAAGAAATAGTTGAAATCTCTTTTAATGGAATTTTACGGTTGTCTTTCGTTGGAATTAATATCTCACCAATTTTTTCCTCGTTATTTCGGTATTCTTTGGAAAAGCGAATTCGTACGTCAAACATTCTATCGTCTTCATAAAAAGTTGTAGCCGCTCTACCACCAATAGCCATTTCTACAACCGCTTGTGCATCGGTTTTGTCAATTCCGTAGCGTGCCAATAAATGATCGTGCAACTGAATTCTCAATTCGGGTAAACCAATATTTCGGTAAACGTTCAAATCCTGAATTCCTTCCACATCTTTGATACTTCCTGCAACTTGATTGGCATATTCTTCTAATTGGAACAAATCATCACCAAAAATTTTAACAACCAACGAACTTTTTACACCAGCAACATATTCTTCCACATTATCTTGAATCGGCTGGCTAAATCCGAAAACAATTCCGGGATAGGTTTGTAAAGACGAACGCATTTCTTCAATTAATTCGTCTTTCGAAATCTTCTTTTTCCAATCGCCTTCCGGTTTCAACTGAATGTGAAATTCGATATTGAAAAAACCTGTTGGATCCGTTCCGTCATTTGGTCGCCCAACCTGATTCAGCACAAATTTTACTTCTTCAAAATCGAGTAATTTGGTTTTCATTTCGAGTGCCAAACGTTTCGATTCTTCCAAATTGACGCTATTGGGCAAAGTGGCGCGAACGTAAATAGCACCTTCGTTTAACTTGGGTAAAAATTCTGTTCCGTGATTTAAAATTCCGACAACACTCGCAACAAAAATTGCAACAAACGTAACTATTGTTCCTTTTTTATGACGTGCCGTAAATTCATACAACTTAAACAAGCCGTTACGGAAACTTCGCGTGATAAAATTCTCTTTCTCAACAATATTTTTGGTCAACAACACTTTACACATTGCCGGAACATAGGTCAAACTCAACAACAACGAACCTAGTAACGCAAAACCTAAAGTATAAGCCAAAGGCGAAAACATTTTACCTTCTACTTTTTGGAACGAGAAAATAGGCAACAACGCAATAATCAAAATGAATAAGGCAAAAAAGATGTACGAAGCTACGCTAGTGGCACTCTTTTTAATGATCCCTGATTTTGAAATTCGGTTGAATTTTTCCATTCCGAGTTCGTGGGCTTTTTGTTCGAGCCCCACAAAGACGACTTCGGAAATAACCAAAGCACCTTCGAGCAACAAACCAAAATCGAGCGAACCCATCGAAATTAAGTTGGCCGGCATTCCTTTGATGCGCAACATCACAATGGCAAACAAAAACGCTAATGGAATAACTGAAGAAACGATTAATGTCAGACGCCAATTGTTCAAAAAGATAAATACAATAAGTGATACTAAAATTACGCCTTCAACCAAGTTTTTAGTTACTGTGTGAACCGTAGTTTCCACTAATTCTGTTCGATCGATAAACGGTTCAATTTTTACATCTTTGGGTAAAATTCGCGTGTTGAGTTCTTCGATTTTATCTTTTAAAGCGCCAATAACATCCGCCGGATTTTCCCCACGCAACATTACGACTATACCTTCCACCAAATCATCTTTATCTTGTAAACCCACAGAACCTAATCTTGGTTTTGCCGAAATTTTGACCTCAGCAACGTGTTTCACCAAAATAGGCGTTGTTCCTTTTACTTCGATTAAAATATTTTCGATGTCTTCGATTTTATCCAACAAACCAACTCCTCGCACAACATAAGCTTGGCTTCCTCTTTCAATGACATCACCACCCACGTTGATATTACTTTTGGAAACCGCCTCATAAACATCAAGCGGCGACAAATCGTAATTGGCTAACTCCGTTGGATTAATTTTTATCTCATACGTTTTTTCTTCTCCACCAAAACTTACCACATCGGCAACTCCGGGAACAGAAACCAATTCTCTTTCGATAACCCAATCGTGAAGTGCAGTTAATTCTTTTATTGGTCGGTCGCTTTTTAAAACATAACGGAAAATTTCTCCTGTTGCTCCATAAGGCGGTTCAATTCCTGCATCGGCACCTTCAGGTAAATCCACATTTTGCAAACGATTTGAAGCATATTGCTGCGCGTAAAAATCTTCTACATCATCATTAAAAATGACTGTTACAACCGATAATCCAAACAAGGAAATCGATCGCACTTGCGCTTTTTTTGGAATGGTATTCATTTGCTTCATAATGGGAAGCGTAATGAATTTTTCTACTTCTTCGGCACTTCTTCCTGGCCATTGCGTAATCACTCGCGCACGCGTATTGGTTACATCGGGGAAAGCTTCAATTGGTGTGTGAATGTAACTGATGATTCCCGCGATTAACAATACCGCTGTGAGAAAGAAAACGACAATGTGATTCTTTAGTGAAAAAGCAACTATTTTTTGTACTAACTTTTGCATTGTTTCTTAGTTCTGGAAATTCTTAAGTTGTTCGAAAATCAAAAGCTGATTCTTGGCAATTATTTTTTGTCCTTCCTGAAAATTATTGGCTACATAAATCGTTTTTTCATGTTTTGAAATGACATCAATTTTCACAATTTTCACATCGCAATCGTCGTTATAAAGCACTACAAAATTTTCATTATTATCGAAAATAATAGCGTCAGTAGGCACGCTTAAAGCTTCGATGTTTTTGAGTTCTATAGCCACAACATCAACAAGCATTCCCGGTTTCAAACGACCATCGGCATTATTCAAAACTACTCGCGCTTTTAATACGCGCTCTTCGTTGTCATAGACTTGCGAAACCACTTTTATTGTTCCGTTGAAAATTTCTCCCGGATACGACAATGTTTTAATATTAACCGGCATTCCTTCTTTAATATTCTGAACATTACTAGCGTGAATGTTCACCATTGCCCAAACTTCGTTTAAATTTGAAATGGTAAATAACGGTTCTCCTTCGGCAGTGATTTGCGTTCCGGCAGAAATCGTTTTATCAGTTATAATTCCAGATGTTGGCGCTTTGATTTGGAACACACCTTTTTCGGCACTTGCGCTATACAATTGAAGATTGGAACTTATTTTAATTTTGTCTGCTTTTAAAATTGCTAATTCGCTTTGTGCTTGCAATAATTCTTTTTCCGAAGAAATTCCGTCGTTAAACATAGATTGAACCGCTTGTAAACTCTTTTCGGAAACTTTAATTTGAGATTCAACCGTTTTTAATTCGGCTTGCATGCCAATCAATTCTGTACTTCTCAATTCGGCTAAAATCTGACCTTTTTGGACTTTATCGCCCAATGAAAAATAGGTTTTGGAAATCACTCCGTTTACCAGACTGATAAAATGCACAACTTGATCCGGATTGGCTTCAACAGCACCCGTTAAATGAATGGCATCAGTAACTTTCTTTTTAACAATAGTATCAAATGCAATTTTAGATTTTAAACTGCTGCTGATACAATATTTTTTGGATACCGATTCATCTGCTTTTGGTACTTGTTTGGTACAACTTACGGTAAACAATAAACCTATAGCGAATGCTCCGATTTTCTTGATATGAAACATTTTATTCCTTTTTTTTAATTAATAATATCTTTTCCAACTGCAAAATTGAGTTCTTCTGCTTTTTCGTTCACTTCTTTAACCGCTTCTAAAATGGCTTGTTTGTTTTCCAAATACGTATCAAAAAAGTCGAGAAATTCAAGTAAACTGATGTTGCGTAATCTGAAGTTTTGCGTGTAACTCGTCAACATCGCATCGATTGTTTTTTCGTAATCGGGTTCGATGTGCGTTAAGAATTCGAACGAACGATTGATGTTTTGGAACGCCAAAATCACTTCGTTTTCAACGGACAATTCTTTTTCCTGAAATTGGAATTTAGCTTGTTCCTGACCAATTTGCGCCATTTTGATGTTTCCTTGATTTCGATTGAAAAAAGGCAAATCGAATGACAATCCAAAACCGACGAAGTTGAGCATGGTACTTCCGTTTCTGTCATACAACGCTTTGAACGTAACATCCGGTGTTTTTTGAGCGCGTTCGTACGCAACCTTTTTATCGTAATAGGTTTGTTCCAGTTCGGCGAGTTTAAAATCGGGACGAGATTCTTTAGCTTGATCCACTAAATTTTTTACGTCTAAAAAGCCAATGTTTTCGTTACTTTTTTCAAAACCTTCCGGATTGAGTTCCAAAACGACAGTTGGATTGAGTTTCATTAAGTTTTTCAACTCTTTTTGCGATTCATGCAGTTCTTTATCAATCGAATTAATGCTTTTAAAAACTTCAATTTGAAGTGCTTTCAACCGAATGTATTCGCTTTTGGAAACGTTGCCTTGCGTTACTTGATTTTGGTAAGCCGCAATCAACTTATTTAGCGATTCTACTTGGTTTACATACACTTTTCGGTATAACTGCAAGTATTGTAAATTGGTTAATTGATTACGAAATTCAACTTTTAAACCTCGTAATAAATCTTCGAAATATTGTTTGGATTTTTCCACGCCTACTTGCTCAATGGCAACTAGTTTTTTTCGTTTTCCAGCGGTGTAAATCAACTGTTCTAGTTCAGCACTAAATTGTAGGTTTCGACCAAAATCTCCAACCAATGACGGCACCACTTCTTGATGTTGGCGTTGTGAAGGTGTTGCCCATAAATTCACTTGATCTAGTGTAAAAGTAGGATTGGGCCACAGTTTAGCCTGAATTACCTCGGCTTCGGCCTTGTTGATTTCTAATTTTTCGGAAATTAACGTTAGATTTTCTTTTAGAAAAATAGCTTCACAATCTATTCTGCTTAAACGAAGGGTGTCTTGCGCAGTGATAGATGAGATGAAAAAACAGGAAATCCATACGATTTTCCAATATTTTAAAGTCATTTTTGTTTCATTTAAAATTGAGTAGCAAAAATGACCACAACAACCTTAAAATAACCTTAAAGGAAATAAAATTTAGCTTAAAGGAAGTCTTACAGTAAAAATATTAGTTTGATTTTCAATGAATTGATATTCAATTTTCCCTTTATGCAGTTGAACAATTCGATAGATGAAAAACAATCCTAAACCTAAACCGGAAGCTTTGTTACTGTTTTTCCCTCTAAAATAATGTTGAAACATTACCTTTTGTTCCTCTTCGGTTAAGCTGCTTCCTTTGTTGGAAAAAGTAAGTTCTAATTCATTTTCATTTGAAGTTGAAATACTGATATTCGCTTTGTTTTCGCTTGCATATTTAACCGCATTTACCATCAAATTAGTCAACATTAACTTGATTAAGTTTTGATTAGCTTCCAGATTTAAAGCATTTTCGTCTTCAATGGCAACATATTCGACCGCAAAAACAAAATCAGGATACAACAAATTCAAATCGGCAATGGTATCGTAAATTAAATCGTCGATTCTAAACTTAGTTATCGCTCTTTTTTGATTGCTTTCTGACTTGGAAATTTCGAGTAAAACCGAAATAATTTCGCTTAATTTTTTAGTATTGTCTTTTTGTTCCTGAATCAACTTTTGGAGTAAAGTAACATTTTGCTCTTTTTCCATTTGTTCAAAATTGGAAACCAAAATAGCAATAGGCGTTTTGAGTTCGTGCGAAATATGTTGGACTGCATTTTTTTGAAAAGCAAACGACTGATGCAGACGATTGGTCATTTCTTCAAACTGTTGTTTAAGTACACTCACTTCAGCAATTGAAGAATCGGTAGTGGAGAAATCAATATTGGAATCCAAATCAAAATTGCTGATTTTTTGGGTCATTTCAACCAAAGGAAAAGAGACTTTTTTGGACACATAATTCACGACCAAAATGACAACAATGGAAATGAAAATAAAAGTCGCCAACAGAATATATTTCAAGAAATTCAGTTTGGTATACCCATACGTATCGTACGCTTTTGAAATTCCGTAGTAAGAAGCATCACCTCTTTTTACATAAACGCCCACGACATCGTACAATTTGTCTTTTCCTTCGTACCAATTCTTGTTTTCGGAAAGTGTTTCTAAGATTTTAGCGGAATAATCGATAGGAGTATCGTCAATACTGGAATACACCAACTTTTTATTGGCGTCAAAAATCAACAGTTTTTCATCATACAATTTATCGACATCTGTTTTTCCCAATTTTTCCAAAATCGTATTATCGATATCTTGAAATTCACTCAAAAAACGAAGCGTAATGTAGATTTTATCTTTTTGGCGTTGTTGAAAATCTTCTTCGCGATAGGCTGCAAACAAGAAATAAATAATCGCAAGCGTAAAAGCGAGCAACAAAATCGTCACCGCCGAAAAGTACGTTTGCATTTTATTTACAATCTTCATTTTTCCAGATAGTAGCCAAAACCGACTTTTGTTTTAATAGTATTTTTATCGAAAGGTTTGTCTATTTTTTTTCGCAAGAAATTGATATATACTTCAATCGTATTTGTATTTGCATCGAATGATTTTCCCCAAATGGTTTCGATTAAATCGGTTTTAGAAACGAAATCGCCATTCGCTTCAATCAATTTGACTAAAATTTGGTATTCGCGAAGCGTGAGTTCAATGGCAACGGAATTTCTAAAAACAGTTTTGGATTGTAAATCAATTACAATGTCATCGAAAAATATCTTGGTTTCTTGATTTTCTTTGGACAAATTTGCTTTTCGTTTCGCCAAAGCATTTAAACGCAAAATAAGTTCGCGCATTAAAAACGGCTTGGTCAAATAATCATCGGCTCCGGCATCATAACCTTGCACTTTATCTTCAATATCATCGAAAGCAGTAAGTAATAAAACCGGCGTTTCAGTGTTCCACAAACGGAAACTTTTACACACTTCAAAACCGTTTTTACCCGGAAGATTGACGTCTAAAACAACAACATCAAACGTGTTATTTTTAAGTAGTTTTTCGGCTAAAATTCCATCATAAACCACTTCTACTGAAAATCCTTCTGCTTGAAGCACTTCGCCAATGTTTTTGTTTAATGTAGGATCGTCCTCAACCAGTAGAATTTTCATTTGGTGGTTTTTATTTTATCAACTCTTTCTCTAAAAAATAATTCACAACAGCTTCTTTCATTAAAACGGCTTGTTCTCCTGCTTTAAGCGTTGGCAATTGTTCTTTTACTTTGTAATGTGGCCAACCGTCGTTATCGAAATGTTCGAATTCATAATACCCATACGGTTCTAGTAAACGGCAAATGGCAATATGCATTAGGTTTACTTTTTCGTCTTTCTTGAAAGCTTGTTTAAATTTACCCAATTCTTGAATTCCAATTAGATAGATAATCCCATCTAAATCGAGTTCGTCACCATCCGCAAATTTATCGGATACTATTTTGACAACGCTTTCCCAGCGCTCTTTTAATTGTTCGTCTCTGGACATAGTTCTTTTAAAAATAGAAAATAGAGAAAAGAATAAAGACTTCTCAATCTATTTAAATTAAGCTGCAAAGATACTACTTCTAGATTTTCACAGGTTTAGTTCTCCCAAATAAAATCTATTATCTTTGTTCTATTCTCTTTATTCTTCAAACATGAGTTTTATTGATATTGTATTCGCCGTATTCTTGAGTTATGCTTTATATAAAGGTATTAAAAATGGACTTTTTGTAGAATTGGCTTCGCTTATCGCCCTAGTGGCCGGAATTTTTGTAGCTATAAAATTTTCGTATGTTTTAAAATCGGTTTTGGAAACCAAAGTAAGTTGGGATCCCAAATACATTGAGATTTCAGCTTTTGCGTTGACCTTTTTAATTGTTGTTATAGTTATACATCTTTCAGCGAAACTATTGACGAAAATAGCTGATTTTGCTTATTTAGGTTGGATGAATAAATTGGCCGGTGCTTTTTTCAGTGCTTTAAAAACCATTTTGATGTTAAGCGTTGTGATTCTACTTTTCGAAAAAATGAATGTGAACAAGATGCTGGTTGAACAAGAAACGCTAGACGAATCAATTTTTTACAATCCAACGAAAGAAATCTCTGCTTTTTTATATCCGAAAATTGAAGAATGGTATGAGAATAGTGTTCAGTCTTCAGTTGATAGTGAACAGTCAACTGACTTAGAAAACGAAAATACCGAATCTGGTAGTGAACAACAAACAGAATAAATCCAACAAAAAAGGAGCTTTAAAGCTCCTTTTTTATTTATCCGCATTTAGACGAACCGCAATCTTTACAAGTCAAACAACCTTCTTGATACATTAAATGGGTTCCACCGCAATTGCCACATTTTTGTCCGCTTGCCGTTGTACCATCCGGAATGTAACGTTTTAACGCGCGTGCTACTCCGTTTTTCCATGTATTAATCGATTCGTTATCGAGTTGTAATCCGTTAATTAATTCTACTACATTGTCTATTTCTAATCCATGACGTAAGGTTCCTGAAAATAATTTGGCATAATTCCAAAACTCAGGATTGAATCGATACGACAAACCTTCAATCGTCGTTTTGTAACCTCTTGGATTTACATATTGGAAATCATAACGAGAATTTCCTTTTTCGTCTCTGTTTTTGATAATGAAACCATCGTTTACCCAACGCGGCAACAAAATTCCGTCTTCATCATCGGCTAAACCTGTGAAAATTTCATAGGGTTGCTCATCAATTTTTCCGATAAAGGCAATCCATTTTTCTTTATTATTTTGGAAACGAACAACATCAGCTTCCAAAATTTGTGGCCGTTTCGTTGGAAATACACGTTTGAACGTTACATCCATTTCTTCCACCTCTTTTTCCTTTTTCTCGTCTTTAGCAATTAAAACGCCCGAACGCGAACCATCGCGATAAACGGTTACGCCTTTACAACCCACTTCCCAAGCTTTCAAATACAATTGGTTTACCAATTCTTCTGTAGCGTCATTTGGAATATTAATCGTTACCGAAATCGAATGATCAACCCATTTTTGAATAGCGCCTTGCATTTCTACTTTGCTCAACCAATCCACATCGTTTGATGTTGCTTTGTAATAAGGCGATTGTTCGATGATTTTATCTAGCTCTTCGTTAGAATAATTTACAGAAGTATCGATTCCGTTTACTTCCATCCATTGTTTGAATTTGTGGTGGAACACGATGTATTCTTCCCAAGAATCGCCTACTTCATCTACGAAATCTACGCGAACATCTTTATCATTTGGATTCACTTTTCTTCTTCTTTTATACACCGGCATAAACACAGGCTCAATTCCTGAAGTGGTTTGCGCCATTAACGAAGTCGTTCCGGTTGGTGCGATGGTCAACAACGCAATATTTCTACGACCGTATTTTTGCATGTCTTGGAACAAAGCTCCATCAGCTTCTTTAATTCGTTGCACAAACGGATTA
This sequence comes from Flavobacterium sp. U410, assembly GCF_053570605.1. NCBI lineage: Bacteria > Pseudomonadati > Bacteroidota > Flavobacteriia > Flavobacteriales > Flavobacteriaceae > Flavobacterium > Flavobacterium sp. U410. The sequence continues at coordinate 107,102 of NZ_JBSEFI010000005.1, forward strand.
TTAGCTTCTCTTTGTGCTTCAAATATGGTAAAAGCACCACGTTCTTTTGCCATTTCTACTGACGAACGATACGCCGCTAATGCCAATGTTTTATGAACGTTTACTGAAAATTCGTTTCCTTCTTTGCTTCCATAGCGAATTCCTAAAGCAGCTAACATATCGCCTTCAGCGGTGATTCCTACTCCGGTTCTACGACCTTCTTTCGCTTTTTTACGAATTTCTAACCAAAGGTTACGTTCTGTTCTTTTGATTTCTTCTTCTTCCGGATCTTCATCAATTTTAGCCAAAATAGCATCTACTTTTTCCAATTCTAAATCGATAATATCGTCCATCATGCGTTGTGCATAACCCCCGTGTTCTTTGAATAATTCGAAATCGAAATACGCTTCGCTTGTAAATGGATTTTGTACATACGAAAACAAGTTAATCGCCAACAAACGACACGAATCGTAAGGACACAATGGAATTTCTCCACACGGATTGGTAGAAATGGTTTTATAGCCTAAATCGGCATAACAATCGGGTAATGATTCACGGATAATGGTATCCCAGAATAAAATTCCGGGTTCAGCTGATTGCCAAGCGTTGTGAACAATCTTTTTCCATAAATCTACAGCATCAATTTTTTTAGACACTACCGGACTTGGACTGAACGTTGGATATTTTTGCGTGTAAGCTTTACCACTTTTTACCGCCTGCATGAAACCGTCGTCAATTCGAACGGAAACATTGGCTCCCGTAATTTTTCCTTGCTCTAATTTGGCATCGATAAAATCTTCTGCATCGGGATGATTGATAGAAACCGACAACATCAAGGCACCACGTCTTCCATCTTGCGCAACCTCGCGAGTAGAATTGGAATAACGCTCCATAAACGGAACCAAACCTGTTGATGTTAACGCAGAATTTTTAACCGCAGAACCTTTTGGACGAATGTGAGACAAATCGTGTCCCACTCCACCACGGCGTTTCATTAATTGTACTTGTTCTTGGTCAATTTTCATGATTCCTCCATAAGAATCACTTTCGCCTTTGTTTCCAATCACAAAACAATTAGACAAAGAAGCTACTTGATACGGATTTCCGATTCCTGTCATCGGGCTTCCTTGCGGAATAATGTAGGTAAAGTTTTTAATTAAATCGTACACTTCTGTTTCAGAAAGTGGATTCGGATATTGTTTTTCGATTCGGGCAATTTCAGAAGCAATTCTACGATGCATATCTTCCGGCGACTTTTCATAAATATTCCCGTCAGAATCTTTTAACGCATATTTATTTAACCAAACTCTAGCGGCCAAATCATCTCCTTTAAAATACACTAAAGAAGCTTGATACGCTTCTTCATTCGTATAGATTTGCTTTTTTTGAACTTCTAAACTTGTATCCATATCTTTACTTTTTTATCATTACAAAAGTAAAAAATAATTTTTTTAAAATTACTTAATTAAAAAAAGTTAACAAAAATTATTATTTAAACAATTAATTAATAATACATTAAAAATTTTAAAAACTTAAAAAGTTTACAACTTTTAAAATTTAATTTCAACAAACAATAATTTTATTTCATTTTATTAATAACCATAAAAACGAATAAATAACAGTTTAATTATCAAATGCTAAATTTTAACCGAAAAAATATCTCATAATCATAAAAATCATTTTACCTATTAAATCTCTTATCTTAAACAAAAAGAAATTTAGTAATACGTCTTAAATTTGCATTTTAATTACGGTTTCTATACTCATGTCTTCCAACACCCTTTTATCTCTAAAATTCAACAATTCTAAATTGCAGATCATCAGTTATGTTTCACTAACTTTTTTTGGTTATTTGTGTATTGGTCTTCCTTTAGCAGTACTTCCTGTTTTTATTCATAAAACGCTAGGATTTAGCGAAATTGTTGCCGGAATCATTATCAGTTTACAATATATCGCTACTTTTTTAGTAAGAGGATTAGCCGGAAAAATGGTTGATACCAAAGGACCGAAGTTAGCTGTTTTGATTAGTATGAGCAGTTTTTTCATAAGCGGAATTCTAATGTTCATTGCTTTCCGATTTGAAGAAACCCGAATGATGAGTCTTTTGCTTTTGGCCATTACTCGTTTGATAACAGGTTGTGCAGAAGGAATGATTGGAGCTAGTCCAATTAATTGGGCGATGTTGGTAGCCGGAAACGAACATACTGCGACAGCTATTTCTTATAATGGAATTGCAAGTTATGGTGCTTTAGCTGTGGGTGCTCCTCTTGGAGTTATCATCAGTAAAAATTTAGGAATGGAATATATTGCTGTTGCTATTATAGTAACTGCTTTACTAGGATTGGTTTATGTCGGCTTTTTAAAAGCTGCTTACGGTAATTTTACTTCAGAACCAATTCCATTTTTAAAGGTATTGCGAATCGTAACACCGTTTGGCATTTGTTTAGGATTAGCCGGACTTGGATTTGGTGGTTTGTCTAACTTTATAACGCTTTACTATGACTATTTCAATTGGAATAATGCGGCTTTATGTTTGAGTGTTTTCAGCACATTATTTATCTTAGGACGAATGTTTTTTGCCAATCAAATCAATTCAAAAGGAGGTTTAAAAGTAGCTTTAATTTGTTTGATTACCGAAGCTGTTGGTTTATTTCTATTATTCTTAGCTCCAACTGCAAGTCTTGCTTTAATTGGTGCAGCCATTACTGGTTTAGGTTTTTCTCTTATTTTTCCAGCTTTAGGTGTTGAAGCTGTTAAATTAGCTCCCGCGTCTAATGCAGGTGCTGCTTTAGCGGGTTATGGTCTTTTTATTGACCTTTCTTTGGGTGCCACAGGTCCGTTAGAAGGAACAGTTATCAATGTTTTTGGAATGAAATATTTATTCCTATTTTGCGCTATTATGGTCGCAATAGGTGCGTTTATCGTCCTAAAATTGATGAAGAAAAAATCTTTGAAAAAATAAAGGATTACTCTTTAAGTTCTTTAATAGCGTCTTCTTTAACCCAACCCTCAGTTTTATCGGTTAGTTGAATTCGTTTCCAACTGTCTAAGGTTTCTTTCACATAAACTTTAGTCCCTTCATGCAATTCAAATGCATTTTCTGCGCTATTTTTAGGTTCAGACTTGGCAAAAACACTTTCTGCAAAAACAATTGCCGGTTGAATTTTTTTATCGAAACTTTTTTGTAAAAAAGCACTCATCGCTGTGATTCCTAAAACTCCCAAAACAACGAACATCCCGACGAAGAATGCGCGTTTTACATTGGTAATTACCGAAAAATAATACCCGACAAAAAACAACAAGAATAGTACAGAACAAGCCACTGCAAACCATGCCCATCCGTTATAGCTAAGTAACGAGGTGAAATTGTAAACCCATTTAGAAAAGCCTACTTCCGGCGTCACTTTAATATCATCAATTGCTAATTTTTGAGCAAAATGCAAATTGGTTTCGATAGCCGAGTCGTTAGGTTTTAGCAATAATGCTTTTTCGAAATTATAGATTGAAGGAGCTACTTTACCTAATTTGTAATAACAATTTCCTAAGTTATAATACAATTCGGCTGAAGCTACTTTTTGATCTTGTAAAATAGACTCATATTGCTGAGCTGCAACTTCATATTTTTCGTTACGGTAATTTTCATTGGCTTTTTCAAAAATAACTTGCGCTGCATCTTGAGCCAAGATCATATTGGAAATAAAAAATACGATATAAACGATTACTTTGTTCATTTTTAACCACAAGGACCACTAAGAAAGGCACTACGAACACTATAAATATCCATTAATAACTCTCTTTACTCCTTCTTTTAAAAGTTTAACATTAAAATTAATTAACAAACCGAGTTTACAATCTGTAAGTTTTAAATACATTAGCAATTGTGCTAAATGCACATCACTTATAGCTTCAACAGACTTTATCTCAACTATGAATTTATTCTCAATCATCAAATCCACCCGACAGCCAACATCTAACTTCACGTCTTCATAAATTAAAGGAAGCGATTTTTGTTTTTCAACTAAAAGATTGGTTTTCTTCAATTCATAAAACAAACATTCTTCATAAGCACTTTCTAACAAACCAGGACCAAGTGTCTTGTGAACTTTTAAAGCACAATCAAAAACAATTTTTGAAATCTCTTGTTCACTATTTTCTTCGTGCTCTTTGTTCATACTTGGTGGCAATCTATTGCTAGTGGTCTAATTTATTTGTTTTTCCAATTCAGAGATTAAACTTACCGCTTTATCATAATCCTTTTGCATCGCCACATCTGATGAAGGCGTATAACGTGCAAACTCACAGTCGTTCATCAATTGGATGAAATTAGATACGGTTTCTTGATTTGCTTTTCTATCTAACAACAATTCCTGAATATTTTCTTTACTCATTTCGGAAGTTTCTAAATGTAATTTAGCCTTCAAGAAATTATGCAATGCTTTTTCCATAGCCATATAAAACGGAACTTTGTTGCCCATTTGTTTTTTAGCTTCCGAAAGATATTTTTTAGCCAATTTATTATTTCTTCTAATTCGGTTTCCAAATTCATCGGCATCTATTGCCTGTTTTTTCTTTCTTGCCAAAACAATAACCGGAATAAAGGCAAAAGGAAGTAACAAATACAAATAATAGCGAGATGTCCCAAAGAAATCTTCTTTCACCAAAGGTTCAAAAGTAGTGTTCAACTTAATGAATTGGAACGTGTCATTTTTAGCTACTGTTTGTTTAGAAGCCACTGCATTATTTCCTCCCGAAGGATTTTCGGCACCTTGCGTTACATTAATTTCAATTTCTTTTGACGTAATGGTTTTATATTTTTGGGTTGCCAAATCAAAGTACGAAAATGAAATAGGCTTAATAGTATATTTCCCTTTAAATTGCGGCACAATGGTATACGTATCTGAAATTTTGCCCGACATACCACTCAATGGCGTATTGACATTTTCTTGATGTTGCGGATCAAAAGCTTCAAATGCACTTGGGAATTCTGGTTTAGGCAAGTTGAATAACTTTAAGTTACCGTTTCCTGTTACACTAATTTCCAAATCCAGTGATTCACCGCTTTTTAATTCGTTTTTAGAAGGTTTCACCTGAAAATCAAAACTTCCTACTGCTCCGGTAAAATCAGCTGGTTTTCCGGCTTCCGGTAAAGCTTTTACCGTAATACTTTTGGCACCGGCCGAAACGGTTTTAGAAGTCGTTTCATAATCCATCATTTCGAAGAACCCCCCCATTCGTTTGCGAACCGGGATATCGACATCTAATTCGATTTTTAACGGTTCTAATTGTTTTACACCCGTTTCTTGCGGATACAACAAAACTTTTCGCCAAACTACCATCGCATAATCTTGTCCGTTGTACGTTCCGGGAACCGCTTGTAGTTTATCAATATCGATATGTTGGCTCCAAAAACCATTGTACTTCGGATTTTCGACTTCACGAACATTGCGAACTGAAAAACGCGGGTCGAAATACAACTTATATACGACAGTTATCGGTTCGTTCAAATATGGATTTCCTTTAGAAACCTCAGCGACCAGATGAATTCCTTCTCCAGCTTTATAATCGGGACTATTGGGATCTTTAGGAATTTCAACAGCATTGGTTACCGTTACTTTGATTGGCTGTGTTTTGTAAATCTCACCATCGTATTCAATGGCTGCCGACTTAATGGTTAGTGTTCCTTTTTGTTTGGGTTGCAAAACATAAGAATAACTTCTATTGAATGACTTTACCCCGTTGATCCAAGAGAAATTAGTAGACTGAAACGGTCCGCCCACCACTTGAAAACCATCAAATGAAGGTGGCACAAAATTGTCTCCATCTTGATTGATAGAGAACGTAACCTGAAGTTTTTCGTTTAGCCCTAAAGATGATTTACTCAATTTGGTTTCAAATTTCACCTCTTGAGCAAATACTGCAATTTGAAATAATACTAATATGTAAACAAATAGTTTTTTCATTTTACCAATCTTTTCCATTTGTAGCAGGCTGTGCCTTTACTTTCTGTTCGTTTAGTTTATCTTGAATTTTCTTTTCGGCATTATTAACCGCTTCTAATAAATTTTCTATTTGTTGTTTATTGGCTCCAGAAGGCTTCGGTTGATTTTGTTGGTCTTCTTTATCCTTTCCGTCACCTTTATCTTTTTTATCGTCGCCTTTATCGCTCTTATCTTTTTGGTCTCCTTTGTCCTTATCGTTTTTATCCTTGTTATCACCCTTGTCTTTGCTGTCTTTGTTGTCTCCTTTATCTTTGTCTTTTTGATTTTGTTGGTTTTGCTGATCTTTGTTATCATCACCACCTTTTTTGTCTTTGTCGTTATTTCCTTGTGGCGGATTTTCTTTTAATTTTTGTTTTGCCAAAGCATAGTTATAACGGGTTTCTTCGTCATACGGATTGTTACGCAATGCATTTTTATAAGCTTCAACAGCTCCTTGATAGTTTTCTTCTTTCATAAAAGCATTTCCTAAATTGTGGAATGCTTTGTGCTTTTGCTCTTTGCTTTTAGCCGCTTCAACAGCCTTGTAAAATTTGTATTTGGCTTCGCCTGGATTATTTTGACGGTAAATACTATTCCCTAAGTTGTAATTGGCTACTGCTTTTTCGTTTGCATTGTTCGATTGTGAAACTCTGAAATCAGCCTCAGCATCCACATATTGTTTTTGGTCAAAGGCTACAGTACCATCATAGAGTTTTTGATCTTTGTTTTGTGCAAAAATCATTGATGATAGCAATACAACTAAATATGTTATTATTTTGTTCATTCGTTTATTCTAAACCTTTATTTTTTTAGATTCCGAAACAACACTTCGACTCTGCTTAGTGTGACATTCGGAATGACACAAAATTATCTTTCGTTAAATAAATTCAGTTTTTGTAACCAACTTGTTTTTCGTTCCAAAAAGAAAATATCTAGTAACAATAGCACAAATGCTATGCCAACAAACCACTGATATTGCGTTTGATATTCGGCAATTTGTTGTGTTTCAAACTCTGTTTTTTCAATATTATCTAACGCATTTTTGATTTGCTCTACCACTTCTTTGGTTGCAGTCCCCGGAATATATCCTCCGTTAGCATCTTCGGCTATTGCCTGAAGTGTTTCAGGATGCAATTGGGTAATTACCGTTTCACCAGTGTTATCCTTTTTATATTCAGTAATACGACCGTTTCTATCTTTGATCGGAATAGGACCTCCTTTTTCAGTTCCTACACCAATGGTAATAATCTTAATTCCTTTTTCCTTGGCAATTTCACTCGCTTGTTCTGCGCCTTCGCCGTGATCTTCACCGTCAGAAACCAAAATAATCAGTTTGCTTGTATCGACTGCATCAAAATAATTGGTCGCCATATTAATAGCATCGTTCAAAGCAGTTCCTTGCGAAGAAACCATATCGGTATTCATATTTTGCAAGTACATTTTAGCAATACTATAATCGGTTGTCATAGGCAAAACCGGATAAGCGCTTCCGGCATAACCAATAATCCCTATTCTATCATTTCCTAAACTATTGATGATTTGACTGATCAATTGCTTCGATTTCTCTAAACGATTAGGAGCTACATCTTCTGCCAACATACTTTTGGAAACGTCCAATGCAAAAACGATATCGATTCCCTGACGCTTTACAGTTTCCATTTTGGTTCCTATTTTCGGGTTAACCAAAGCAATTACTAAAGCGATAAGAGCCAATGCTAGGGTTACAAATTTTAAAATAGGTTTAAACACAGAAGCATCAGGCGCTAATTGTTTGAACAAATCATCATCGGCAAATTCTCGACGTTTTTTTCTTTTCCAGAATAACTGAATAAAAAACAAAACGGCTACTAGTGCTACTAATAGTAAAAAATATAAATATTTTGGTTCTTCTAATTGCATAACTTTATAAAAAACCTCTGAAAACGGTGTTTTTTAATAACATTTCTAATCCTAACAAAACAAGAGCAAAAAAGACAAACGGTTTGAACTTTTCGTCGTAATTGAAGTATTTTTTTTCTTCAATTTCGGTAGTTTCTAACTTGTTGATCTCCTTATAAATCTCTTCTAATTTTTTATTGCTCGTTGCTCTAAAATATTTTCCTTCGGTTGTTTTTGCGATTTCTTTCATTAAGTTTTCGTCGATTTCAACCGGCATATTGCGAAACAAAAACTGTCCGTTTCTTGGATCTTTTGCATAAGGAAATGGTGCTGTTCCATTGGTTCCGATACCAATCGTATAGACTTTTATTCCATATTCTTTAGCAATATCAGCAGCCATTCTCGGATCAATAGTTCCGGAGTTATTGACACCATCGGTCAACAAGATCACAATTCTGCTTTTGGCTTTGCTATCTTTTAACCGATTAATAGCTGTAGCCAAACCTACACCAATTCCTGTTCCATCAGCTAAAACAGTATCATCATATTCAATAGTACTTAACGAATGTAAAACCATGGTTTTATCGGAAGTCACCGGCGTTCTCGTATAACTTTCGCCTGCGTAAACCACTAAACCAATTCTATCGTTAATGCGATCTTCAATAAATTTTGACGCCACTCGTTTTAAAGCTTCTAAACGATTAGGTTTTAAATCTTTGGCCAACATACTTCCGGAAACGTCAATTGCCATTACAATATCAATTCCTTTGGTCACTCTTGATTTTGCTGAAACATCTACACTTCTTGGACGCGCCAAAGCTACAATAATAGCACTCAATGCCAATAGCCTCAACACAAATAAAAGCGGACGAAGTTTTGCCAAAACCGTGTTACCATTTTGAAACGGTTGAATAGAACTCACTTTTAGCGTTGCACTTTGTTCTTTTCGTTTAAAGAAATACCATGCTATTGTTAATGGAAAAACCAAAAACAGCCAAAAAAACTCGGGATGTAAAAAGGTTACATTATTCATTTGGCACGGCTTTATTAAGTTCTACTGATTCTAGCACTTTATCCATTACTTGCGTTGCGTATTCATCATCTTCTCTGGAAACTAGCCACAAAATTTGAGTGGCTCCTTTTTGAGCAAATGCCAATATAACATATTTCATTTTTTCATCTTCCTTTGAAATAGGGTTGAAAGCAGTAAAAGTACCTTGCGCTCTTTTACCTGTCAGACCTTTTGGATCCTCATAATCATCAGTTTCAACTACTATATTTTTTGCTCCTAAAGCTTGAGATTGTTTCAATTCTAATTCTACAGCTTGATCTAAATCAATCTGAGTTGTATCTTTAAAAGCAACTGTTTTTAAAACAATAGAGAAATTATCCGTTAGACTTCCGTAGGTAAAATTAGCCATACTCTTGACATGAGCCGGAAGGTTATTTTGTAGTTTTTCATCAGTAATTCTTTTCAACACTTTAGGTGTAGAAACTGTAATAGCCGGATCGCCATAATCTGAAGTTACCCATTCGCCTTCCAATAAAGATTTGGCATTATGCCCTAACCATTTATCACGTGCATAATCCATCCCTTTGGAAACTACTAAGAAAGTAACTAAGAATGCTACTAAAAAACCAACTACTCCTAACGGAATTGCTAAACGTTGAAATTTCTGTTTTTTCTCTTTTTTGCGTTTTAATTCTTCGGCAAATTGATTTTCTGATTCTTCCTCTGATCTTGGAATAGCCTTGTCTAAAGACATCAAAAAAGTATCTATTATCTTTTTATCGTTCTCAATTTCAAAATCTAATGGTTTTGATTTCGCAAATTTTACCAAATCCGAGGTTCCCATCACTCTTTTAAAACGATCTAATGTTTCGCGATCTAGTTTGATATTTTTTTGACGAACCGCTACTACTAATGCATCATACAATTCGCTTGACGTACTTTCCATTGCCGGAACATCAACTGCTTCTTCAATATAGGTTCTGGTAATATCGGTTAGTTCAGAATAATATTCTTTGGTTTCGCCGTGTTGCCACAGTTCTTTCTTTTCTAAATTTTGAAGTTTACTAAGTGCTTTTTCTATTGGTGAAGCAAACAATTCTTCTTCAACTTTATTTTGTTTTTCCTGATGTTTTTTGATAAAATAATATAAGCCATAACCTAAAGCACCAATAGCCAACAAGGCTAAAATCCAATACAACCATTCGTAATCTGAAGGTTCTTCAACAGTTACAATAGGCTTAATATCAAACATTTGTTGTTTCAACGTATCAACCACAACATTGTTAACTACAACCGCAAAAGAATCGGTTTTTGTGATCTTATTATTGATAACAACCTGAAGTTGAGGCACAACATAACGACCTGAATCAAACTGTGTTAAACCGTACTTTTTAATTAATTCTAATTTATCTTCTTTCCGAATGGTATCAATTGGGTACGATTCTAAAATTTCTAACGGTCCGAAAAACTGTCCTTCCGGAAAAACTACTTTATCCGAGCTTTTTAAACCCGTTGCTTTTATGGTCAAATTGAATTGGGAACCAATTTTAATTTGGGTAGAATCTATAGCAGAAGTTACCGATTGCGAAAAAGACGCTACACTTAGTAAAAAGAAAAAAAGCATGAGAAATCTCATCACTACTTGATGTGACAAAATCTTATATAATAAGTCTTTACTAGTAAGCTTTGTATTGGTTTTCATTTTAGTCTTTCTTCTTTTCTCTAAAATCTAATTTCTCGATTTAAAATATCCCAAAAGTTTGGTTACATAACTCTCATCTACTCTTGAACTAACACTTCCTGCTCCGCAACGCGAAAACGTGTTGGTAAAATAATGAACGTTATCTCGGTAGTGTTTCTCATAATTTTGACGTACAGTCTTAGAATTGGTATCAACCCAAAGTGTTTCTCCGGTTTCTGCATCTAACATGTTCACCATTCCGATATTTGGCAATGCTTCTTCTCTTCGGTCAAAAACTCTGATTCCTGTTAAATCATGCTTTTTAGATGCTATTTTCAAGGTATGTTCATAGTCTTTCACCATGAAATCGGAGATTAGAAATACAATTGCTTTTTTCTTTAAAACACTGGACAAAAATCGCAATGCTTGTGCTAAATCTGTCTTTTTGCTTTTAGGTTTAAACTCTATTAATTCGCGAATGATACGTAAAACATGAGACTTTCCTTTTTTTGGCGGAATAAATAATTCTATTTCGTCTGAAAATAAAATCAATCCTACTTTATCGTTGTTTTGAGTGGACGAAAAAGCCAAAGTAGCCGCAATTTCTGTAATGATTTCGCTTTTCAATTGGTTTTTAGTTCCAAAACTTTCCGAACCACTACAGTCCACCATCAACATCATGGTTAACTCGCGTTCTTCTTCGAAGACTTTCACGTAAGGTTCGTTATAACGAGCGGTAACATTCCAATCGATTGCTCTTACATCATCTCCAAATTGGTATTGGCGCACTTCAGAAAACGTCATTCCTCGTCCTTTAAAAGATGTATGATATTCTCCCGAAAAAACGTGATCGCTCAGTCTTCGGGTTTTAATTTCTATTTTACGAACTTTTTTGAGAATTTCTTTGGTATCCATAATTTCAGTGATTAGTGATTAGTGATTAGTGATTAGTCGAAAAGCAACTGCTATTTACTATTCACTATTTACTATTCACTATGCTATGGCACTTCTATTTCGTTAACAATTTTATTGATAATGTCTACAGAAGTGATGTTTTCTGCTTCAGCTTCGTAGGTTATTCCAATTCTGTGACGCAATACATCGTGAACAACAGCTCTAACATCTTCCGGAATTACATAACCTCTTCGTTTAATGAAAGCATAACATTTAGCAGCCGTTGCCAAGTTGATACTACCACGAGGCGAAGCTCCGAAACTGATCAAAGGTTTTAGTTCTTCTAATTTGAATTTTTCCGGATAACGAGTAGCAAATATGATATCTAGAATATATTTTTCGATTTTTTCGTCCATATATACTTCACGAACCGCTTGTTGCGCACGTAAAATTTGGTCTAATGAAATCACTTGGTTTACTTTTTCGAAACTTCCTGCTAAATTTTGACGAATAACCAAACGCTCATCTTCCAATTTTGGATAATCAATCACCACTTTCAACATAAAACGGTCTACTTGCGCTTCCGGTAACGGATACGTTCCTTCTTGTTCTACCGGGTTTTGAGTTGCCATTACCAAGAAAGGTCTGTCTAATTTAAACGTTTCATCGCCAATGGTTACTTGTTTTTCCTGCATGGCTTCTAACAAAGCTGATTGTACTTTTGCCGGAGCACGGTTAATCTCATCCGCTAAAACGAAATTGGCAAAAATGGGTCCTTTCTTAATGGTAAAGTCGTTTTCTTTGATATTGTAGATCATGGTTCCTACCACATCTGCAGGTAACAAATCGGGCGTAAACTGAATTCTACTAAAACTTCCGTGAACCGCTTGTGACAATGTATTAATGGCTAATGTTTTTGCCAAACCCGGAACACCTTCTAACAAAATATGTCCTTGTCCCAATAATCCAATAAGCAATCGTTCAATCATTTGCTTTTGTCCTACAATTACCTTATTCATCTCTAAGGTCAGCAAATCTACAAACGCACTTTCTCTTTCGATTTTTTCATTAATTGCTCTGATGTCTAAAGTAGCAGTATTATCTTCCATCTCTTTAATTTTTTAGCGTGTCAAAAATTCAAATTTTTTTTAACATTTCAAAATTCAATATTTATTTAGGACTACGGTGTTAATATAGCGTTAAAAAAAAATGCTCATAAGGCTACAAAGCTACATTTTATGAATTTCTTTTTATACTTTTAAGAAAATTTTAAATTCTTTCTATCCAAAATGATAAAATCGCCTTTAATAGCTGGTGTTATGACTTGGGGAGTTTGGGGTAAAAACCTCAACACAAGTGAAATGGTTCAACGAATAAATGCTTTTGTTTCTGAAGGAATTATAACTTTTGATCATGCGGATATTTATGGCGGTTATACTACGGAAGAAAGTTTTGGAAAAGCACTTGCTGAATCCGGCATTTCAAGGAAAACTATCCAACTGATTTCAAAATGTGGCATTCAATATGTTTGCGATGCAAAACCGCATAAAATTAAGCATTATGATTATTCTAAAAATCATATCATCAATTCTGTTAACCAATCGCTTAAGAATTTAAGAACCGATTATTTAGACATTCTTCTTTTACACAGACCAAGTCCTCTTTTGAATGCTGAAGAAGTTACTGAAACCATTACTTTGCTGAAAGAAGAAGGCAAGATTTTACATTTTGGTATATCCAATTTCTTACCGCACCAAACCGAACTTTTACAACGTTATCTAACGATAGATTGCAATCAAATTCAATTTTCGGCTACGCATTACCAACCGATGACCAATGGCGAGCTTGATTTTATGCAGCTTCATGACATCAAACCGATGGCCTGGAATCCGTTAGGTTCAGTTTTTAGGGAAGATACAGAACAAACGCAACGATTGAAAATGCTATTGGCCGATTTGATTTTGAAATATGAAGTTTCAGCAGAAATAATTCTTTTAGCATGGATTTTACAACATCCGGCTGCAATACTTCCGGTGATTGGAACATCTGATTTGGATCGGATAAAAAATTTAAAAAAACTCGACGGTTTTTCATTAAAAACAGAAGATTGGTTTGCCATTTGGACCACTAGCATGGGACATGAAGTACCGTGATTTAGTTGACAGTATACAGTTACAGTTTTCAGTAAAACAGAATTAAAAAATGATTAATAAACGCTTACTTATCAAAAACTTACTAGCTCATCATGATGAGAATTCGTTTTATGATAAAAAGCGTCAGTTGAATTTGCATACCAAAGAAGGAAAAGCTAAATTTTTAAAACATATTTGCGCACTTTCCAATTCTAATCCGGCGAATAATTCCTATATTATTGTGGGTGTGGAAGACGAAAGCAACGAGATTATTGGTGATGATTTTTTTGACGATAGTAAGATTCAGAATTTAGTAAATGCTTATTTGAACAATCCACCAAAGATTCAATATGAAAACATTCATTTTCCCGATTTGAATAAAGACAAAGTGGTGGGATTGGTTACCATAAAACCCAAAAGTAAGATTTCGTCTTTCAAAAAAGGAATTTATACTATTGTTGCCAATGCAAGTTTTGTGAGACGAGGCAGCAATTCTATTCCTACAGAAGACAAAATTCCATATTCCAAGAGCAATACCGAAACGGTTATTAGTATTGAAAACAATTCGCGAAACAGTATTCAGCATACATTAGATGGTGTAATTGATTTTTTATACAATCGCCACAACGATCTAGAGTCGGGTTACCAAGTTTTTAAAGAACTCTTTGTAGTTTGTTGGGCCGGAGTTCAGAAGAAAGTCCGCAACAAAGAATTGCTTTCCAGAGTGGATATTGAATTGATCAACGAACAAATCAAATTATTTTATTCGGCTCAAGATGAAGTTACTTTAGAATTTGATGATAAGACTTTTATTATTACTGAATATATTGCATTGGGAATCAACGACAAGACTAGTTACTATCCGCTTGAAAAGGTAACCATTACTTTTTTCGACAATGGGTATTACAAAATGGATTCAGAAATGTTATTTGAACCGCCGCAATACAATAGAAAATTATTGTATCATATTTTCAATTCCAATTTGGCTTTACTTAAAAAGTTGGAAAACGGAAATAATTTAAACGAACGGGAAATACAAGATTTAGAACATGTCTCTTCTACACTGATGTTGTGTTACTTGAATAATTTTGAAGACGCAAAACACAAATTAATTGATGCTAAACCACTTCTGAAATCTTGGAAAGATCCAAAAGTTTATCAATCATTTAAAGAAGCTATGCGTGTTTTACGAAAAATGAAATACAATTAAAAATATTGCGACTTTTTTCGCATCACAATCATAGTTAAAAATCCTAAATTCAATATAATACCAAAAAAGTAGATCACTTTAAATTGTAAAGCAACATCTTCAAATATAAGATATTTTGTATCTGGAGTAAGATCAAATAAATAAAAAGCCAAATCCAATATGGTATAAACCCAAAGAAATGCGAGTGCCACCAAGACTTTTATTATATGTGAGAAAAATTTCATTACAAAGGGTATTTTATGTACAATTCTGTACTTAATTTTCCAAAGTTAAAATTACAAGAAAACACCCTCTAGTTGGATACAGTTTTTCTGTATATTTTGTTAAAGTTTTTTTATACAAATCCTTGTTTTTTGGCTTCACGAACGATATCTTCATCTGTACCTCCTTTTATCAGAAAATATTCTTTGATCTGTTTCTTTCTTTTATCGATGGCACTTATTCCCAGATTTATATAGTTAGGCATATTCTTCGTTAAAACACCTTGCGCCAAAAGCTGAATGATTTCACGATTGTATTCGTCTAAAAAAATAGTGTTTCTCTCATCCATTAATTCGTTAATACTTTCTTCTACTGTTTTGGTGTAATATGTTTCATCTTGAACTATACTTTCAAAAGCTTTTAATAATTCTTCTGCAGAAAAATCACTTTTTACCAATAAGCCTCTTGGTTCTATATGTCTTTTAATGTCAAAAAGGGTGAAAGCTTCTGCATGGGAAGTTAAAATCAGTATTTTAATTACCGGGAATTTCTTTTTGATCATTAAAGCCAAATCTTGTCCTGAAAACAATTTCTGCTCTTCATAAGGAGGAAGACTTAAATCAATAAAAGCCATGTCAAAAGCATATAAATTATTTGTTTTATTAATAATATCATACGCCATTTTGCAGTCGTAAGCTTTTGTTACATTTATTTCATATCCCAGATTATTAAAAGACAAAATACTTTTGTAGCCCTCAATCATGGAAGGGTGATCGTCTATCATTAAGATGTTTAGTATTTTTTCACTCATGGTCAGCAGTAAGGTTTAATTTTATGGTTAATTTTGTTCCAAAGCCAATTTCGGAAAAAATTTCGAATTGTCCATCAATATTTTCGGCTCTTTCTTTTATATTTTTTAAGCCAATTCCCCTTTTTGCTTTATCCACATTAAATCCTTTTCCGTCATCTTCAATGCTTAAAATCATTTTATTTTCTAGCAATGTGATTCTAAAAATGATGTTTTGTGCGTTAGCATATTTATTAATATTGTTTAATGCTTCTTGAATAATTCTATATAGATTCATTTTTATGGATGCATTAATTACATCCCATTTAATTTCTGAATCAATATCCTTAATGCAATTTGTTCCATAAAGTGCTTCCTGTTCCTTGCAAAGTTCATCCAAAATAGCATCAAAATTATTTTTACCAGAAAAAGACTTACTTACTAATTCATGTGAAATTCCGCGAACTTCTTTTTCAATTTCCTGAATTCCGTTAATATAAGGAAGACATTTTTCTATAGTATCCTCGTCCTTTCTACGATTAAGGACAAATAGATTTAAACGAGTACTTGCCAACTTATTCATAACACCATCATGCAGCTCTCTAGCAATTCTCTTTTTTTCATTGGTTCTAACGTAGTCCAACTTCGATTGCTGTTCCAACATTAATTGGTAAATTTCTTCGTTAGCTTGTTGCTGTTGTTGAGTTAATAATAACTGTTTTTGTTTATTTCTTTGGTAAAAAATAATAAAAAGCATCAATCCAAAGAAGACAATAATAAGAGAACCATATTGTATAACTTCTTTTTGAGAAGAAATTTTATCTTTCTCTTCTAAAATTTCATCTGTTTCATATTCAATACGAGCTAATTTATTGCGAATATTTCGCTCTTGATCTTGTAAACTATCACTTAGCTTTATATATTCTTTAGCATATTTTAACCCATTATCAGGATCTATTCTAGTAGAAAAATTTAATGTTGTAAGAACTTCTTCGTTGTATTTTGAGATTTTTGCTAAAGTATAAGCTTCTTGATTTAATTGATATGCTTTTGATGTGTCTTTTTCTGAAAGATAATATTCGGCTAGATGAATTCTGCTTTTTATCTTCCCGGGGACATCATCAATACTATCTCTAATCGCTAAAGCCTCTTCAAAATCCAATAGCGCTTTCTTTTTATTTTTAAGCTTAAAATTAGTGTAAGCATAATAATCTAAAAGAGAAGTGTATAATCCCGAATGGAGGCTTTTTAATCTTTTTTCTTTCAAGGCCTCTTCATAAATCATTTTTGCTTTATCAAATAAATCCTTTTTCAGGTAAATATGTCCAAGATTATTCAAGATTTCTCCTTTAAACAAAATTACATTGATTTCATTTTCAATATTTTCTATTTGTCCTAAGGCTTTTCCATAATACTCTATAGCTTTATCAAAATTCTTTTGTCCTGCCAAGGCTCTTCCTAAAATTGTATAAGCTTGATAAATTAAATCTTGATCTTCAAGTTTTTCTGCCTTTTTTAAAACTTGTACTGCTAAAGTTTCACAACCTAAATAATCTTTCTCGAACAATAATACACGAGACATGTGCAATATTGTTATTGTCAAATTATACTCATCATCTACAGCTTCATATTCTTTCTTTGCTTTAGTATAATAATAGTATGCACTGTCGCTTTTAAATGTTTCGAAATAATAATCTCCTAAATAGTAATCTGCCTTTGCAATATTTAAAGAATCTTTATTTGATTCTGCTATTTTTTGTGCAATCTTACTATACTTAAAATAACCATCAAATTCATTTAATGCATAATAGCGATTGGCCACTCTGAAAACATTTTTCATCTTAAGACTATCTGTTTCCGGAATATGATCTACAATACTTCTTGCAGAATCTAAATATTGCATTTTTTCTTCCTTACTCAATTCTAAGTTGTATACACTTTCAAAGTAATAGTCTAATTTCTTTTGAGAATGGCTAGTTACATCATTTCGATCACATGAAATGATAACCAAAAATCCTAAAATAATAGTTAATACAGTCTTCAAAGAAAAACGGTTTATAGCAAATCTAACATAAAAAAACTTAATCTTTCTTAATAGGATTAATTATAGGCAAATAATCACCCGAATGATCTGAAATGTTTATATTATAATTTTTATTTAAAAAAGAACCTTTTGTATTATTTTCTTTTTCATTTTGAGTTATAACTGTAGATATTAAAACATACAAAATAACTAGTCCGAATAAAATAGTGGTATTTTTCATTTTTACAAAATATTAAAAATTAATCTTTTTTAGTTCCTGTGATAACTGGATCCGTTTCCGGTATTGTAACTAAACTATTTATAGTAGTAGTATCAGTTTCTTCTACTCCAGTATCTCCTTCTTTTGCGAATTCTGAAATAGCGTCTATCTCTTTATCATTAAAATTATCAATCAACAAATCTTGATCTACAGTTTGAGTTTCTAATTCTAAATCGTCTACCGAACAAGATGCCATAAAGGCAACTAACACAAAACATCCTAATGCAATACTTAAATTTTTCATAATCTTTTTCTTTTTGAGGGTTAATGTTTAAATTTGAATAGATAACAAAGAGTATCTAATTGTAACTTATTGATTATCAGAATAATTAACCAAAAGTAAAGACTTTATAAAAACTGACCATCCAGTTTTTCTGTATATTTTGTTAAAATTTCAATATGAAAAAATTTGTCATTGGAGACATTCATGGAGGGCTTAGGGCTCTTCAACAAATTCTCTCAAAAGCCCCAATATCAGGCGATTCAACCTTAATCTTTCTCGGAGATTATGTGGACGGTTGGAGTGAATCACCTCAGGTTTTAGATTTTTTGATAGAGCTCAGACTAAATTACCCATGCATTTTTATGAGAGGAAACCACGATGACTTGTTATTAAATTATCTTAAAACCGGAGAATATAAAGAAGAATGGTTTATGCATGGAGGTAGGTCTACCATTGAAGCTTACCAAAATATTTCAACTAGCCAAAAGGAAGAACACATTCGATTTATTGAAAATCTAAGGGACTATTACCTAGATAGTGAAAACCGTCTTTTTGTTCATGCCGGTTTTACCAATGTAAGAGGTATTGAAGCTGAATATTTCAAACCTATGTTATATTGGGATCGATCACTTTGGGAAACTGCCCTAGCCTTAAATCCTAATTTAAATAGTGATAGTGATTTTTATCCTCAACGATTAAAACTATATAAAGAAATTTTTATTGGCCACACACCTGTTACCAGAATTCACAAAGAAGTTCCTGTTAATGCTTCTTGTATTTGGAATGTTGATACAGGGGCTGCATTTAAAGGAAAACTAACTATTATGGATGTTGAAACCAAAGAATTTTGGCAAAGCGATTCTTTACCCGAATTGTATCCTGATGAAAATGGTCGTAATTAATTCAAATTTCTATCTTTGTTCTAAATTTTAAGTATTATGAAAAAAATAGTATTCTTAGCATTATTATTCTGCGGAGCAGTTAATGCCCAAGTTTTTACAGGAAAAGGAGATCAAAAATTTCAGGTTGGAGCTAATCTTCAGGATCACGGAACAGGAATTGCTCTTACTTTTGACCATGGTTTGGGAAAAAATTTCTCTATAGGTGTCGTGACTGGATATTTATTAGGAGTAGATGGAGATCCTGACTTTGCAGATCGTTTTGATTTAAAAGGTCGTTTTAATGCAAACATAGCTGATGTTTTTGGTATTGAAGATCATTTTGACTTTTATCCTGGTTTAGATCTGGGATTGAAAAACTTTGGCGGACACGTGGGTGCTCGTTATTTTTTCACCGAAGGCTTCGGTTTATTCAGTGAAATACAATTTCCTATCGCTCAATATGATTCGGATGTCGTAGGATATGAGAAATACAACAATCAATTCAACTTCTCTATTGGAATGAGTTTTAATTTATAGTGTAAAAATGAGTATTATTGAAAAAAAATTAAAAGACAGAAGTGGTTCAAAGTGTGAAATTAGTGGATTAGAACACGATTTAATTGTTTATACCTTAGCTCCTCACACCAATGAAAGTTTGGAACATTCTGTTTTAATTACCAAAATATTAGCAGAACAAATTGATAATCCTGAAACCACAAACGAACAAGATTGGCGTGGTCTGTCAGAAAGTATGTGGAGTGAATTTTTACCCGTTCAAGTGCTTTCGTGGCGTATGTTAGCTCGTTTAAAGAATCATGATTTGTTAGATATGATGTACTTAGACGAAGAAACCTTAGAATGGGCAAAAGCTACAGGCGAAGGTGAGGAAGAAGAAGGTAAAATCATTCACAAAGACAGCAACGGGAACATTTTACAAGATGGTGATTCTGTTGTTTTAATTAAAGATTTAGACGTAAAAGGAGCTAATTTCACAGCAAAGAGAGGTGCCCCGGTTCATAATATAAAATTAGTTTGGGATAATGCCGAACAAATTGAAGGTCGAGTTGAAGGTCAACATATTGTAATTTTAACACAATACGTGAAGAAAACGAAGTAATTCTCTTCCTTATAAAACTAAGAAATCCCGCCAAAAGCGGGATTTCTTGTATTTATTACTCTCTTTTCTTTCTTCCAGAAATTACAAATCAAATTTAATTCCTTGCGCCAAAGGTAAATTTGTAGTGTAATTAATCGTATTGGTTTGGCGACGCATATACACTTTCCAAGCATCTGAACCTGATTCACGTCCACCACCTGTTTCTTTTTCACCACCAAAAGCTCCACCAATCTCAGCTCCTGATGTTCCGATATTTACATTGGCAATACCGCAATCAGAACCGGCATGTGATAAAAACGTTTCCGCTTCACGCAAATTGTTCGTCATAATCGCTGATGATAGACCCTGTGCTACACCGTTTTGAATTTCGATTGCATTTTCTACTGTACCGCTGTATTTCAACAAGTATAAAACCGGAGCAAAGGTTTCGTGTTGTACAATTTCGAATTCGTTTTTAGCTTCGGCAATAGCAGGTTTTACATAGCAACCACTTTCGTAGCCTTCGCCAGATAAAACACCGCCTTCTACTAAAATAGTACCACCTTCAGCTACTACTTTTTCTAACGCTACAGTATACATATCAACCGCATGTTTATCAATAAGCGGTCCCACATGATTGTTTTGATCTAATGGATTCCCGATACGCAATTGTCCGTATGCAGAAACAATAGCATCTTTTACTTTATCATAGATACTTTCGTGAATAATTAATCGGCGTGTTGATGTACAACGTTGACCGGCAGTTCCCACAGCACCAAAAACAGCACCGATTACCGTCATTTTAATATCGGCATCCGGAGTTACAATAATAGCATTGTTTCCGCCTAATTCTAAAAGTGATTTTCCAAGACGACCTGCAACAGTTTGTGCCACAATTTTACCCATACGAGTTGACCCTGTTGCAGAAACCAATGGAACTCTTTTATCTTCGGTCATCATTTCGCCTACTTTATAATCTCCATTGATTAAACACGAAATTCCTTCCGGTAAATTATTTTCTTTTAAAACTTCAGCAATGATGTTTTGACAGGCGACACCGCATAAAGGTGTCTTTTCAGAAGGTTTCCAAACACAAACATCACCACAAATCCATGCTAAAGCAGTGTTCCAAGACCAAACCGCTACCGGGAAATTAAATGCAGAAATGATTCCAACTACACCCAATGGATGATATTGATCGTACATTCTATGACCAAAACGCTCAGAATGTAAAGTTGAACCATTTAACTGACGTGATAATCCTACAGCAAAATCACAGATATCGATCATTTCCTGAACTTCACCTAAACCCTCTTGATATGATTTTCCCATTTCGTAAGAAACTAATTTACCAAGCGGTTCTTTATATTGTCTTAATTTTTCACCAAATTGGCGTACAATTTCACCTCTCTTAGGAGCTGGCATTAAACGGAATGTTTTAAAAGCTTCCGTTGCCGATTGCATTACTTTTTCGTAATCTTCTTGAGTTGTAGTGGTAACCGAAGCAATTAATTGTCCGTCTACCGGAGAATAACTATCTATTTTTTCATCGTTAGAAAACCATTGATTTCCTGTTGATGTTCCTTGATTCAGTTCTTTAATGCCTAACAATTCTAAGGCTTCTTTCATCCCGAATTGTTCTGCTACTGATGATACGGTTATTGTTGACATTTTTATAACTTTTTTAGGTTTGTTTTGTTATATTTTTCACAAATATACGTTTTTTTATGAAAGATTAAAAAGTAGTTGTTTTAATTCTAAAAACCATAACCTTTTAATAAACAACTATTTAATAAATTTAGGATCAGTTTCCATTACATGACCACAATGTGAACAAGTTCTCAATTCTTCCGATTGATAATAGTGTTTAAAATGTGGTAAGAAGTCTTTTTCGATATTATGAAGCTCGAAATACACTTCGTGTAATTTATGATTGCAGTTATCACAAAACCACAATAATCCGTCGGTATAGCCTTTTCCGGCTCTTTTTCGTTCGATAACTAACCCCACAGAACCTTCGGTTCGAGCGGGAGAATGTGGCACTTTTGCAGGATGCAAATACATATCGCCTGCCGAAAGTTGCATCGCTTTCTTTTGACCGTCTTCCTGGATGTAAACGGTAATTTCGCCTTCTAATTGATAAAACAATTCCTCTGTTTCATTGTAATGGTAATCCTTTCTGGCATTGGGTCCACCCACAATCATTACAATATAATCATCCGAATCGACATAAAGATTCTTATTGGCTACCGGAGGCTGAAGCAAATGTTTATTTTCTTCAATCCACTGTTTAAGGTTAAAAGGTTTTGCTATTGCCATATTTTTTTATTTGTAAAGTTACAAAAAAAGAAAAAGGTTGACTGGACGCCAACCTTTTTAATATCTTTATTTTAAATCTGTTTTATTTTGCTTGTTTAATTAAATAAACATAAACAGCAAAGTGGTCACTATACCCTGGAACGCCATTAGAATTTCGCTTAGGATATCCTTTCCATTGTCCCTCCGATTGAATTAAATAAGGTTTTATAAATCGTCCCACTTTCCAATAGGTCCAAGTACTGAAATCTTTCTTTTCGTATTTCGCTTTACGAACTAATGGCTCGGAAAGCATGATTTGGTCAAATAAATTCCAAGCATCTCTATATCCTAATGTTCCTTCTCCGCTTTTGTACATTTTCTCCATTGGATTATACATACCATAAGCTTCAATGTCTTCTTTATTGGCAACTGTTCCTATTTCCTTTTTTACACTCTTATTAACAGGATCATCGTTTAAATCTCCCATTGTAATGATATTTGCATTGGGATTAATTTTGTATAAAGAATCTATAATCTTTCTATTTAATTTACCTGCTGCTTCTCTATAAGGGCTACTTCTTTTCTCTCCTCCAGAACGTGAAGGCCAGTGGTTTACAATAAAACTTATTTCTTCGCCGTCAAGAATACCCGTAACTAATAATTGGTCACGCGTATAAACTCTTTTTAAATTATTATCTGCTGATTCTGATTTATCGTCATCCTCTACATCTTCCTCTTTTTTCCCTTTTTTATTATCTAACATATCTGTATAAATCATCAAAGGAATATTAGTGTAGCTTGTTGGTTTAAAATATTTAGGTTGATATAATAGCGCAACATCAATTCCCCTTTTGTCAGGCGAATCAAAATGAATAATATTATATCCTAAATTTTTAATACGTGGTTGATTTACTAAATCTTCTAAAACTCTTCTGTTCTCTACTTCGCTACAACCAATTACAACTGGAGGATTTTTCTGAACATCACTAGTTCCTAATTCAGAAATCACTCGAGCCAGATTATCCAGTTTCTTTTTATAATTTTTAGAAGTCCATCCTTTTACCGGAAGATATTCTTCATCATAATTCACAGGATCTTTAATAGTGTCAAATAAATTTTCAAAGTTGTAAAAAGCAACCGTTTGAATTTTAAATTGCTTATCTTGAGAAAATGCCTTTTCTATTGTAAAAAAAGCAAGAAACAAGACCAAAATGTGTTTAATTTTCATAAAACGAATGTTATATTACTGTCAAGTTTAGTACAAATTAGGTGCCAAAGGTAAATAATATTATTAAAAATTATACATTTGTAGGCTGTTAAGTTTTAATTGCTTAACTTTTAAGTTATTATTAATTTTAAATTTGTTTATGAAGAAACTTGTATTCAGTACTCTGTTAGTACTACAAGCCATTTTTGTTTTTGCGCAGCAAAAACCTGCCTTAAGGGGTAAAGTGGTAGATTCAAAAAGTTTAAAACCGTTACAAAATGTTGCGGCAACTATTCAAAGCACCAATTACTCTGTTGTTACAGGTGCTGACGGGACTTTTGAATTCGAAACTTTACCAAGCGATGAGCCTGTGTTGGTGATTTCTTACACAGGATATTTATCACAAACCTTAATCTTAGAGCCTACTAAAGGAGAAACTCTAAATTTAGGGGAAGTTTTATTAGAAGAGGACATCACTACCGAACAACAATTAAGTTTGGTAACGATTACAGAAAACGACTTAGGAGACGAAAACACAGGCTCTGAAAGTACTTCAGGATTACTTCAAGCTTCAAGAGACACTTATCAACAAGCCGCTGCTTTTAATTGGGGACAAGCTCGTTTTAGAATCAGAGGTCTAGATAATGCTTATGGCGCCACAATGATTAACGGTATTTCCATGAATAAATTATATGATGGAAGACCGCAATGGAGTAACTGGGGTGGTTTAAATGATGCTACTCGTAATCAAGAATTCACTATGGGTTCGGCTGCTTCTGATTATACTTTTGGTGGTATTTTAGGTACGCAAGAAATCAATACACGTGCTTCTCATTACAGAACAGGAACTAGAGTTTCCTTGTCAGGAACCAACACTAACTATAGTTGGAGAACTATGGCCACACACGCTTCAGGTTTCAATAAAAACGGATGGGCATTTGTAGTTTCTGGTTCAAGAAGATGGGCTAAAGAAGGTTATTTTGACGGTACTGATTACAGCGCTAACTCTTTATTTGCTTCAGTAGAGAAAAAGTTTAATGACAAACATAGTTTAAACTTTACTTCTATTTACGCTGAAAACAGCAGAGGAAAATCTTCCCCTAATACTCAGGAAGTAATAGACCTTATGGGAACTAAATATAACTCTTACTGGGGATGGCAAAACGGACAAAAACGTAACTCAAGAGATAAAGATATCGCAGAACCTATTAATATGTTGTCACATTATTGGGAAATCAGCGAAAAAACATCTTTAAATACAAATGTGGCTTACCAAACAGGTACAATAGGAAATAGTAGAATTGATTACCAAAATGGTAACAATCCTGATCCTACTTACTATGGAAACATGCCAAATTATTATTACAATTCAGGTGACGCTGTTGGTGCTGCTGAAGCTACTGCAAACTTCTACCAAAATCCTCAAATTGACTGGAACGCTATGTATATTGCCAATCAAAATGCCGGAGGAAGAAGTGTTTACGCATTATATGAAGATAGAACAGACGATACACAATGGAGTGCTAATTCTATCTTAAATTCAAGTTTATCTGATAATATTAGCTTAAATGCAGCAGTGAATTTTAAGCACTTAAAATCTCATAACCACCAAAATTTATTAGACTTATTAGGTGGTCAATACTTCTTGGACGTAGATCCTTTTTATGTGGGTTATGACTCCGACACAGAATCATTTTTTGCACCTGGAGCTAATCAATCAGATCTTAACAATCCAAATAGACAAGTTGTAGAAGGCGATACTTATGGCTACAATTACAACCTATTTGCTACTGTTATTGATGGATTTACCCAGTTTAAATTCAACTATAAAAAATTCAATTTTTACTTGTCACAATCATTCTCAAGAACTGAATATCAAAGAGAAGGTCTATACAGAAACGGTATCTATGCTGACAATTCATATGGAAAAAGTGATAAAGTAACTTATGAGAACTTTGGCTTTAAAGGCGGTTTGACTTATAAAATTAATGGTAGACATTCCTTAGATTTCAATGGTTTATACATGACTAAGGCTCCTATTATGAGAAATGTTTTCTCAAATGCACGTTTGAACAATACAATCACACCTAACTTAAGTGATGAAAATATTGTAGCTGCTGATGCAAGTTATATCTTAAAAGCACCTAAATTCAAAGCAAGATTAACTGGTTTTTTCAACAAGATTCAAAACAGTACTGAAATTTCATTCTATTATGCTGAGAGTATTAGTGGTTCTGGTGGAGACAGTGACTCTTTTGTGAGTGAAATTGTTACTGGTTTAGACAAACAATCATTAGGAGGAGAATTAGGTATTGAATACCAAATCACATCTACTATCAAAGCATTAGGATCTGCTTCTTATGGTCAATATATTTATTCTGACAATGCTCACTTAGTAACTAATGATGATAATAGAGCAGCACTTGGACAAAATCCTTTAAAAGATTTCGGAACAGCTTATCTTAAAGATTATCGTCAACCAGGTATGCCACAACAAGCATACTCTATTGGTTTAGAATATCGTGACCCTCATTTTTGGTGGATTAGTGCTAACGTGAATTACTTGGCCGATAGCTATATTAGTGTTTCTAAGATTTTAAGAACTGATAATTTCACAATTGACCCTTCATCAGGAGTAAATTATGAAGGTGCTACTGAAAGCTCAGTAAGAGATTTATTAAGCCAAGAAAAATTCAACAACTTTACATTAGTTAATATGACTGGTGGTAAATCGTGGAGAATCAGTAAGAAAAACAGAAATACTGTCGGTTTCTTTGCTTCTATCAACAACTTATTTGATGTTGAATATAAAACAGGTGGTTTCGAACAATCTAGAAAAGCAACTTACGTTGATCAAGCAGCTGATCAGTTAAACGGAACTCCTTCTTTTGGTTCTAAATATTTTTATGGATATGGAAGAACTTATTTTGTTAATTTCTACATTAACTTCTAATAAATTGCTCTATGAAAAAAATAGTTAAAACAATATTTACAACTGCTTTAATTCTTTCTTTGGTTAGTTGTGTAAAAGATGATGATACTGCATTACCAACGATGAAAGTCCCTTTTTATAGTGAAAACTTCAATGATGCATCGAACCTTGACAATTGGAGTAACGTATCAATAAATGGTGGTAATTTATGGTATATTTCATCTTATGGTGGTGAAACTTTTGTTCAACTTTCTGCTTATGGATCTGGTGAGGCTGAGATGGATGCATGGCTAATTAGTCCTGCAATAAATTTAGATAGCACAGAAAACGAAGCTTTTTCTTTCAAATACCTTACAGGCTACTATAATGGTCAAGCCGTTTCTGTTTGGGTTTCTACAGATTATGACGGAAGCAACACAGCAGAAGCTATTAATAATGCGACTTGGACTGACATGAATGTTAATCTACCTATCTATACTACTAGTGGTTATTCAAGTAGTTTTTCATTAACAGATCCAATCGACATCTCTTCTTACAGCGGGGATATACATATCGCTTTACGCTACCAAGGAGGAACTACTAGTGGTATAACTACTACGTATGAAATTGACAATCTTAATGTTTATGAAAACAAATAAGGCTATGAAAAAAATAAACCTAATTTTAACAACAGCCATTTTCGCTACTTTAATGAGTTGTGTAAATGGTGACGATTATGGCACACCTGATTTAGCATCAGAGTGTATTAGTGAAACACCGACAAAACAAGTTTCTGATGTAACTGCGGCCGCAACTACAAACACTCCTACCTTGTGGCAAACCGACGATGTTATAGAAGCTTATGTTACTTCAAGTGACGAAGGAGGAAATTTCTACAAAACCATTTCATTGGTATCAACCAATGTGATTGGTGAAACTGATAATAGCAGCATAGGTTTTTCAATTCCGGTAAATGCTTATAATACATATACAAAATTTGAACCAGGAAGAAAGGTTTTCATTCACTTAAAAGACATGTATTATTCCTTCACTTCATTTACTGGTTCTTACGAAATTGGAGAACTTTATGTTGATCCAACTTATGGAAATGAAATTGGTAGAATTTCATCTGTCAAATACGAAAATGTAATTTTAAGAAGCTGTGATAAAGTTGATGAAGATGCAATTGTTAAGCATATTTCAATTGGAGACATTGATGATTCATATATGCATAAACTTATTGAATTTGACAATGTTCAATTCAAAGATAATTCAGTAGGATCTACTTATTTTGATCCAGAAAATACAACTGGATCAGGAACTAATCATACAATAGTAGACATTTACGGTAACGAAATCCCTCTAAGAATTAGTCAGTATGCATCATTCCTAACTGAAATTGTCCCTTCAGGTAGTGGAAAAATAAGAGGAGTACTAACAAAATATGGTAGTGGTTATCAATTTATGATAAGAACTTTAAATGATATTCAGCTAAACGAAGATCGTTTTGAAATTGATCTTTACCCTCCAATTGTTGGAAGCTCTTTGACTTATAATAGTTCTCTATTAGAAAACTTTGAATCATATGCAGCTTATGACACAAATTTCCCTCCATATATTAATGATGCAGCTGTGGGAGGTAGATATTGGCAAGTAAGATCATTCAGTGGAAATAAATATATCCAAGCAACATCTTTTGGTTCAAACGAAGCTAATAGAACGTTGTTTATAGTTCCAGTTGATATGACATCTGCCAATACTTTTTCTTTTAGATCAAATGACGGTTATAACAACGGTTCTGCATTAAAAGTTTATTATTCTTTAGACTATGTTGCTGGCGGTCAAATTACTGATGCTACTTTAGTTGACATCACCTCTAACTTTACTATTTCTTCTGGAAACACTTCTGGATATGGTACTTTTGTAAATAGTGGTGTATATAATATTCCTTCTAGTGTAACAGGAAATGGTTATTTCATTTTTGAATATACTGGAAACTCTCCTTCAGGAGTAACTACAACTATGCAAATTGATAATATTAGTATAAATTAATATGCTTCTTGAGTCGTCTCTAAAAGAGGCTCACAAATTTTACAATAAAAAAGACCTCGAAATTTCGGGGTCTTTTTTATTGTAAATAATTGTACTTTTGTACTATTAAGAAAAGACTATGTTAGAAAAAGAAAATCACGTATTTGAAAAAACGGTTGTTGTAGGTATTGTTACTCAAACTCAAGATGAAGATAAGCTTAATGAATATCTTGATGAATTAGAGTTTTTAACTTTCACAGCTGGCGGTGAAGTCATCAAACGTTTTTATCAAAAAATGGATAAACCCAATCCTAAAACTTTTGTGGGATCAGGAAAGTTAGACGAAATCAAATATTTTATTAAAGACAATGAGGTTTCTACCATTATTTTTGACGACGAATTATCGCCTTCACAACAAAAAAATATCAATCGCGAATTAGGAGACGAATGTAAAGTTTTAGACCGAACCAATTTGATCTTGGATATTTTTGCGCAAAGAGCCCAAACTTCTTATGCACGAACCCAAGTAGAATTGGCACAATACCAATATTTATTACCGCGATTAACCGGTATGTGGACGCACTTAGAACGTCAGCGAGGTGGTATTGGTATGCGTGGTCCCGGAGAAACAGAAATTGAAACTGACCGTCGTATTGTTCGTGATAGAATTGCTTTATTAAAAGAAAAAATAAAAACGATCGACAAACAAATGGCTGTTCAAAGAAGCAATCGCGGTGCTCTGGTTCGTGTGGCTCTAGTTGGATATACTAATGTTGGCAAATCAACCTTGATGAATGCCATTGGAAAAAGTGAAGTTTTTGTAGAAAACAAACTCTTTGCTACTCTAGATACTACGGTTCGAAAAGTGGTGATTAAGAATCTTCCTTTTTTGTTGAGTGATACCGTTGGTTTCATTCGAAAATTGCCTACGCAATTAGTCGAGTCTTTCAAAAGTACGCTGGATGAAGTTCGCGAAGCCGATTTACTGCTACATGTTGTTGATATTTCTCATCCCGATTTTGAAGATCATATTGCTTCGGTAAATGATATTTTGAAAGAAATCCAAAGCAACGACAAACCGACAATTATGGTTTTCAATAAAATTGATGCCTATAAACCTGTACATTTCGACGAGAATGATTTATCTGTTGAAAAAACTTCTAAACATTTTACGTTAGACGAATGGAAACAAACCTGGATGCACAAAATGGGAGAAAACAATGCTTTGTTTATTTCGGCAACCGATAAGCTTAATTTTGAAGAATTCCGTCATAAAGTGTATGAAGCAGTTCGTGAAATTCACATTACTCGTTTCCCGTACAACAACTTTTTATATCCGGAATACAACGAAGCTACAGAATCCGAGCAAGAATAAAACAAAAAAACCTCAAAATTGAGGTTTTTTTTGTTTTTAAGCTATTTTTAAATTAAAAATTAGCATTGAATCCCACACCTATAACTTGACGCGTTTGAAAGCCTCTAAATGCATTATCATCATAAATCGTTTGGAAAGCAAAATTAGTTGATAAATATTTATTGATTTTCATCACAATATTCAATTGGTAATCCAAATCTACATTTTGCGGATCTTCTAAGTAATTCGAATATAAATTCAAGATATTTTCAACAGATACATTCTCCATAATAGTGAATTTATAATATCCGTTTAAAGCAGCTCCTAATTCGTATCTGGTAGTTTTTCCTTGTTCCACACCAAATGAAGATCCGAATTCAGTAAAATGGTCATGAACAATTATAAGTTTAGATGTTGCCGGAGCAATATTTACTTTTAAGTTATCACTCTTTTTCCACAACATACCAGGACCAAATTGGAAATACGCCGGTGAAAAGAAATGTGAAATTTTATAGGTTTGGTCATCCGGATCAAAACCAGAATCCATTTGCGTTTTAAAATTTAAAAAAGCAGAGTAATACCAATTTCCTGAAGCTTTTCTTCCCAGTAAAGAGGTAAATTCAATTCTATCATCTGTTTTTTTGGTATCTTCTCCTTTAATTTTGGTTAAACCATAAGCCATAATCAGCTTATTGTCCCAACTCCAATTATCATCTTTATAATTGAAGTCATAATTTATGTTAGCATTCCCGGCAAAGTTATTTTGTCCACCAGCTAACCAGTTATTAAAAGATGATTGATTTGCCAAAAGCGTAAAAACTCCCTTTCTCGTCCAATGTTTTACTGAATCTGTTTCCGTTTGTTGAGCACTCATTCCTAAAGTAACCAAACAAAAAATCCACACTAGTTTTTTCATATCCTAATATTAATAATTTGGGCAAAGATAAGGTTTCTAATTAATTCAAGAAAAAACAAGTTTTAACCTACATCTATTTAGGTTTTTTGTAAAGTGGTACCGCAGAACACGCTTCTCCAAACATGATACTTCTAGCATGTGGCATCAGTTTTTGAATGGCTAATGTATAAATGCTTTGAGGAACTGGTTTTTTAGAACAACCTTTTAAAATAATTGGTTTATCCTTATAAGGAGTATAATCGGTTTTTGACAAAATATCCTGATACCATTCTTTAATAATTTGCTCTTTATCTCCATGCACGATTTTTAAAGCTATAGGTTCCAAATACACCGCTACTAAAGCAAAAGTCCACGCCGGTAAAACAGCATCTGTAGAACATGTTATTCCCACATATTTATCTTCATAAATTGTCCAGTTAAAGTTTTTTAATTGCTCTCGAAAATCTTTTTCTTTTAACAAAAAACCTTCGTATAACCATTGCGCAATGTCTAATTCCACCACGTGGTCGTCCGGAAAATAATCTTCTAAGTCGAAAACTTCTAACGAGCTTTCAGCTACTTTATTTACAATTTCATCCATATTTCAATCACGGCTTTCAGTCACAGTTTTTAGTAAGAAGTTTAAAAAAACTGACTACTGCGACTGCTTACTATTTTAAAGCATTCCTAATTGTAATCTTGCTTCTTCGCTCATTAAATCTTTGCTCCAAGGCGGATCGAAAGTAATCTCTACTTCACAAGATTTCACTGCATCAATAGATTTAATCTTTTCTTCTACTTCTTGTGGTAAAGTTTCTGCAACCGGACAATTAGGAGAAGTTAATGTCATTAAAATTTTTACGTCTTTATCTTCATTAATCATCACATCGTAAACCAATCCTAACTCATAAATATCAACCGGAATTTCCGGATCGTAAATAGTTTTTAAAACGTTCACCACGTTTTCGCCCAAGTTAATGGTATCGTTAAATTCTTCCATAGTTTTATTAGTTCTCTTTCTTTATTAATTTTATTCTTTTTCTATTTTTTTCTGCAAATAACCACGCTCCTATTCCTAATATCAAATATAATAAAATGATACATGCCATTTGTTTCCAATCATGCGTCAATTCATAATATAAAATGAAACAACCTCCACAAGCCAAACCGACTATTGCTGCAATTGTTGCCCAATCAGATGCATTAGTTTGTTTTCTAATCTTAAAATTAGCAACTGCCATTAACAGTGACACTAATAAAAAAGTAATACTTCCAAATTCTAAAATTAGTTCAAGCCCTCCTATCAAGATAAGTATTGAAGCTGCCAGAACCATAGTAATAATGGCATACTTAGGAATACTTTCTTTTCGTTTTGATAAAATTGATGGAAAATAACCATCCGAAGCGATGACAGCAACTTGTCTTGAAGATCCAAAAACGGTACCGCTAATAGCACTACTTGTTGCCAAAACAGCTCCAAGAACTACTAAATTAGAACCTATTTTCCCAATAGCATTTTGCGCTCCAATTGCCAATGCATACTCTTTATTCTTAACAATCTTGGCGGGAGTAATAGAAAACAATGCTCCAACAGCTATTATTAAATAAATCAAAATTGCTAAAAAAATAGCCGTGTAAATCGCTCTTGGAATATTTTTATCAGGATTACTCATTTCATTCACTCCATTAATAACCAACTGAAATCCTTCATAAGAAACAAAAGTTAATGAAGCTACAATGAGAATTGAAAATAGTGTTGAGTGTTGATAATCAACAACCATATTCTGCAGAAAACCAGCAAAATCTACTTCTCCAAATTGAATCAAAACAAAAGAAATTATGGTTAGAATAGCCAGCTTCGTATACACCATAACATCTTCAATCTTTCCCATTCCATTTACGCTCCAACTATTTATTAAAGCAAATACAAATAAAATTAGGATTGCTACTGTTTTTCTTAACCAAACCTCATCCCCTAATGCAAAAGCGCTTAATACATACGATGAAAACGTAAAAGCATACAAAGCCAATGTGCTGATGTAACCAAAAATGATAAACCAGCCTATCATTGATGCCAAAAAATGAGACTGAGGATATGTTCTTTTAAAAAAAGAGTAGGTTGCTCCTTCATCTTTATAAAACAGTCCTAATTTAACATAAGAATAAGCTGCTAATAAAGCAATAAACCCACCTATGATTAAGGCTATAGGAGTCAAATTTCCTATCATAGATACCGAAATTCCTAAAACGGTAAAAATTCCTCCTCCAACCATGCCCCCCAATGCGATAGCTATAAGCTCTAACAAGCCTAACTCTTTATTCCTTTTTCTAATAACAGACATCTATAAAAAATACAGTTACTGTTTAGCTTGAAATGCCAAAGCGTACATTTTGATTTGTTTAATCATAGAAACTAATCCATTAGCTCTAGTTGGAGACAAGTGTTCTTTTAATCCGATTTCATCCACAAAATCAGTATTTGCCTCTAAAATTTCTTGCGGCGAATGATTTGAAAAAGTACGGATCAAAATAGCAATGATCCCTTTGGTTAAAATAGCATCACTATCTGCCGTAAAAAGGATTTTGCCATCTTGTTCTTCAGCGTGAACCCAAACTTTAGACTGACATCCTTTAATAATATTATCTTCGGTTTTGTATTGTTCGTCAATTAAAGGAAGTGATTTTCCCAACTCTATAATGTATTCGTAGCGCTGCATCCAATCGT
This sequence comes from Flavobacterium sp. U410, assembly GCF_053570605.1. Lineage (NCBI taxonomy): Bacteria > Pseudomonadati > Bacteroidota > Flavobacteriia > Flavobacteriales > Flavobacteriaceae > Flavobacterium > Flavobacterium sp. U410. The sequence continues at coordinate 140,778 of NZ_JBSEFI010000005.1, forward strand.
CGAACATTGAAAACTCATCAACGATTTCTTCCTGTATTTCTTGAATGGTCATTTGGTACTTTTTAAATTTTTATCGGCAATTTCAATAATTTTATTTACTATTTTCTCAATAGCTTGTGGAGGAATACCGCCATCAAAAGCTCCTGATTCATAAATTGTATCACCTTCAATTACTCTAAAGTTAGCAATAGGAGCACCATCATAAAATCTCTTTTGCGTTGGTGATTCCAAATCAGCTAAACCTTCCTTATCTACTGTAGTATATAAATTGATTAATTCTTTCCAGTCTTCATCTGAAATAGAAAATATCACAGGTTTAACATTTCTAGCTGATATGACTGTTACTTGTTGATTTTCAATAGTTATTTTCCTATAATAACCTCTTGACAATGCCTCGTATTCTAAAACAGGTAGTTTTTTTTGTTTTGTCATCTCTTTTGTTGTTACACTTTCTTTTTCAGCAACCGCTTTTTGCGAATTGCAACTGGTTAACATCAATAATCCTAAAATAAATGAAACTAGTGTTTTCATAGTTTTTTGTTTTTATGACAACATGGTTTGTGCTTTTTTAACCGCTTCTACAAAGATATCAATTTCTTCTTTGGTATTATAGAATGCAAAACTAGCTCTAATAGTACCAGGAATGTTGAAATATTGCATAATCGGTTGTGCACAATGATGTCCGGTTCGTACTGCTACTCCTAACTTATCTACAATCGTGCCAATATCATAAGGATGAATTCCTTCGATGTTAAATGAAATCACAGAAGCTTTATGTTCGCCCGTTCCATAAATGCGTAATCCTTCAATTTGAAGCAATTTTTCGGTAGCGTAATCCAATAATTCTTGCTCATAAACCGCAATGTTATCGAAACCAATTTCGTTCAAATAATCAATTGCAGTTCCTAAGACAATTCCTCCGGCTATATTGGGCGTACCAGCTTCAAATTTATGCGGTAAATCGGCATAAGTTGTTTTTTCGAAAGTAACCTCAGCAATCATTTCGCCACCACCTTGATACGGCGGCAATTTGCGAAGCCATTCTTCTTTTCCGTATAAAACCCCAACGCCTGTTGGTCCACAAACTTTATGTCCTGAAAACGCATAAAAATCACAATCTAACGCTTGAACATCAGGTTTTAAATGTGGTGTTGCCTGAGCGCCATCAATCAAAACGGCTGCTCCAACTTTATGCGCTTTTTCAATAATTTCTTCGATAGGATTTATAGTTCCCAAGGCATTCGAAATATGATTAACCGTCACGATTTTTGTTTTCTCAGAAAGCAATCGGTCAAATTCAGTCATCACCAACTCTCCTTTTTCGTTCATTGGAATGACAATCAATTTTGCTCCGGTTCTTTCGCATAAAAACTGCCAAGGTACAATGTTACTGTGGTGTTCTAAATGTGAAACCATCACTTCATCGCCTTCATTTAATAAAGCTGCAAATCCATTGGCTACTAAATTGATTCCGAAAGTGGTTCCGGCAGTAAATATAATTTCGTGATTATGCTTGGCATTAATGTGCTTTTGAATGGTGTTACGAGATATTTCGTAAGCATCAGTTGCCAATTGACTCAACGTATGTACACCACGGTGAATATTGGCGTTAATTTCAGTGTAATACTTTTCTATAGCATCAATAACAACCTGAGGTTTTTGCGCTGTTGCTCCGTTATCGAAATATACTAAAGGCTTTCCGTTTACTTGTTGGTTAAGAATTGGGAAATCGGCTCTTATTTTTTGAATATCAATCATGTTGCAAATTTACAACTTGATTGTTTATAATAAGAATAAATAAAGGTTAAAATCACTTATATTTCTTTTCTATTCTTCGCCCAAACTTCTTAGTTGCTTTTACTACTACTACCCCACAAGATCCCATTTCACCAAAATAAACTGCACTTTTATAAGAATCTAAAATTTCGACACCAACAACCTTCCTTTTATTAATTTTCCTTATCAAATCATATAAATAAGACCTTTTCTGTAAATCCAAATGAAAATATTTCCCATTGTGTTCAATTACAATGATCGTTTTACAGATCATATCATCTTCATTTCTCCTGTCTAAAAGAATTACCCTATGAGGTTCATCACAAAAAAGAGTATCTGAATAAATCTTTCGTTTAATTAAAAATAGCTGCTCCTCAATAGTAGTTTTACTTTTCAAATGATGAATCCATTCCGTATTTTCCTTTTTCCTTTGACAAGGTTTTTCTTGACAACAGGCAGAAATAACGGTTAAACTAATTAAAAAACTAAAAAAAATATTCATTGTTAAAATGCATTAATATAGAAGATAGTCCTCACCAAATTTTAAAAATCTATTATCTGAAATAAACTACTTCTTTCCCATTAAAATATCCTATTCCATTGCTAGTAGTGAGAAATACCATTTCATTTTCTGAAATAAATTCGAATTTTGACACATTCATTTGGTAACCAAGTGCATTTGGCAAACCTGCAGTCCAATTAATCCATGGTTTGAAAAGGAACTCTTTTGTGTAATTATTTTCATTTTTTAGAATTCTCCAAAAACCATTATTTGTATAAAAATAAAAGGAATCATTAAATACATTGAAGGCACATCCTCCTAAATACTCTTCGGTACTATTAAAGAAAATAGCGTCTTCGTAGAAAGGCTCATAATATTGAATTAAATCTTTTAAAAAGAATATTTTGACATATTTATTCTCTATTTCAATAAAATGCAAACTTCCGTTTAACCCCATGTGCATTAAACTTTGAGCTAATAGTATTTTGCCATTTTTATTTTGAGTGATTCCTTTTATAGGGTTATAAATTGGCAAATTATATGGAAATTTGAATAAAATTTTACCATTCTTTAATTTTACTTTATTTGGGTATTTTTTCTTCATTTTCTCCCTATAGCCTATCGAATTTTCATTGAGATAAGGTTTTGATTGATAAATGTATTTATATTCACTATACTTCAGACTTTTTAAATCAAAGAAAACTATATCAACGCCAAATTCTCCATTATCAAAACAAATCCATAATATATCATAGTTATCAAGAAACATTAAATTCGGTTCGTCAAAACCTCTTTTTTTATCGACAGAGAAATTAGAAAGTTTATTAGGTATTCTAAACAATTTATTTTTATAAATTATTCCTGATTTAGACATTATGATATACGCATCTTTATAAGAAATAATTCTATATGGCGTAAAAAAAATCTTTTTTTCAATCCTTTTAAATAATTCATAATCAACAACTTTAACTATTTCAAACTCATCTACTAAAAACACTTGTTTATCTTCATTAAGACCTAACACTTCATTTTTTCGTTTGCAAATTGAAAATGTTTTATCCGTAATGAATCTTGATTTTTCAGCTCTAAAATCGATTTTAATTAAACTATCTCCTTTAGTAACTGCATAAATTAAATTCCCTACAACTTCAAACTCTTTATAATTAGTATTAAATATTTTAATTTCCTTTGCCGGAATAGAATCTGCTTGAGCATAACCCGAAATAAAAACAAAACAAAAGATAAATTTCAAATACAATTTCATAATACAATTTTTTATAAAGAGAGAATTCTCAACTAAAAGGTTGGAAATAAAAATAAAAAAAACCGCTTAAAAGCGGTTTTTAAATATATCTGATCTTATTCTCTACAAATCAAATCCTAAATTAACGCCCAATTTATTGGCTATAATTTTAGTAATTCTATGCTTCAATTCCGGTATTTTAATGCTTTCAATTACTTCATTAGAGAAAGCATACATCAATAAAGCTCGGGCTTCTTTCTTCGGAATTCCACGTTGTTGCATATAAAACATGGCGCTTTCATCTAACTGACCAATAGTACATCCATGTGAACATTTTACATCATCTGCAAAAATTTCTAATTGTGGTTTTGCATTGATCGTAGCTTTATCACTCACTAAAATGTTATTGTTTTGCTGGAAAGCATCGGTTTTTTGAGCTTCTTTTTCCACATAGATTTTTCCATTGAAAACACCTGTTGCGTTATCGCCAAAAATTCCTTTGTAATTTTGGTGACTTTCACAATTAGGCTGCGCATGATGCACTAAAGTATAATGATCTACGTGTTGTTTATCACCTATGATCGTGATTCCTTTCAACGTTGAATCGATACGCTCGCCTTGATGATAGAAATTCAAGTTGTTGCGTGTGATGTTTCCACCAAAAGAAAACGTATGAACCGCCACTCTACTTTCTTGTTTTTGAGCAATATAAGTATTATCAATCAAGTTTGCCGTTTGAACATCGTTTTGCAATTTGTAGTAATCGCAAATGGCTCTTTTTTGTGCAAAAATTTCAGTTAGACTATTGGTTAACACTGGATTTTCGTTCAAGCTTTGATGACGTTCGATAATTTGCACGTGTGCATTTTCACCAACAATAATTAAATTACGCGGTTGTAACATAATTGCGGTTTCGCTTCCAGTTGAAAAATGAACAATTTCTACAGGTTTATCAGCAATTTTTCCTTTTGGAATATTGATAAACGCGCCTTCTTGAGCAAAAGCCGTATTTAACGTAGTTAAGGTTTCGTCTTTGCTCGCCACTTGGTTAAAATACGTATCTAATATCAATTTGTATTTTGGCTTGTTTAAAACCGAAGACAACAAACAAACGTCGATTCCGTCGTGTGTGGTTTGCGATAAAAACGAACTGAATTTTCCATCGATAAACACCAATTTATAGGTGTCGATATCGTGTAAAAAGTATTTTTTTACGTCTTTGAATTCGATTGCCGATTCTGATTTTGGGAAAACACTAAAATCATTTTTCAATACCGCATTCAAAGAAGTATATTTCCAAGCTTCCTCTTTTTTAGAAGGAAAACCTTTGGTTTCGAAATTTTTTATGGCTTGATTTCGGATATCATGCAACGAAGAATGATCATCGAATTTTTCTTCGAATGCAAAATATGACGAAAGTAATTTTTCTTTTAAATCCATTTTTCTTTAGTTAAAAGTTGGCAGTTACTAGTTGACAGATAAATACTGAACGTTGCGACTGCTTACTGAATTTCTGCTTTAATCCAATCGTATCCTCTTTCTTCTAATTCAAGCGCTAATTCTTTAGTTCCTGATTTTACAATTTTCCCGTCCATTAACACGTGAACAAAATCGGGCACGATATAATCTAACAAACGCTGGTAATGTGTAATCACAACTACTGCATTATCGGCACTTTTTAACTTATTTACACCATTTGCCACAATACGTAATGCATCAATATCTAAACCCGAATCGGTTTCGTCCAAAATAGCTACTTTAGGCTCTAACATTGCCATTTGGAAGATTTCGTTACGTTTCTTTTCACCACCTGAGAATCCTTCATTTAAAGAACGAGAAAGGAATTTTTTATCCATTTCTAACAATTCTGATTTTTCACGAATCTTCTTCAACATTTCGTTTGCAGGCATTTCTTCTAAACCTTTTGCTTTGCGACCTTCGTTAATTGCCGTTTTGATAAAATTGGTTACTGAAACTCCCGGAATTTCAACCGGATATTGGAACGAAAGGAAAATACCCGCATGTGCTCTTTCTTCCGGCGCTAATTCAGCAATATTTTCACCTTCCAAAATAATTTCACCTTCTGTTACTTCGTAATTTTCGTTTCCGGCAATAATAGAAGAAAGCGTCGATTTTCCGGCACCGTTTGGCCCCATAATAGCATGAATCTCACCTGCTTTTACTTCTAAATTAATTCCTTTTAATATTTCTTTATCTTCTACCGAAGCGTGTAAATTTTTAATGCTTAACATCGTAATTTGTTAATTTGATGAATTGTTTTGTTTCTTGTTGTCATTCTGAACTTGTTTCAGAATCTTATAAAATTTCTCGAATCCACTCGAAATGACAAGTCTATATTTATCTAAAATTGTTAACCTACCGATCCTTCTAATGAAATTTCTAATAGTTTTTGAGCTTCCACAGCAAATTCCATCGGTAACTTATTCAATACTTCTCTACTGAAACCGTTTACGATTAATGCAATCGCTTTTTCCGTAGGAATTCCTCTTTGGTTACAATAAAACACTTGGTCTTCTCCAATTTTTGAAGTCGTTGCTTCGTGTTCAATTTGTGCCGAAGAATTTTTACTTTCTATGTATGGAAACGTGTGCGCGCCACATTCATTACCCATCAACAAAGAGTCACATTGTGAAAAGTTACGTGCATTTTCAGCTCTTGACGAAATTTGTACCAATCCTCTATAACTGTTTTGTGATTTTCCGGCAGAAATACCTTTTGAAATGATGGTTGATCTGGTATTTTTACCCAAATGAATCATTTTCGTTCCGGTATCGGCTTGTTGGAAGTTATTGGTAACCGCAATTGAATAAAACTCTCCAATAGAATTATCGCCTTTCAAAATACATGAAGGATATTTCCAAGTTACTGCCGAACCGGTTTCTACTTGTGTCCAAGAAATTTTCGCGTTTTTCTCGCACAAACCTCTTTTGGTCACAAAATTATAAACCCCACCTTTTCCTTCTTTATTTCCGGGATACCAGTTTTGAACTGTAGAATATTTAATTTCGGCATTGTCCAAAGCAATTAGCTCAACAACTGCAGCGTGCAACTGATTTTCATCACGACTTGGCGCAGTACAACCTTCTAAATAGGAAACATAACTTTCTTCGTCAGCAATTACTAGAGTTCTTTCAAACTGACCGGTTCCTCCTTGATTGATGCGGAAATACGTTGATAATTCCATAGGACAACGAACACCTTTTGGAATGTAACAGAAACTTCCGTCTGAGAAAACTGCCGAGTTTAAAGCCGCATAGAAATTATCCGTTTTAGGCACTACTGTTCCTAAATATTTTTTCACTAATTCCGGATGATTTTGAATCGCTTCAGAAATGGAACAGAAAATAATTCCTTTTTCTGCCAATGTCTTTTTAAAAGTCGTTGCTACAGAAACTGAATCCATTACGATATCAACCGCTACACCGGCCAATTTCTTTTGCTCATCAATAGAAATACCTAGTTTTTTGAACGTTTCCAACAACTCAGGATCTACCTCGTCTAAACTTTCATATTTGTCTTTTTTCTTTGGCGCAGAATAATACGAAACCGCTTGAAAATCGGGTTTTTCATATTTGACATTAGCCCATTCCGGCTCGATCATTTCGCTCCAAACACGAAAAGCTTCCAAACGCCATTCCGTCATCCATTCGGGTTCGTTTTTCTTTTTAGAAATGGCACGAACAATGTCTTCATTTAAGCCCGCAGGAAATGTATCGGATTCTATATCAGTATAAAATCCGTATTCATATTCTTTTGAAGCTAGTTCTTCTTTTAAATGTTCTTCTGTGTATTTACTCATATTTTTTATTTAAAAAATCTAAAAAATCTAAAAAATCTAAAAAGAAAGTCACTAAGACTTGTTATTTTGTTTTTCTAAATTCTTTAAATATTTAATATAATTACCTAACTGTTTTGAAATTTCTAAAACATCATTTCTATATTCATAAAAATTTTCTTCATTAACATATTCAAACATTTGAAGAAAATTGAACATGTTTCTACATTCTCCTGCCGAACCTTTAGAAATATACAAAAAACGTATTAACTCTTTTTTCGTTTCCCTTTCAAATCCTCCAGCAATATTGTTTGATATTGATAATGCTGCTCTTTGCAACTGATCCTTTAAACCAAAATCTTTAGCAATTTGTTGATTTGTCAACGTTAATTTATAAACTTTCACACCAAATTGAAGTGCTTTTTTATAAACTTCCATTTCTTCAAAAGAACTATATTTTGCCATTTTGATTGCTTTTGATCTTTTGGATTATTTATAACGAAAACGACTCTCCACAACCGCAAGTTCTGTTTGCATTTGGGTTGTTAAAAACGAATCCTTTTCCGTTTAGCCCTCCTGAATATTCTAATGTAGTTCCTATTAGGTACAAAAAACTCTTTTTGTCAACCAAAATCTTCACTCCATTATCTTCAAACAGCTTATCTTCTTCATTTTGATGGTTATCAAACTTTAATTCATAAGATAAACCGCTACAACCACCACTCTTTACTCCTACTCGAATAAAGTCATTGATAGCATCAAAACCGTCTTCAGTCATCAACTCGACAGCCTTTTTTTTAGCAGAATCCGACACTTTTATCATACCTTAATTTTGATTTTGTCTAAATTAACCGCAAAGATATGGTTTTTAACACTCATTTCATAACCTCTAACATTTTTATAACTTATGGATAGATAGGATTTTTCTATTATTCATAAAACTCATTTTCAAGACTTATTTCCAACAAATCATTAAAAAAACAGCTTGCTTTTAGAAAATTCAAAAAGGGAATCACTAATTTTAGCACTCAAAATTAATTCTCGCTAAAAATACAGTACTACCTATATGAAAATTCACGCTATAGAAGCCGGAAACTTTAAGTTAGATGGCGGAGCTATGTTTGGCGTAGTTCCGAAGACTATTTGGAACAAAACCAATCCAGCAGACAACAATAACTTAATTGATTTGGCTGCACGATGCATGCTAATTGAAGACGGAAACCGTCTAATCTTGATTGACACCGGAATGGGCAACAAACAATCGGATAAATTTTTTGGTTACTATTCTTTATGGGGCGACTTCTCTTTGGAAAAATCACTAAAAGATAAAGGGTTCCATCCTGATGACATTACCGATGTTTTTATGACACACTTACATTTTGATCATTGTGGCGGAAGTATCAATTGGAACAAAGGTCGTACGGGTTATGAAACGGCTTTTAAAAACGCTACGTATTGGAGCAATAAAAACCATTGGGATTGGGCAACCATTCCTAATGTCAGAGAAAAAGCCTCTTTCTTAAAGGAGAATATTTTACCAATGGAAGAAAGCGGTCAACTTAAATTCATTGAAAAAGGAGATAGTGATTTTATGACAGATAGTCCGCTAGGCTTCGGAATTCTTTTTGTGGATGGTCATACCGAAAAACAAATGCTTCCTCATATTCAATACCAAGGAAAAACTTTGGTTTTTTGTGCCGATTTATTGGCTACAGCCGGACACATTCCTATTCCTTATGTAATGGGATATGACACACGCCCCTTATTAACCGTAGATGAAAAAGCAAAATTTATAACCAAAGCCGCAGATGAAAATTATTTACTATGGTTAGAGCATGATGCTCATAATCAAATCATAACCGTAGAACACACCGAAAAAGGGGTTCGCCTTAAAGAAGTGTTAACTTGTCATGAAGTTTTAAAATAATCTTACCTTTGTAACAATTTTAAAAAATAAGGTACTTATACCTAAGTAATTTAATGATTTAAGAAATAATGAGAAAAACTAATCCGTTTTATGTATCTGCATTATTAGCATTAGCGTTAGTAAGTTGTGGACCACAAAAAATGATTTCTACTCCGATAGAAAACGTTGATAATTTACCTTTAAAAATCACTCCTTTAGCTGAAAAAGATTTAAAAAGATGGAGCGATTTAGATTTAGTTAAAGATACCGTTCCGGGAATGAGTGTCGATAGAGCTTATGCCGAATTATTAAAAGGTAAAAAAGGAGAAATTGTTATTGTTGGTGTTGTTGATTCTGGTGTTGACATTAACCATGAAGATTTACAAGGGAAAATTTGGACCAATACTAAAGAAATTCCCGGTAACGGAATTGACGATGACAAAAACGGTTACATTGACGATATTCACGGATGGAACTTTTTAGGCGATGCAGTTAATGAACAATTAGAGTTGACACGTATCGTAGCTAAAGGACCGGGAACTCCTGATTATGACAAAGCAAAAGCTGAACTTGATGCTAACTTACAAGAGTTACAACCTGCTAAAATGCAATTAGATATGATTCTTAATGCAGAAAAAGCAATTATTGATAAATTAGGCAAAAAAGATTTTACTTTAGCAGAAGTTCAAGCTATTGAAACTACTGATACCGGGCTAACTCAAGCTAAAGAGATGTTCTCTAACATTTTGGCGAAGAGCGACAAAGCGGCTTTCGATAAAAAAATCGGAGATTATAAAGATTACGTTTACGGGCAATTAAACTACAACTTAAACGTTGATTTTGATGGTCGTTCAATTGTTGGCGATAATCCAGATGATCTAACAGACACTAAATACGGAAACAATAACGTAATTGGTCCTGTAGCTAAAGAGGCTAAACACGGAACTCACGTTGCAGGTATTATTGCTCAGGTTAGAGATAACAATTTAGGTGGTGATGGTGTTGCTACTAATGCAAGAATTATGGCGGTAAGAGCTGTACCGAATGGTGACGAATATGATAAAGACATTGCTTTAGGAATTCGTTATGCGGTTGATAACGGAGCTAAAGTAATCAACGGATCTTTTGGTAAATATTTCTCACCTCACAAAGAATGGGTTCAAGATGCCTTAAAATATGCTGCCGAAAAAGATGTATTAGTAATCTTTGCTGCCGGTAATGACTCTAAAGACTTAGATGTTGAAAACAAATATCCAAGTGATTCTTACGATGGTGCCCCAGAAATTTCTAACAACGTTTTAATCATCGGAGCTTTAAATGTAGAATATGGTTCTAAAATGGTTGCACCATTCTCAAACTACGGGCAACGCAATGTAGACATCTTTGCTCCGGGAATGAAAATTTATGCTACAACTCCTGAAAATACATACGAGTATTTACAAGGGACTTCAATGGCTTCACCAAATGTAGCCGGAGTTGCTGCCTTAATTCGTTCGTACTATCCAAAATTAACTGCTGCTCAAGTAAAACAAGTAATTATGGAAAGTGGAATTTCATTAAAAAATGAAGTTAAAGTAGGTGAAGACCAACACAAAGCTAATTTTTCTACAGTTTCAAAAACAGGAAAAATCGTAAATGCTTACAATGCATTAATTTTAGCGGATAAAATGTCGAAATAATTCAATTCTTTCGAAACCTTATAATGAAACCACGAATTCGCAAGCAATGTTTTGCAGATTCGTGGTTTTTTAGTTACTTGACAAAAATTTCCATAAAATGAAAAAATTAGCAATCCTTTCCCTTTTTTCACTTTTAGGCTTTAGCCAAAACAATCCTAATCCCGGCTATTGGCAACAACATGTTGACTACAAAATGGAAGTTGACATGAACGTGAAAAATTATCAATACAAAGGGAAGCAAGAATTGGTGTATACCAATAATTCCGCCGACACTTTATATCGTGTTTTTTATCATTTATATCCAAATGCTTTTCAACCGGGAAGTGCTATGGACGCTCGTTTACAAAGTATTTCTGATCCCGATAAACGAATGGTAAAAACATTTAAACAAGCCGAAAAAGAAGTATACGAAAGTAGAATTAGTACATTACAGCCTAATGAAATTGGTTTTTTAAAAATCACTAATCTAAAACAAGATGGTGTTGCTACAGAAACCAAAGAGGAAGGTACTATTTTAGAAGTAAAATTAGCTCAACCTTTATTACCGCATCAAAAAACCACTTTTACCTTAGATTTTGACGGACAAGTTCCGCTACAAGTGCGCCGTTTAGGAAGAAATTCGGAAGAAGGAGTGGCACTTTCTATGACGCAATGGTACCCTAAAATAGCTGAATATGATTTTGAAGGTTGGCATGCTGATCCTTACATTGGAAGAGAATTTCATGGCGTTTGGGGTGATTTTGACGTCAAAATTACTTTAGATAAAGAGTATACCATTGGTGGAACCGGATATCTGCAAAACAAAAATGAAATTGGTCACGGTTATGAAGACGAAGGTGTAACAGTAAAATATCCTAAAAAGACCAAAACCTTAACTTGGCATTTTGTAGCGCCCAATGTACACGATTTTGCCTGGGGTGCCGACAACGAATACATCCACGATAAAATCATAGGGCCTAATAATGTTGAATTACATTTTTTTTATAAAAACAAGAAAGAAAACCTAGAAAACTGGAAGAAAATGCAACCTAAAACGGCTGAATTATTAGATTTCTATAACAAATCCGTTGGTGCTTATCCATACAAACAATACTCAGTAATTCAAGGCGGTGACGGCGGAATGGAATATGCTATGTGTACTTTAATTACCGGAAACAGAAGCTACGGAAGTTTAGTTGGCGTAACTGCACACGAGTTTGCACACTCTTGGTTCCAACATATTTTAGCTTCAAACGAAAGCAAACACGAATGGATGGACGAAGGTTTTACATCTTTTATTTCTGATTTGGCTATGGAACAAGTTTTGCCTTCTAAAAAGAAAGAAGGAGAAGACCAAAATCCGTTTCAAAGTGCTTACGGAAACTATCGCTATTTGGTAAAAACAGGTAAAGAGCAACCGCTATCAACTCATGCTGATCGTTACGATTACAACATGGCTTACGGAATTGCCGCTTATAGTAAAGGGGAAATCTTTTTGGCGCAATTGGGTTACATCATCGGAACAGAGAATCTAATGAAAACGCTAAAACGTTATTATTACGATTACAAGTTTACGCATCCGACACCTAACGATATCAAACGTTCGGCTGAAAAAGTTTCAGGCGCTATTTTAGACTGGTATTTAGTGGATTGGACGCAAACTACCAACACCATTGATTACGCTGTTCAAGCCGTTGATGAAGAAAATGGCAAAGCCAAAGTAACTTTGGAACGTATTGGGCGTATGCCAATGCCTATTGATTTATTAGTAGTTTACGAAGACGGAACTCAAGAAACTTATTATATCCCGAATACTTTAATGCGTTGGGAAAAAGAAAACCCATATCCAATTGAAAGAACCGTTTTAAAAGGATGGGATTGGGCATTTCCGACATTCAGCTTTGAAATTCCAAAAGCAAAAGCTGATATTAAAGCTATTGTTATTGATCCAAGCGGTTTAATGGCCGATGTCAATTTAGACAACAATGTTTATGAGAAAAAATAAAATTGACCAAAAATCTAATACCATTAAAAAAGCGGACTTTTCAGTCCGCTTTTTTATTAAAACCAAAAACACTTTTAGATTTTTTTCTTGTAATTAGATTTTTTTCTTATATTTGTATTCGATAACGTTATCTTTTGCCGAAACACTGCAGGTTTCATTTATACAAACAATAAATCTGAATAAAATGAGCAGAAGAGAATTTCTTTACCAATATGATTTAAATAGTCCTTTGGGAGACAAAAGCACTTTCAACAATGCTTTTGTAGACCCAGCAGGAACTCTATACGACATCCCGATATCTGAGGAAAAACAATACTTTTACAAAATAATAGTATGCGATACGGGTTTAGATGTCTTTGAGTATTATAAAAGCGACATTTATGCTCCTACTGAAAGGTCTGCTTATATTTTTGTAGAAAAGAACAATCCTGAAAAAGCAAACTTTTTTGGTACGGCTTGTCGTGTCAAAATGGATTATGAATTTCGATTACTTTTAATAAAAATACATAGTAAAAGTATTAATATTAGTGTTGAAGACTCCAGTGTATTAGCAAAAAATCTTGTGGAATTTTCACATGATATTGCCGCAACTTCCAAAAAAGTAGAGTCTAATATTCTATACTATGCTTTTTTACTGGAAATCAATCAGGAAAATGCTTTTTCAAAAGGAATAGAAGCTATATTCAGCCTAAATAACAAATTAGCTGACTGGATGGCGAAAGGCATAGAAACTGTTGAAGAATGGAAACTTACCGAAGAAAACTATGACTATCAAAAGTATTATCTTACGCCTAACTACAACAAAAGAAATGGATTTAAGAATGATAACATTTTTTTAAACCTCTGATTCCAGTACCAATGATTGGAAACAACGGTTTTACGAACCAAAAAATTTCGGAAAAAACCGCACTTGGACAACTTGAAAAAATGCATGATCACTTTGATGAGTTAGCAATGGGAATTGTAATAGGCATAGTAAAGGCAACTCCTACCGTTACTGACGACGTCATTCTTGCAATGGTATTTTATGTTAAAAATTATCTTGAAGAAAAAGTTTTAGGACAGTTTAAAAACGTGCTGCTGAAAGCAAAAAAGTTGCTAAAAGAAGCTATTATATTCGTAAAAAATGTCATAACAAAAACTTCTGAAATAGGTGCACAAGCAATAGCAATGGCAAATGCCTTACTATGCGGTATTATAAACGGATTGTTATCTCTTTTGCAAACTATTTTAGGGTTATTAGCCTTTCTAGTCGGGAATTTTCCTTTAAACGAAATAGAAAAAGCACTGCCGAAAGCTTTAGCCGAACATCAAGAAAAACTAGAGTTTATAGAAGATTTCATAGACCTGATCACAGAAAACATAAAAAGTATTTTTGAAGGAATATTAAACGTTTTTTTAAACATAAAAATATGGAGCGATTTTTTTACATTTGTAAAAAGCCTTTGGAAAAAAGGGATTAATACTTTAAAAAACACAAATGAATATTTCTGGGCCTATGTAGCCGGAGCTATAGTATTTGAAGTATTGGTAGAACTGGTTCTGGCATTTTTTACAGGAGGCACCGGCAATGTTGCAAAAGCAGTAGCTAAAATATCAAGAGCAGCAGACAAGGCTAAAGACATACTAAAACAAGGTGCAAAAATTGGCCAAAAAATTGTCAAAGAAAGCACAGAAAGTATTGCCTCAATATGGAAAGTACTCAAACGCGAATTTGAAGAGCTGATCGAAGCTATAAAAAGTGGCAAATTTGTTAGCTGGCTTCAGAAAAAGTTTTATCAATTAACTGATGATACAGAGGGTTTAAGGAAATTATATCTAAGCAAATGGATAAGAAAGTTTGATAAAGGTTTTTTTAATCATATCGAAGGAGAATTTAACACTAATTTGCTTGAAAGAATAATGCCTTCGGGATTTATATACAAAGATGAATTTTTGGTTTCTCAAGGAGGACATAGAGGTTCAGCAATCTTAAAAGGAAGTATTGATGTAGAAAAAATCATTGAACCAGAAGGAATATATTCTATGATCCAATTAGCAGATGATGTTCCTTTTAAAGCTAAAATTAGTATTAAATACAAAGATGGATACTTAATAAAAAATGCCAATTCGTCTATGTTTCCAAAAAATTGGAACATCACAAGAATTCAAGAAGAAGTTGCTTATGTTTATGAAAACACAGTAGTAAAAGGGATTAATATTTTCAGAAATAACGGAAAATTTGATCAATATTTATTTACCTCTTCCGACGAAAGTTTTAAAATTTTAATCGAAATTGACAATTTAGGTAATATAATGAATGCTTATCCATATTTATAAATTTTAAAATATAAAATAATGAAATATAAATTTTCAATAAGAGAAGTATTAGAGTTAAAAGTTTACACAGTAGACTTTGAAAACGGATACAATGTAATTAATAATTTTACAGATGCAAATTGGACACCACAAAAAGTACAAAAAATAATAGATGGCGTTGAAAACAGTAGATACCAAGATTCTGACAACTCTTTTGACTGGCAGAATGAAGATGTTTTCTTACGCAGTAATAAGTATGGTGTATTTTTTATAGATCTTATGAAACAACGTGCAGGGCAAAAATCTGAAAAACAAGATTTAGATTTGGAACATGATGAGTTTATTGAATTTCTACAAGAATTTAAAAAATTTGTAGAAGAAAATAGTTAACTGTTAACCGCTCAAAAGTTGAGCGGTTTTTTTTCTATGTCTTGTCCTGAAAAAAGTTGACTAAAAATTATATAACATGTCAACATAAAAGAGAATCTTAAAAATTAAGAATGCCCCACAGATTTATAGTGAAGGATTCAAAAGACAAATTGTTAATAAATTTGAAAGAGGATTATTTAACAAAAAGC
Source organism: Flavobacterium sp. U410 (assembly GCF_053570605.1). Lineage (NCBI taxonomy): Bacteria > Pseudomonadati > Bacteroidota > Flavobacteriia > Flavobacteriales > Flavobacteriaceae > Flavobacterium > Flavobacterium sp. U410. The sequence goes on from NZ_JBSEFI010000005.1 coordinate 156,540, forward strand.
GAAATCGACCATGCTGTTTATTATATCAATGATAAAGTAAGAAATAGATTTGGTAAAGACCCTATTGATTTAGATTTTGATTTATCAAAAATACCTGAGGTAAGAAAAGAGATTAAAATAAGTGAAATTTTAAAAGTTAAGTAAATATGATAACAAAATATAAAGTTCTAGAAATAGCTTTAGAAGTGCTAAAAAATAAAAAAATAGAATATTCAAGTATTGACAATATCAATAAAATAACATTTACTTCAAAAGATGAAATGAAGCATCCCTTTCCGCATGGGAAGTACAAAGGCATAAAAAAAGATCATTTTACAATTTCATATGGAGAGATTTGGGGTATCGAAGAAAGAAGTATGTTTTTAGACATTGATGCCGATACAGGAGAAGCATTGTTTATCACTACCCCACATGGATATATAGACATAGACGATTAATCTGATATGAGAGGCTGTTTTTTAGCCTCTTTTATTTTTTAAAATGTAGAACGTAAAAGCATAAAAATATCAAATAGACCTTTTGAAACGGTTAAAAAGGAAGTTTAAAGAATTAGTAAAATCACTGAAAAACAGATAAATTCGTAGAATATCTGAAAAAGAAATTTACTGAACTAACAGGAGATACGGAGGGATTACGTAAAACTTTATTTAAACAAATGGGCAAATAGTTTGAGAAAGCCTTTATGAACAATCATTTAAGAGGTTGTTTAGAAACTAATCATCCAAAAATAGTTGAATTGAAGAATGTTTTATAGAAAAGCGAAAGGCAAGGATATCAGTGGTGAACAAGTTTTTAAAAAATATATCTGGTTTACATTTTCTCAGGAATATCAAAAGTAGCACAACTGGCAGGCAACGTCTTTTTTAAAGCTAAAATTATTATTACATACAAAAAGGGTACTGATAAAAAAACACTTGTTTTATATATTTTCAAAAAAATGGAATATAACAAAAAAGCAATAAAAAATCGCTTATATTTATGAAAATACACAAAAAATGCAAACTTAATGAGGGAAAATAGAGAGAGATAGACATTAACGGAAATATAATGAAGCATATCCTAATCTTCAAAAAAATGAAAAAAAAAAATTAACCCGCGAAAAATTAATTGAACTTGGAAAAAAAATAATTAATTGTGATGGTACTGAAGAAGAAATAGATAAAATGTATGATTTATTTAATGAAAATGTACCTTATCCAGATGGAGCAAATCTTTTTTATTGGCCAGAAAATCATGATATGAGAAAAGATGATATTTCAAAGTATAATCCAACCGTAGAGGAAGTGGTTGATAAATGCTTATCATATAAGCCTATCCAATTATAAAGAAATAGAAAAACTATCTAAATTAACATGTCCCAAAAAGTTAGGTGCTATTTGGGGCATGTTCAAAATTCCGCTTTTTTAATTCATTGAATTTATTCTTATACTTGCTTTTACCAAAGCTAAGGCTCTTATCTTACTTATCTCGACTTCCTTATCCTGGTGGTGTTTATTTTGACTGACTAATTTTACATATTGAGGATTCTCAGATTTTTGAATATATTTTACCATTACAAATTCTTCTCCGCTCATTTCAACACTTAGCAAATACATTTCACCCCAAAATATTTCATTTTTAATATCGTTTATTTCTTTATACAAAACAATATCTCCGCTTTTTAGCAAGGGATACATACTGTCTCCCGTTACATATATAGCACCATCACATTTTGGCAAATTAGGAATAGAAATATAATCCAAAGGGATATTATTAGACGATTCCGTAAATAAAGGAATAAGTCCGGCAGTAGCTTCTAAATCATACAAGGGAATTTGTTGATTATGCATAGCAAAATCTGATTTTAAAGGATATGCTTGAATGGATCTATTTGTTAAAAATTCTTCTTCTTTCAACATTGAGCCTTCACCGGTCAGCAACCATGTTGGATTTAAATCTTCGTATAAGTTCAATATATTCTCTAAAGTATTAGATCCTATACTTTTACCTTCTTTAACAGCTTTAGATATACTTCCTCTTCCGGCATTTAAAGCATTTTCAATAGCATAAAAACTTATATTTTTTTTCTCTAAATATTGTCCTAATCGTTCTGAAACCATACTGTATAAGATTATTTTTTAGCAAAAATACGATTATTTTCTAAAAATCAAAATAAAAATATGCTTATAGTCAAATATTTAGCTTTAAAACAAGGCTTTGTTTGATTTTTTTCTTGTTTTAATTTGTCTATTTGATTTTAATCTTATATATTTGCATTGTAATTACAAAAAAAAGAATATATTCTTATTATTTAAATCAATTTTTATTCTTAGACGATGAGTAACGAAATTAAAAACACGCTCTTCCGCTTTGTTAGCATGAGAGCTCCTGAATTATCAACCGAAAATGAAACCAATAAAGGTTTCATTTTACAGCCGGAAGCTGCAAATGGCGAATTCAATAATGCTATTATCGATAAACCAGCCGGAAAAACAAAACTGGAAGCGTTGAAAGAAGCAGCTGCAGATTTTAAACCCTTAACAGTAGAAAACATTAAAACTTTAGACGAAAAAGTATATGCTTTTTCTGTTTGGATAGCAAAAAACAAAAACACTATTAGTGACGCTGAATTAAAGGAAAAAGCAGAGGGCATTGAACCTTTAAAAGATGAAAGTATTATAAAGTCGATTTGGCAAAATCTATATTATCAGGTAATTACGCAGAAAGATTTCTATGCAAAAGAAACTTTAATGCAATTGGTATTAGCTCAACATATTTTAGAGAATTACACTTCTGTAAAAAGTAGTGATTTATTAAAAGCTAAAGTGATTTTACCAAAAGCACTATTTGTTGAAGACCAAACGGAAGCAAGTACCATAGCAGCAAAAGTTGGCACTACAGCAAACCAGATTACTTTTTCAAATCCTGCAATGCAGAAATTAGAAGTTTCTTCCAAATTAAAAGAAGATAATGCTTCTTATCTTAAATTAAAGAAAGAATTACAAAAAGCAGAAAAAGCCTATCGCAAAGAGTATGAAGCGACATATAAAAAACAATTAGAAGCACATGAATTAAAAATCAAGCCTCTTTTAGATCAGTACAATAAAGAAGTGGAAACTGCACGACAAGCGTATTGCAGTATAAAAGATCCGAGTATTGTTTATGACCCAAATGATCCATGCCAGCAACCGAAACCGGTATCGCTACCTGATTTGCCAAAATTTGAATTCAATTTCAGAGATGAAATGGATATGGATTTTCTATCCAACCAATTATCAACTGAAAGTTTTGAGATCTTGAATATTTTAACTAATCCTTCCATTCTAACTGATGAAAGAACTTTTGAAAGAAGTACAGAACAAAGTCGTCTATTACAAGATTTTTCACTTGTTCAGGATTTCAGTTCTTTCGAAAGCACTTATAATGCTTTAACAGATTTGACAGCTGCTAATGATGACTTAATCTTGCAAAACCAAACAGGAAGCAATAATACAACCGTTGTTATTGGTGAAACAACTCTTGAAACCAGTAATAACACAAGTAATCTAGCTCCGTTTGAGTATGAGGTCAAAACAACAGAAAAGAGTAGTTTTAATACCACTACCCGTCTTTTATCTTTAATGGTCGGTATTCCTGACTCATCTTGGAGAACCTCAAGTGTTTCTTATAAGATGATACTGTTAGATGATTTTGTTATTGAAAAATATGCTACCAAAGTACTTCATTTAGGAAGTTTTGATTCATTCCTAAAATTAAGCATGGACAATATTTCCACTGATCTTAAAGAACTGTCAGCAACTGTGCAGTTCACCAATGGGAATGAAAAAACATTTGTAATCTCTAACTTTAACTTAGCTGCTGTTTATAAAGGTTTCTTAACAGATCCTATTGAGGTAACATCTGGAAATACATCCGGAAGCACTATTAGTCCTGATAATACTTTTATTCCAACCGGATTTGGTGTGAAACAATTGGGAATTGCCGATTACAACAAAGTAGAACAAACCATTCACGGTTATGTAGAAGGTGAAGTAGCCCATATTGAAAATGTTATGGCTCGTGAATACAAAGAAAAAGCCACACGACGTTTACGAAAAAACGAAGTTACGGAAACTACCTCTACTGAGACTGAAAAAGAACAATTGACCGACACCTCAACAGTTAATCGTTTTGAAATGCAAAATGAGATTTCAAGTGTTATTGCAAATAGCAAAGATTTTACTGCAGGAGGTTTTGTAAACACTTCTCATGAAGGACCGTGGAAAGTTCAAATGGGAGCAAACATGAATTATGCCACACACAACTCTAAAGAACAAAGTGCCTTTCAAGCGACGACCAATGCCAAGGAGATCACAGAAAGAGCTTTAGATCGCATTGTGTCCAAAGTAAAAGAGGAGCGTATTGAAAAAATTGTGGAAGAGTTTGAAGAAAACAACACACATGGTTTTGACAATCGCAAAGGCGACAAGCATGTAGTCGGTGTATACCGTTGGGTAGATAAAATCTTCAAAAATCAGATTATAAACTATGGCAAACGTTTGATGTTTGAGTTTATGGTTCCTGAACCGGCAAAATTACATAAGCTGGCTATGAATTCATTAGTAAAAACCAAAACAGCTATGGCGTTGGAAATACCAATTGATCCTAGAACATCTGAAAATTATACCTTAAGCGATTATTCTCAATTAACTAATGATAAGCTAAAATATTGGACAGGGAAATATAAAATTGAATTTGAAACCAAACCAGTAGACTTTTTAGAAATCTCTAAATCATTTGATGGGAGAGATCCTTCTTTTAATGGCTATGATGATAATAAGGTGCAAATTGTATCCGGAAACGGAGAATTGGACATCCCTGAAAATTATGTTGTAAAAAGTGTTGATTATGCATTTGGAACCTATCCACATCATTTCGGCGGCACCCATCAAGCTAATTTAACAATAGGTGGTAAGAGCTCTACATGGATAATTGGTACTGCACAAACATTGAAAACAGGCACTATAAGCAACTTAAACATTGAAAAAAAACTATCTTACTCGTTTTCAACCGGAGAAAGCCCAATTATATCCGGAAGTATAAGTGCAAAATGCTATTTAAACAATAGTTCTATTGAAAAATGGCAACAAGAAACTTTCAATGCCATTATTAAAGCTTATGAAGAAGCATTGGTAAATTACAATGATGCATTAGCACAAAAACAAGCAGAAGGTGTTCAAATTTTAGGTACAAATCCACTTTTCTATCGTGAGATTGAAAACACTATTTTACGTAAAAATTGTATCTCATATTTGATTGATCAAACTACGACTGCTAAAAGAACGTATGGTAAAGATTTCCTAAACGGAGCTAATACTTTTGGCGGCACAGAAGTTAATCTAAGTGCTGGTCTCGATGATTATGCGTCTTTTGTGAAATTTATGGAACAAGCCTTTGAATGGGATATCATGAGTTATAATTTTTATCCATATTACTGGGCTAGCCGTAAAAACTGGTTAGAAATGTATCAATACGATCAAACCAACGACTCTGTTTTCAAAGCATTTATGCAAAGTGGTATGGCTCGTGTTATTGTAACCGTTCGTCCGGGATTTGAAGAAGCCGTACGTTATTATATGCAAACCGGACAAATCTGGAATGGTGGAGAAGTTCCGGTTATCGAAGACGAATTGTATTTATCAATTGTCGATGAACTACGTGCTCCACAAGGTGAAAAAGTTGGTTTGGCTTGGCCAACACGTGTACCAACGTCTATGACTATTCTACAAGCGGAAAGCATTGGCTTAAAAGTAGACAAGGCATTACCGTTTAATGAGGATCTAACAGACTTTGAAAACCCGGATGAAGTACCGCAATCGTCACAAATTATTCTTGACGAAGCTCAAATAGGTGGAGTACAAACTGTTGTGAGAACTGCAAGAGTACTCGGTAAAATTGTAGGAAGTAACGGAATCAGTGCTAAAATTCTATTGAAGAACATTGACGGTTCTATACAAGATCTTACATATTGTGATGCTAACGGAAGCTGGGAATTGAATCATTTACCGGCCGGAAGATATGAATTGTTGTTAGATGCGGAAAATGACTTCCCTACCGACACATATCAGGTAACCGAAGGTTCAAAAGAACAAGTAGTGGAATTACAAGATGATCAAACGGTTGAGATCAACATTGTAGTTGAACTTCTTTAATTCTTATTAATAACCTAAACCTCCGGCAGATAAATCTGCCGGAGTGTTTTTTAATCTATTATAATTATGAGTGATTTTAAAGAGATTATTGATTACTTAGAAGTTTTTAGAAATGAAGCACTTTCAAAATCTCAATTAGTTGCTAAAGTTGATTTTGATTTCGATGAAAATTCCATATTTGAAGAGGAATTAATTTCTGTTAACAAACAAGATTTATTAACAAATTCAAAATTTTATTATAACCTCGAGAGTAACATTTATGATCAAGGTCTGAAAACTTTATATCTACAGCCCCAAAATAGTGGTAACGTTTTTTATTATAAAAAAATTGAATTTTCACAAAATAACACTTTTATCACAAAATATAAACGAGTCCCTGATTATTTTTCTGATCAGTTAGAAGATCTCGATGAGAACACTTTAACTCCTATCAACATTACGTCGACAAAAGGATATTATTATGACCAAAAAAACGATATAATTATTTATGCTAATATATTAAATAATACTACCGTTACAAATGATGTTTTTAGTTATGCTCCAAACGATTTAAGCCTTCAATCGGGCAGCCATATTATTGATGAAGGAGATTTACAAAACAACAAAAATTTTTCTATTGGGTATTATATAGGAAACAAAGAACTTGTAGATAGAGATATTAACACCTTTAATGTAATAAATCGGGAAGTCAATTTGTTTAAAAACACAAAATCCGGTTTAGTCAATTTATTTCCATCTCTTAATAATAAAACACTTGTATATGCTTATTATGAAAAGGGGATACCAGTCACTAGTTTTTTAGCTAAAAACAATCCAGCCATTTCTTTATCCTTTAAAAACCATTTAATTCTTTTAGAGTTCTTAAATCATACTATTTTTTATGAATTTGATAACTTGGATCAATTTTCAAATGGTGACAGAAATAAATTCCTAAAGGGTTATATTAGTTATATTGAGGTTTTAATTAATCAAAACAGAAAAAACTTTTTAGACACGTTGCAAATTCTATACTATATCCCTGCTTATGTTTTAAAAGTTACAGGATACACTTTTCTCTGGAATCTATTAGACAGAGCTATACTTGCAGGTTTTGTTACAGAAGACCGCAATGCAAAAAAAGAAAGCTTTCTTATACATATCTTAGAAGGCTTATACGAAAGCTACTATGATAAAAGCTTTTTTATGCTTCATTTACTAAATACAATACAAGGTAAAACCCGTTTAGAACATTTACATTACAGAATAGATACCGAAAACAATGTCAAACTGGTACAATTATTATTCAAAGCATGGAAAAAGACCCGATTTGTAAAACCTGACATTGAGAAAAACCCGGAATTTAAAATAACAAACGGTCCTGTTTTTTTACCCTATGACTCACAAAAATGGGCAGGCTTTTATTTTAGCAATGCTAATGTAAATTTTGAAAAACAAACGATAGAAGTAGAACTAGAAACAGGTAAAAAAGTATATGAGCCTATAAGAAGAAAAACAGAAGATGGTGTTTGGGTAGATGATGTAAAAGAAAAAGAAATCAAAGAAAATTACAACTACCATCCTCTTTACCCTATTTACATCAAAAACATAGAAAAACAAGACACCACCATTGCCTTTGAAAGTATTATCCCTGCATTTTTATTATATGTAAACGAAAACAAAGCCTGGTGGAATAATTTTGTAAAAACGGGTGAATATGTTGTAGATGTATTAACAATATCTTCAGGATTTGCTTCTTTAAAAAGTGCAAAATACTTCGCCAATATAGCTCGAATGGCTCAAACTGCCGAAAGTGTTTCCGGCGCAGAAAAAGTAGCGGAAGCTGCTAATATTCTCAAAAACATTAAGAATGCTTCCGGAGTAGTTGAAATAAGTAGTAGTAGCGTAAATATTATGCTGAAAATAACGGAATTAGATGAAACAGAATTTGGACAGAATTTAAGTAAAGTTTTATTTTATTTAGAGCTGTTAACTTTAGCTGGTGAGTTAACAATCCCAATGAAAGCTAATTTAAAGAAAAGTGCTAAAGAAGTTATTCATACTTCTGACGGAGCACTAAGAAAAAAATACCCTGAATTGTTTACTGAACTCTATAAGATAATTGGTTTTGACGACCTTGGAAGAAAGTTAGTTTACATCGTTAATTATCAAGAAATTGGCAAACAAGGAAATAAGATTATTTTTAAATTGGTAGATCATACTGGTAATGAAATTGGAGAACTTATCAGAGGAATAGGCATAAAAGGAAGAAGTACAAAATATCAACTCATTATAAAGGGTAAAAAAATAGATTTAAACTCCGAAATTACATTATATAATGCTCAAATGGGGAAATCAAATAACTTACCTATAAAAGCAGGGGAAGAAATTCTTTATGCTGACATAAACATACCTACTAAGATTACACAACAATATTCAGGTTTAGGAGAAATCATGTTGGATGAATCATTGGCTTATTTTAATAATAATGTTAAATTTGGCAAAGTAGATGGAAACTTTGGCTATTGGGTAAAGTTTGAAGAATATTACAAAGATTACGGTGGACAATCCATCAACCTTAAACAATTCTGGCAAGCCGTAGATGCTGGCAAACCCTATGAAGAAGCTGCTTTTGAAACTTTTACAGGAAAATGGGCGGAAAAAAATGGGTTTACCAAAATAGTAATTAATGATGTTAAAAAGGATATTTCAAAAGAAAATGTAATAATAAAATTTATAAAATAACAGAAATGAAAGGATTTGACCTAAGCAACTCGAAATTGAAAGGATTAACCCCTTTAGATTTATACCGAAATGAAAATATAAAAGCTTTTAGAGCAGGTGGAATATTAACAGAACGTCTTATTCCAATGTATCAAGAATTACTACGTTTAGCAATAGGAGATGAGGTAAGTAAAAACTTTTACGACAAGCCTTTAACTAAACAGCAAACCGAGAAAATACAATCAATTTTTGAAGAACAAATAGACAAAACGTTACCTGTTTATGAAGATTATAAAGGAACAAAAATTCCACACAAACGATTGGAGTGGAAAGGAAAAGTGTACGAACTGCATTTAGGGCTTAATAGCCCAAATAATAGAAAAATAGATGATTTCCATAAAATAGTCACAATCGCGGAGGAATGTTTAAAGGAGAATAAACCTATGTATCTCTCTATAGAATAAATATTTTTTAACCGTTCAAGAAATTGAGCGGTTTTTTCATATCTAATCAAACTACTTAATGAATCAAGCATTAAATAGATTGCCAAATTATGAAACAAATACTTTATTGTATAGAATTGAAAATCTTACAGATGCTCAAATTAAAGAGTATTATAAAGTTGGTGAAGAGGTTACAAATAAGCATTTTACTTCTAGCACATACAATTATGAAGCTCTAAGAGATGCTGTTTTAAATAGACCATTTACTTTAATCATAAGAATAAAATCGAAAAATGGAAAATTGATAGAGAACATTTCTACTTTAAAAAAAGAAAAAGAAGTGCTTTTCAAATCAAATTCGATATTTATTCTAGAAAAAATTGGAAATACAATTAATCCAATTGATCCAGATAATTTTATGAATTACGTAAAAGAAATAACTTTAATTGAAAAATAATTAATTATGGAAAATTTAAAAGAAAAACTAAACTTATTAAAGAAAGAAAAAGACGAATTGAAATTTTTATACGATGTTTCAAAACCTTCTGAAAAAGAGATGGTTGATTTTATTAAAAAAAATCAAAGTAAATTAGCTAGATTGAAAGAAATAGAAAAAGAAATAAAAGAAATAGAATGGCAACTAATGTCTGAAAAGGAAAAACAAGAATATTTTGAATACCAAAAAAAAATTAAAGAAAAATATTCAGATGATTAAATTTCAGCCGCTTCACATGAAGCGGTTTTTTAAATTAAAAAACAAAAAATTATTTTACTTAGATCTGTTAATGCTAGATACAGGTTTTGACTATACAGAACTAAAAATCTTAAGAATTAGTAATATTCAAGACATTCGAAATCAATGAAATAAAATAATATTTAAACTTTTAGACAATGAGGGCAATGAAATAGGAAGCTTCTTAATGGGAATAATGGAAAAAAATGGAAATTTGAAATAGAATTACAAAAAATAGGAATAAAAATATAATAATTATGGTAACAAAAGAGCAGATACAAGCAACAATGGATGTTTTGTTAGAAACTTTCCCAAAAATAAAAGAAATAATAATAGAAAGCAGCTATGATATTCGAAAAAAAGAAAATGGTTGGGATTGTTTTATGACTGTAAATTACAATAATCAGTTTGACCAACCGGGTTTTGTTTATACAGATTTTGATTCAGAAGGTAATCCAACAAAAATGTCAATTCATGATTATGGCAGGCCTAATAGTGTATTAATTTCTAAAGATGCGAATGGTAAGTTTGTAGCAAAAAGTAAAGAATAATTTAATTTGCTGAAAAAGAAACTTTAATGAAACCTAATTTTAGTTTTAACATTTTATACAAGAAAGCAAAATCACATTGGGTTATTTTGAAAGTCATCTCTTAGAGTTGCTTAAGAAAAATTTTCCCGTTAACTAAAACAAACCTCAAAATCAATTATTAGTTTCAATCGCTCTTCTACAAAAACCGATGCTAATGATATAAAAAATATTTTTAAATCAAATCACACTCCTCAACTTTTCTATTTTAGCATCAACAGATCCTATTTCAAACAAACGCATGATTTTAAACAAAAGCGAAGCAATTTTTCCCGGTTTTATGACCAAATCGGCAATTTTTGTTATGGCATTATCTCTTTTATTAATACAGTCTGTCAACTGACTCGCATCTAACGGAGCTAACTCAACAGCAAATTTCCAAGCTCCTTCCCTAGCCTCCTGCATACTAAAGTCTATCAAAAAAGTATCGATGTGTTTGGTTTTCTTCAAGATCCATTTCAGTACCGGCCACACATCAGATAAGGCTTTTTCAACATTTCCTACTAAACCCGACAAAATCTCATTAATAGTGTTAAAGTCATCATGCAGATCATTGATAGCGTCCTTTGGATCTACTTCAGCCGCTGCTATTCCCAAATCGAGGTTAATATGAGCATTCATTCCTAACAACAAATGCTGTAATACAATGATCCAGTAATCCTCTGCATATTCAAAAGCAACTTCCCAACAAGACGATGCTTGGATTCCATTCCTGTGCTCATAATAAGCCTTGATATACCGATTAGCAAAAATAATATCTAACCGCTCCATTCTGGGACCGTTTTGAAACATTCCGTTGGCAATACCTTCCTTTACTTTCTCCGTAACCTTACAATATAAAACGGCAAAATAGCCTAACGGCGAATTCTGTTGGACAGATTCATCTATTATGGTGTTTAAAATAGTAATAACCTCATCAATAGACTTGGCTTGTGGCATCGTTGACATAACAAAAGTTTAAACTAAAATAATAAGAAAATTTTTAAAAACGAATAATACTATAAATAATTTTTTACAAACAACGAAAAACAAAAAGACTATTTTCTTTTTGATTAGATTTTTTTCTTGTATTTTTGTATTATAAAATTATCGAATAAAATCATGGACAAGTTTACTCAAAAAAGGATCAATCTTTTGCATCCAATGGTACGCGATGAAATAACAACCATCATTAACGAATGCAATCGTTCTTTAACCGGAAAAGCAAAAATACGCATTACGCAAGGCCTGCGATCCGTTGAAGAGCAAAACAAATTATATGCACAAGGAAGAACTAAAGCCGGCAAAAAAGTGACCAATGCAAAAGGCGGACAATCCATTCATAATTATGGCTTTGCCGTTGATATTTGCTTAATCATTAACGATAAAACAGCTTCTTGGGATACTGCTAAAGATTGGGATAACGATCAAGTTTCCGATTGGTATGAATGTGTAAAAATCTTTGCTAAATACGGTTGGGAATGGGGCGGAAATTGGAAGAATTTCAAGGATTTACCTCATTTTGAAAAGCGAGGTTACAACAATTGGAAAACATTATCAAAAATAGAAAAAGACCAGAACGGTTATATTATAGTTTAATAGTAAAAAATCAGAAAATGAAAACACTAAAAAAATGGATCGGACTTACAGCGGTTATCTTATTTACTTCTTGTCAATCCTTGCAAACCGCTGTTTATGATCAATATTCCTATCAAAAAACAACAGCACTTAAAATTGAAGCAGAAAGCCTAATGTCAAAAGCTTCTTCAGCGTATGAAACCCATAAAAAGGAAGTCGAACTGTTTCTCATGGAAGTCGCTAAGCTTAAAGAATATGAAAAAAACAAACCTAAAAACGAAATAACGTATGAAATGTGGAAGATCATGACTGACGAAGAAAAAAATCTTCTAACGGCTTATTTCAGGAAATGGGAAAAGGAACGATCACTCTCCCCTTTTTTCATAAAAGAAGCTTCAGAACAAATTATTGAAGCTTTTGACCTGTTGATCGAATATGAGATCAAAAAAGACAAAACATCCCAACGCAATTTATTAGACGTTATAGCACAAAATTAAACCCATGGAAAAGAACAATAATATAGAAGAATTAAGAAAAGCTTTAATCGATACTTTAGGGAAAGAATACAATGATTTAAAACCTGAAATCCAAAAAGATATTGATGATTTTATACAAAAATCAGAAGCTAAATTAATCCGTTGGACAGCTTATGTTGCTGATGCTGTTCTGACCGCATCTGAATTAGAATGGCTTCTTAAAAGTCAGCAAGCTATTTTGACTTTAAAAGCATTACAGGCAGCCGGAATTTCAAAGATACGGTTGAACAACATTAAAAAAAGTATTCTGGAAACCACCTTTACTTTATTAATCACCACAACTTTAAAATAAATACTATGGCAAAAAAAATCAGAATTCTAAGCTTAGATGGCGGTGGCATCCGAGGCATTATAACTTGTGTTATTTTGCGTTATATTGAAGAACAATTGCAAAAAATTGACCATCCAAACGCAAAAATCGGTGATTATTTTGATTTGATTGCCGGAACCAGTACGGGAGGTCTGTTAACCGCCATTTTATTATTTCCCGACAACACTGGTAATGCAAAATTCTCTGTTGAAGAAGCCTTGGACCTTTATGCAAAAAAAGGAAGTTCCATTTTTAATGTTTCTTTTTGGGAAGGAATCATCAATCCATTTGGACTATTTAATGAAAAAATCTCTCAGAAAAACTTAGAAAAACAATTGGAAGACGTTTTTAAATCTTTACAATTAAAAGACTTAACAAAGCCTTGCTTAATTACATCTTATGATATCAATCAGCGAAAAGCCAAACTTTTTTGTAGTCACGAAGCACATTCTTCTTTAGAAAATTTTTTCGTCAAAGATGTTTGTCGGGCAACTAGTGCCGCTCCGACCTACTTTGAACCGGCAAAAATAAAATCTTTATACGGACAAGAGTTTGTACTGATCGATGGAGGTGTTTTTGCCAATAATCCGGCTTTAAGCGCTTATGCAGAAGCTCGTAAAATTCCTTTTTCAGAAGTGCTACGCGATGATTTAAAACCGGATTATCCCGATATTAATGATATTATCTTGGTTTCTATAGGAACCGGAGAAGTATTCAAATCCTATACGTTTGAAAAATTTGAAAATGCCGGAAAAATAAAATGGATCTCGCCTTTAATTGACATTCTGTTATCGTCCAATGCGGAAACTGTAAATTATTTATTAACTAAAATCTATGGAACTCTAGGTCCTCGAAATCGAAAAAATTACTATCGATTAATGCCTCAGCTCAAAAATGCCTCTTCAGATATGGATGACACCTCACAAAAAAACATCTTTGAACTGATACAGGCCGGATTATATTATGTGGATCAAAACAGAGGCACTTTAGACGAAATCGCTAAAAAACTGGTGAAAAACAAATAAGCATAAAAAAACAGCTCTTGGGCTGTTTTTTTATAAATATCATCACTCTTATTTTCCATTAAAAGTGTTCATCGTATTATTCAACCCTGCTAAGGCAAAAGACTTAACAACTTCTGAGGCAGTTTGAAGCCTTTCTTGAAGTTTTTCTTTTTCTTCATCACTCCATTCCCCTAAGACATAATCAATTTGTTGTCCTTTTTTAAATGCGTCACTAATTCCAAATCTAAATCTCGGATATTCTGAAGTATTCAGTAATAATTGAATGTTTTTTAATCCGTTGTGACCGCCATCACTTCCTTTTCCTTTTATTCGGATTGTTCCGAAAGACAAATTTAAATCGTCTGTTATAATTAAAATATTCTCTTTCGGAATATTTTCTTTTTCCATCCAATAGTTAACTGCTTTTCCGCTTAAGTTCATGTAAGTATTGGGTTTCAGTAAAAGAAGTGTTCTCCCCTTAACTTTTAACTCCGCAATATCACCTAGTTTAGCTGTAGTAAAATCTATATTTTCTGTTTTAGCTAAATAATCTAAAACTTTGAAGCCAATGTTATGTCGTGTATTTACATATTCTGACCCGATGTTTCCTAAACCGACAATTAAAAACTTTTTCATTGCTGTTTTTTGTTGTGAAGTTAAATAAAGAAGTTATTGCAAACAAAAAAAGACTGTTGTGCAACAGTCTTTTCTTTCGTACCGCGGGTGGGAATCGAACCCACACTCCGAAGAACACGAGTTTGAGTCGTGCGCGTCTACCAATTCCGCCACCGCGGCTTCTGAAATTGTGAGTGCAAATGTAATTCTTTTTTCAAAAAGAACAACTAAAAAGCTTAAAAAAATCTTTCAGTGTCAAAAATTATTTCTAAATTTGCAGCCTGATAATTTCAGAACAACACTAACTAACTACTAAACAAATAATTAAAATGTCATTCAACGAACCGGAAGCAAAGATATTTGCATGTTCTCAGAGTGTATATTTAGCGGAGAAAATAGCTGATGCTTATGGAGTGCCGCTAGGTAAAGTTACGTTCTCAACATATAGTGATGGAGAATTCCAACCTTCTTTTGAAGAATCAATTAGAGGATTACGAGTTTTCTTAGTTTGTTCAACTTTTCCAAGTTCAGACAACTTAATGGAATTGTTGTTAATGATTGATGCCGCTAAGCGTGCTTCAGCTCGTCATATTACAGCAGTCATCCCTTATTTTGGTTGGGCAAGACAAGATAGAAAAGATAAACCAAGAGTTCCGATCGGAGCTAAATTGGTGGCAAAACTTTTAGAATCGGCAGGCGCAACAAGAATTATGACTATGGATTTACATGCCGATCAGATTCAAGGATTCTTTGAAAAGCCAGTGGATCATTTGTTTGCATCGACAATTTTTTTGCCTTACGTGAAGAGTTTAAACTTAGAAAATTTGACTATCGCTTCTCCTGATATGGGAGGATCAAAAAGAGCGTATGCTTATTCTAAGTTCTTAGAATCAGATGTAGTAGTGTGTTACAAGCAGAGAAAAAAAGCCAATGTTATTGATACTATGGAGCTTATTGGTGATGTGAGAGGAAGAAATGTGATTTTAGTAGATGACATGATTGATACAGGTGGCACTTTAGCAAAAGCTGCCGATGTGATGATCGAAAAAGGAGCATTGAGTGTAAGAGCGATTTGTACTCATCCTATCCTTTCGGGTGATGCTTATGAAAAAATTGAGAAGTCTAGCTTGAAAGAACTTATTGTTACGGATTCTATTCCGTTGAAGAAAGAATCTAGTAAAATTAAAGTGGTTAGCTGTGCTCCTCTTTTTGCAGAAGTAATGCACATGGTGCAGAATAACAATTCCATTAGTGGGAAGTTTTTAATGTAAATTATTATTAATTTTTATATTTTTTTAAATGAAATCAATTACGATTAAAGGATCAGAAAGAGAAAGCGTAGGTAAAAAGGCAACTAAAGCCGTACGTGATGCTGGAATGGTTCCTTGCGTTATTTACGGAGGATCAGAACCAGTACATTTTGTAGCAGATGAAAAAGCTTTCAAAAGTTTAGTTTACACTCCAAACGCACACACTGTTGTAGTTGAGTTGGAAGGTGGGAAAAAAGTTGACTGTATTTTACAAGACATTCAATTTCACCCGTTAAGTGACAAAATTTTACACATTGACTTCTACCGTCTAAGTGAAGATAAAGAAGTGGTTATGGAAGTTCCGGTAAAAGTAACAGGTAAATCTCCTGGTATTATGGCTGGTGGTACTTTACGTTTAAATTTACGTCGTTTAAAGGTAAAAGCTTTGCCTAAAAACTTACCTGACTTTGTAGAAGCAGATATTACTCCGCTTGAAATGGGTAACAGATTGTATGTAACTAAATTAGTTGCTAATGATTTTAAAATTATGCACCCGGATAATACTGTAGTATGTCAAGTTAAGATTTCTCGTGCTGCTATGAAAGCTGCTCAAGAGGCTGCTAAAGCTGAAAAATCTGCAAAAGGTGGTAAAAAGAAATAATTTTAAAAAGTTATTATACCAAAAAAGGGAAGCAATTGCTTCCCTTTTTGTTTATTTCAATTTAGCTCGCTTATTTCTGGCCTTTTCTAAATCTTCATTAAGATCCTTTATTTCCTTTTCCCTTTTAGCAATTTTTTCGTTGATCTTTTGTTTGTCTTCTTCGGTTAATTTGTTTTTAGTCTTATCTTTTTCTAGCTTTTTTTGGTAATCTTCAATATCCTCTTTTCTATCCTTGATCTTTTTATCTAGTTTATCAATATTTTTATCAGCTTCTTCTATTTTTTTCATTTTTTTAGCGGCCTTTTCTTGTTCTTTTTCTGCAGCTTTCAACGCTTTTTCAGCATTTTTCCTGTCTTTTTCCATTTTCTTTTGCTGTGCGATCAATTCCTTTTGCTGTTTAATCGCTTGCTTGTCTTCCTGAGCCTTTGAAAATTGTATAGTCAATAAGGTTATTAAAATTAATAAATAGGTTTTCATTACATTCAATTTTAGTTACTTTTACACAAATGTACTAAATAAAGCACAATGAAATACCGACAAATCTTACTCTTTTCCCTATCTGTTTTGTTTTTAAACTCTTGTCGAGAAGGCATACATGAAGATCAAACAGAAATGGAAACTCTGACAATTGAAGATGGTAATTCAGGAAATTTAAATGCCGTTTTTGATTACTTACCTACTTCCACAACACAAACTATTTATCATCATGAAGCTTACAGTTTTTCGTATCATGAAGCTTATGAACAATCCGAATGGGTAGCTTATACATTAGAAAATGAAGATCTAAACAATCTTAATTATAAACGACCTTATTTTAACCAAGATCCTATTGTAAAAACGAAATCAGCTGACTGGAGGAACTATAAGAACTCCGGATACAATAAAGGCCATTTATGCCCTGCAGGAGACCGAAAAAAGAATCTAAAAGAATATGAAGAAACTTTCTTTACTTCGAATATATCGCCTCAGAGATACGAATTCAATTCGGGTGTATGGAATAGACTGGAACAAAAAGTTCGCTATTGGGCAGAAAAATATAATGGCATTTATGTGATTACAGGAGGTGTTCTAAGCGATAACTTAAAAACTATCGGGTATGAAAAAGTAGCTGTACCTAATTACTTTTATAAAGTTCTGCTTACTAAGGATAAAAAAAGAATGATTGCTTTTCTTGTCCCTCATAAAGATTCTGAAAGGGCGCTATATGAATTTGTAATCTCTGTTGATGATCTAGAAAAATTAACCGGAATAGACTTTTTCCCTCAATTAGATGATTCCGTTGAAAATAAAATGGAACAAGAATCAAGTTATAAAGAATGGAGCTTTTAACTTGAACTACCACTCATTTACCTTGTTGGCATCTAATTTAATGAATACAAAAAGCATAATGGTAAAAGCCCATAAACTTGATCCTCCATAAGAAAAGAAAGGTAAAGGCACCCCAATAGTTGGAAACAGCTTAATAAGCATGGCTATATTGACAAAAAAATGGATAAAAAGATAAGTAGCAACACAGTAGCCATAAACTCTGCTGAATTTTGTTTTTTGATGTTCCGCCAAATATATAATTCGTAAAAACAAGGTCAGAAAAAGTAAAATTACAACGGAGCTGCCCGCAAATCCCCATTCTTCTCCAACCGTCGTAAAAATATAATCTGTATGCTGTTCAGGCACGAATCCTCCTTTTGTTTGTGTTCCTTCCAAATAGCCTTTTCCTGTAAGCCCTCCGGAACCAATAGCAATCATAGATTGATTAAGATTATATCCTTCTTTCTTCATATCTACATTGTCACCTATTAAAACATCAATTCTGTCTTTCTGATGAGGTTCTAAGACATTGTTGTACATATAGTTCACAGAATAAACAAAACCTGCTACAACAATGCATACAAAAGCATAAACAAAAGGATTTCTCGAAATTTTTTTATTATTTATAAAATGTAAGATCGTAAGTAATAGAAAACCTATAACGATGTAAAGAGGATTAATTAGTAAAGCTAAGAAGAACAGAACTAAAGCAGTAACCCCTGATATTAAATACCATCCGGGTAATCCTTCTCTATACAATACGAAAACAAGAGCTAAAAAAATCATGGCACTCCCTGCATCGGGTTGTAACATAATCAATAATACAGGTAACCCAATGATTCCAAAAGCAATTAATTGATGTCTCCAAAGCTTTAAATTAATCTGTGAATAGCTCAAATACTTTGCTAATAATAAGGCTGTTGCTGTTTTTACAAATTCTGAAGGTTGAAATCCAAACCCTCCGAATTGATACCAATTGGTTTGTCCTTTTATCGTTTTTCCGAAAACAAAAAGTCCTAGTAAAAGGAGTATTCCTAGTCCATAGAATACAAAGGAAAGCCGTTCAAAAATCTTAGCGTCTAAAAATAATATGATTAAAATTAATGGAATAGACAAAGAAATGAAGAGCATTTGCCTTCCGTAGGTTTGATTTAAATCAAAAATTGGTGTTGGTTCAAGTGGTAAAGAAGCAGAGTAAATAGTCATCCATCCCATGCCTACTAAAATAACATAAAGCAAGATAGTTAACCAGTCAATTCCTCTATTTACATTCCTTGATGAACTCATTCTTGATTTTCCTCCTCTTTTTTAGCTTCTTTGTTAACATTATTTGTTGTTGTCGCAACCGCAGTATTATTTATTGTGGTATTACCAGTGGCCGTTCTTCCGTAAATTATATTCTCAAGCTTTTGATATTCGTCCTGAATAGAACCTTTCAACATGCGATCTTCCAAGTCTTTCCTAGTGATTTTACCTTTAATGTATTTCTCTACCATTAAGGTTGCAATAGGTCCGGCCCAACGGCTTCCCCAATATCCGTTCTCAATAAAAACAGCAATGGCAATTTTAGGATTGTCTTTTGGTGCAAAAGCTACGAAAATAGAGTGATCCTGCAATTTATAAGTAACTCCACCAACTCGTATTTTG
Organism: Flavobacterium sp. U410; assembly: GCF_053570605.1. Classification (NCBI taxonomy): domain Bacteria; kingdom Pseudomonadati; phylum Bacteroidota; class Flavobacteriia; order Flavobacteriales; family Flavobacteriaceae; genus Flavobacterium; species Flavobacterium sp. U410. Next base: position 176,061 of record NZ_JBSEFI010000005.1, read on the forward strand.
TTTTCTGCAGTTCCTGTTTTTCCACAAATTTGAAGACTATCTACTTTTAAAGCCGAAGCTGTTCCTACGTTGTAAACATCAGCTAAACCTTGAACTACGGGTTCAAAATATTTTTTATCAATAGAAGTTACATGTTTGGTTGTAAATTTCTTGTCAAGCTCTTGTCCTTTAATCTGTTTAACAATGTGAGGCGTATAATAGTAGCCTCTGTTGGCTACAGCTGCCATCATATTAGCTAATTGAATAGGTGTCGTTAAAATCTCTCCCTGTCCAATAGCGTTCGAAATAATGTAAGAACTTCTAATTGGAGCTCCTTTATACACTCTTTTATAGAGTTTAGAGTCAGGAACAAGACCTTTAGCACCAATTGGCATATCGGTTCCTAAAAACTGCCCTAAACCGAAGCTTTTAACGTGATTAGCCCAAGTATCTACACTTTCAAAAGAGTTAGGGTATTTTTCTATAGTTCTTTTGTATGCATTACCAAAATAACTATTACAAGATTTATAAATGCCATTATTCAACTGAAGAACGTGTAACCCACAGTGGCATGCCATAAATCGACCAAAATTAGCCCCATGATTACAATAAAAAGTAGTATGCTCATCTATTACCTGTTCTTGCAAACCAATTAATCCAGTTAAAATTTTAAAAGGCGATCCCGGAGGATAAGAGGCTAATAAAGCCCTGTCATATAGAGGCTTTGCAATGGAATCATAATACAAAGCTGTATAGTTTTTAGAACGTTGCCGTCCTACTAGAAGTGCTGGGTCATAAGTAGGCGCTGAAATTAAAGCTAAAATTTCACCGGAACTCGGTTCGATAGCCACAATTCCACCGCGTTTGTTCACCATTAATTTGGTGCCGTATTCTTGTAGAGCAGCGTCAATGGTTAAAGTCAGATCTTTTCCTTGTTGAGAAATAGTATCAAACTTTCCTTCTTTGTATGGTCCAATAATTTTATTATGCTTATCGCGCAATAGATATTTAACCCCTTTTACTCCTCGTAATACTTCTTCGTACTCTCTTTCAAGACCTTGTTTTCCTATTAAATCTCCACTGTTGTAGTAAGGATTTGCCTTAATCCCCGCGTCATTTACTTGAGCAATAAATCCAAAAATATTGGCTCCAAAATTCACTTGGTAATCTCGAAGTGCTCTTTTTTGAGTATAAAACCCTTCAAATTTTCGTTCTTTCTCTTGAAAAGCGGCATATTCTCGTTTGTTCAATTGCGGAATAAAGACAGAAGGAAGTCTTCTGCTGTACTTAATGGCTTTCGCTATCTTTTTGTCAAAATCTTGTTTAGTAACCCCTAATAATTTACACAATTCTAATGTGTCAATATTTTTCATTTCATTGGGAACCACCATAATATCATATGAAGGCTGATTGGCCACCAAAAGCTTACCGTTTCTATCATAGATATAGCCTCGCTCCGGAAAGTCAAATTCTTTTTTTATGGCATTATTCTCAGATTGTAGTTTAAAAGACTCATCGATTACTTGTAAGTAAAAAAGCTTAACAAGCAATAATATAACTGCAGCAATTATTAATCCGGGTAAAAGAAATTTTCTCATCGTTTATTTGGCTTTATCAAATAGATAATTAAAAGACTAACGATAAACGTGAATAGCGTAGTGGTTACTGTTTTCCAAATAATGTCTAAAAATAAATTCAATCGGAAAAACTCCAACAAAAATAATACCAAGTGATGTATAAAGATCGATAAAATTAAAAAGGTTATGCGTTCCGAAGAAATCTTGTCGGCAATTTTAATGGTTTGATATTCATAACTTAAACCAAAAGAAAAACGAAACAATGAAGGTCTTACAAAAGCCAAAACAACAGATGCTGCCGCATGAATTCCTCCTGAGTCCAGAAACATATCTAAAAAAAGCCCCAACAGAAAAGAAGTAAGCAATAAAATACTTCTGTTTCCATTAACGGGATAAAGCAAAATAAACAACAAATAAGGATATGGATTTAGAAATCCAAACAAGTTGATGTTCTTAAAAAGCAACACTTGTAAGAATAACAAAACGAAAAATCGAATTATGTTTTCTAAAAATATATTCACAAACGTTATTTATTAGATTGGGTTTGGGCTTCCAAAGCTTCTTTTTCTGTTTTTAATTTATTTTCGATGATATAAACATACCCTAATGCCGTCATGTCATTAAACAAACGTACATTAATGGTGTAATAGTTGGTTTTTTTATCAATGAAAACTTTATCAATCTTACCAATGGGAATATTTTCAGGAAAAATTTCCGAATCGGCCCCTGTTACAATAGAGTCTCCTTTTCGCAAAGAAGCTAGTCTTGGAACATCAATCAGCTGAACATACCCTACATTTTTTCCGTCCCAAATCAGTGAACCGAAATGATCCGAATTTTTGATTTTAGCATTAATTCTCGATTTGGTATTCAAAACACTTAAAACGGTTGAGAAATTCTTAGATGTTCTTTCTACGATTCCGACAATTCCCTTATCATTCATAACACCCATATCAGTTTTTATGCTGTCTCTTGCTCCAATATTGAGCGTTAGATAGTTTTCTTTTGTGTTAAATTGGTTTTTAACTACTTTCGCTTTACGAATCGAAAATTTATCGTGTTCTCTAACGACAATATCTTTGATGTTAAGCAACGTATCTTTCTTATTGAACAGCAACTCTTTCAAGCGTGCATTTTCTTCCGCTAAATCACTGTTTTTATTTTTCAGACTTAAATATTCGTTCATGGAATTAATGTTTTCATAAATTCCTCCGGTAACTGCATTAGCCGAATTAATATACTCGCTTCTATGATACGAATGCGATTTTATAGTAAGGATTAAGCTAATGCCCAAAAGCAGCAAAAACAGCATACGATAGCTGTTTTTTATAAAGAAATTTATGATTTGCTGCATGAACTATTTTTTATTTGATCAAGATACTTTTGAAACGATTAATATTTTTTAGTGCAATTCCGGTACCTCTTACTACGGCTCTAAGCGGATCTTCGGCAATGTAAACCGGCAAATCGGTTTTTAGTGAAATTCTTTTGTCTAAACCTCTTAGCATAGAACCACCACCTGCTAAATAAATACCAGTATTATAAATATCGGCCGCTAATTCCGGTGGCGTTTGTGACAACGTTTCCATTACGGCATCTTCCACCCTTTGAATCGATTTGTCTAAGGCTTTTGCAATTTCGCGATAAGAAACATCGACTTGTTTTGGCTTACCGGTCAATAAATCTCTACCTTGAACGGACATTTCCTCTGGTGGACTATCTAAATCTTCAGTAGCGGCACCAATTTGAATTTTAATTTTTTCGGCTGTAGTTTCTCCCACAAATAAATTGTGTTGGGTTCTCATGTAGTAGATAATATCATTTGTGAAAACGTCACCGGCAATTTTAACCGATTTATCACAAACAATACCTCCTAATGCAATAACCGCAATTTCGGTAGTACCACCTCCAATATCAACAATCATGTTACCCTTTGGCTGCATAATATCGACACCAATACCGATAGCAGCAGCCATAGGTTCATGAATTAAATATACTTCTTTACCATTTACACGTTCCGCTGATTCTTTTACCGCACGCATTTCCACTTCGGTAATCCCGGAAGGAATACAAATAACCAAACGGAGCGCCGGTGTAAATAATTTTTTCTTTAAAGCCGGGATGCTTTTGATAAACATTTGAAGCATTTTTTCTGAAGCATCAAAGTCAGCAATAACACCATCTTTCAAAGGACGTATGGTTTTGATGTTTTCATGCGTTTTCCCTTGCATCATATTTGCCTCTTTACCAACAGCTATAATTTTCCCCGTTATCCTATCACGAGCAACAATTGACGGACTGTCAATTACCACTTTGTCATTGTGAATAATCAAGGTATTTGCGGTTCCAAGGTCAATGGCGATGTCCTCGGTCATGAAATCAAAAAATCCCATACTAATTTTCCAGGGTTTTAAAGTTAATATTTTCTAATTAACAAAATTAATAAAATTAATGTTTAAAATGACGCGTTCCTGTAAATACCATTGCTATATTATTTTCATTGCAATAGTTGATACTTAATTCGTCTTTTATAGAACCACCTGGTTGAATTACAGCTTTTATTCCTGCGTTGTCTGCAATTTCCACACAATCCGGGAAAGGGAAGAATGCATCACTGGCCATTACAGCTCCTTTTAAATCAAAATTAAAAGAATTTGCTTTTTCAATAGCTTGTCTTAGTGCATCTACTCTTGAAGTTTGGCCCGTTCCGGAAGCACAAAGCTGTCCGTCTTTAGCTAAAACAATAGTGTTAGATTTGGTGTGTTTGCAAATTTTAGACGCAAATAATAGGTCATCAATTTCAACTTCAGTTGGTGCTAGTTTTGTAACGACAGTTAATTGTTCTTTATTGTCTGCTACATTGTCTTTTTCTTGAACTAAAATTCCGTTTAAGCAAGTTCTTACTTGTTTTTCAGGAAGTGTTACGTTATGTTGTACTAAAATGATTCTGTTTTTCTTTTCTTTTAGTAAATCTACTGCTTCTTGATCAAAAGAAGGAGCAATGATTACTTCACAAAATAAAGAATGAATTTCTTCTGCTGTTGCCAAATCAATATTTCCATTAGCAATTAAAACACCGCCAAAAGCACTTGTCGGATCGCCCGCTAAAGCATCCGCATAAGCTTCTTTCATGGTAGAACGAGTGGCAACACCACAAGCATTGTTGTGTTTTAAGATAGCAAAGGTAGGTGAATCATATTTGAATTCGCTAATTAAATTAACCGCAGCGTCAACATCTAATAAATTGTTGTATGATAATTCTTTACCGTTTAATTTGGTAAATATTTCGTCAAAATTACCGAAGAAGAATCCTTTTTGGTGTGGATTTTCTCCATAACGAAGCGTTTGTCCATTAGCAAAGCTAGCTTTAAAATAGGTATCGTCAGTATTGAAATAATTAAAAATAGCCGTATCGTAGTTAGAAGAAACGTGGAACGCTTTCGTTGCCAATACTTTTCTTTGTTCCAAAGTCGTTGCGCCTTTTTCTTGAAGGTAAAAATCTAAAAACAAAGCATATTCTTCAACAGAAGCAACAATTACCGTATCTTTGAAATTTTTAGCAGCTGCTCTAATTAGAGAAATTCCTCCTATATCAATTTTTTCAATAATATCAGCTTCGCTTGCTCCGGAAGCAACTGTTTTTTCGAATGGATATAAATCAACAATCACTAAATCAATTTGCGGAATATTGTATTCTTCCATTTGTTGCACATCGCTTGGATTGTCTTGTCTGTTCAAAATTCCTCCAAAGATCTTTGGGTGTAAAGTTTTCACTCTTCCTCCTAAAATTGACGGATAAGAAGTTACATCTTCAACCGCTACAACAGGGATTCCTAATTCTTTAATAAAAGCTTCTGTTCCACCTGTAGAATAGATAGTTACATTTTTTTGATGTAATGCTTTAACGATAGGTTCCAGTCCTGTTTTGTCGAATACCGAAATTAAGGCTGATTGAATTGTTTTTGTTGCGTTCATTGTGTTGTTTTATTTAAGCTGCAAAAGTAGTTATTGTTGTGTGTACTTTCAAAATTAATAGTTTGATTTTCTTTTATTTTTTGTAACAAAAAGGCAATTATTTCTACTTATGAACAATAAATGTAGTTTATGCTTTTATATTTAAGGTTATTAAAGGAAAGTTTAAGTTTTGCTCTGAATGCATTACGCAATAACAAACTACGTACATTATTATCCTTATTAGGAGTAACTGTAGGTATTTTTTCAATTATTGCTGTTTTAGCAGCAGTGGATTCTATGGACAAAAAAATCAAAGAGGATTTAAGCGATATGGATTTAAATACCATATACTTGCTTCGGTTTTCTTTTGGACCTTCCGATGTACCGAGATGGAAAAGAGAGCAGTTTCCTGATGTCACTTATGAAGAATATGAATATTTAAGAAGATCTGTTCCTGATATTGATAAAATTTCCTTTAATCTTTTTACGCGAAATGAAAATATCAAATATGAAGATAAGACTGTTAGTTCCATTCGTATTAAACCTTCTACTGACGAATTCATTGATATAGAGCCGATAAAAGTTGAAAAAGGACGTTTTTTTAACGAATCAGAATCCAACTCGGGTGTTCCGGTTATTATTATCGGAAGCGAAGTTGCTACCGGTTTGTTTGGCGAAGTGGATCCTTTAGGCAAAAAAGTGCGATTGTATGGACAGAAGTTTACAGTCGTTGGTGTTCTGAAAAAGGAAGGAGAAGGAATGTTTGGCGACAGTAATGACGTTGCCGTGTTTTTCCCGGTTAATTTTTTGAGAAGAATGTATGGTGATAATAGTGATATGTTGACACCGGCCATCATTATGAAACCTAAAAAAGATGTTGATATTGATGAATTTAAAGCAACCGTATCTCAAAAATTAAGAACATTTAGAGGGTTGCGACCTGACGAAATGAATAACTTTTTCATGAATGTTCTTTCCGGTTTCACTGACTTCATTGATAATATTGTAGGGCAGATGAACTTCATCGGATGGATTATCAGTGCTTTTTCGTTACTCGTTGGAGGATTTGGAATTGCGAATATTATGTTTGTTTCGGTAAAAGAGCGAACAAATCTTATTGGAATTCAAAAGGCTTTAGGCGCTAAAAGACGTTTCATTTTATTCCAATTTTTATTTGAAGCGGTAATCTTATCCATCATTGGAGGAATGGTTGGAATGTTTTTAGTATGGATTTGCGCTGTTGGCTTAAGCTCTGCTTTAGATTTTGAATTTGTATTGAGTACTCAAAACATACTTTTAGGGACAGGTCTGGCCGGATTAATTGGTTTAGTTTCGGGAATTTTACCTGCTATTTCAGCTTCTAAATTAGATCCGGTAGAAGCCATTCGAACAGGAATGTAGTTCTCTTTCTCTTTAGAATAAATATAAAGACAGATTATTAATCTGTCTTTATTATTCCTTTTAGCTCATCCTCTTCTGTAATTCCTCCGGCAAAATTAGTTGCCGTTTGAATTAATGCTAAATGCGAATATGCTTGCGGGAAATTACCCAACAACCGTTTGGTTTTAAAATCAATATCTTCACTAAACAAACCTAAGTGGTTACTATATGACAATAATTGGTTAAAATATTGAATAGCCTTCTTCTTCTCTCCTATTTTAAACAAACTGTCGATAAACCAAAAGCTACAGATGGTAAAAGAAGAGCTTGGTAACCCAAAATCATCTTTATTTTTATAGCGATACATCAAACCATCCTCGCACAAGTCTTTTTCTATCGCTTTAACAGTACTGATATAACGGGAATCATCTGCTCTTACAAAACCATAATTCTGCATCAGAAGTGTTGAAGCATCTAAATCGGAAGAACCGTACGATTGTGTATAGGCTTTTATTTCGTCGTTCCAAGCATTTTTATAAATATCATCATAAATTGCCGCGCGCAATTGTTTCCATTCGCCCAAAGGAGCTGTTTTACGAATCAATTCTGCGATTTTCACCGCTCGGTCTACCGCAACCCAACATAAGAGTTTAGAAAATGTAAAATGACGGTCTTCTGTGCGTAATTCCCAAATTCCTTTGTCAGCTTTTTGCCAGTTTTCTTCCACTACGTGAACAATTCCGGTTACCACGGTCCAAAGTTCTTCACTATTTTCTAAAGTGGTCTCAAAACGGAAAAACTGTTGGTAAATCACTTCCATCAAAATTCCGAAGATATCATTTTGTTTTTGCACATAAGCAGCATTCCCTACCCTAACCGGTTTAGAATTTTCATATCCCGCCAAATGATCTAAGAAATATTCTTCCAATTTTTGTTCACCATTAATTCCATACATGATCTGCATTTTGTCGTTTTTCTCCGGAATAATGTCAATTAGGAAATCCAAAAAGTGTTGGGCAGACGAAGCGTGACCTAATTGGATTAAAACACTCAGCACCATAGAGGCATCGCGAATCCAACAAAAACGATAATCCCAATTTCGAACTTCGCCTATGGTTTCGGGCAACGAAGTGGTTACTGCTGCTAAAACAGCACCCGATTTTTGATAGGTCAAAATCTTTAAAACCAAGGCACTTCTTAAAATCTCATTGTTATAAAACTTGTACGAAGTGGTTCTTTCCGACCAATCTAACCAATATGCATAGGTTCTTTGGTAATGCAATATGCTTCTGTCGATATTTTGAGGTAATAATTTTTCGTAGTAACTCAACACGAGAAAAGATTCTTCAGTTAGTGCAATTTCTTCTTGATTTAAGATAGCATCATAATCAAAATTGGAATATAAATACACCGAATCGTAATCACCTTCTACAGTGTGGCTTTTGATGTAACCATCTTTAACTCGACTAATCGTTTCTTCTTTAGCATAAACCACTTTAGGATTGTAATTGATTTTGAATTTGGGCTTGCCTTTTAAGGGAACCAAATAACGCACAATTAAAACCGGAGCATGTAATTTTCCGTTGTTATCATAATAACGGGGCATAAAATCTCTAACTTCAAAAGTGGCTTCATCACTTTCAAATTTGGTCACCAAAATATTAGTCTTAGGTAAATAATTCTGAGAAATCTTATACGATTTGTCTACTATAAAAGAAAAGTTCCCTCCTTTTTCATCGTCTAGTAATTTAGCAAAAACGGAAGGTGAATCGAATTTTGGAAAACAACACCAATCAATAGATCCTTCTTTAGAAATTAGTGCCGCCGTCATACAATTTCCTATGATTCCATAGTTTAAGTTTTTCATCAATCGGTAAATTTTTACGGGTTTTTAAAAAATTCTTTGTAAATTAAGAAATTATATTTTCATCCTAAAATTTTTTTAATGAAAAACAAAACTATCATTGTATCGAACAGACTTCCTTTAAACGTATCCATCACTAAGCATGAAGACGAAAATGAAATCAAAATTTTACCTAGCGTAGGCGGTTTAGCTACGGGTATGAAATCGATTCATCAGAATTCAGACAGTTTGTGGATTGGTTGGTCAGGAATAGCTTCAGATGATGTCAATGAAGCTACACGCCACGAAATAAATCAAGCCATTCAACAACAAAAATGCGTTTCAGTAGATTTATCACAAGCCGAAGTCGAGGATTTTTATTTTGGTTTTAGCAATGATTTGCTTTGGCCTTTGTTTCATTATTTTACTGAATATTCACATTATGAAGATGAACACTGGGACGCTTATCAAAAGGTGAATCAGAAATTTGCCGACAAGATTTTAGAACATCTAAACGACGGCGATCAAGTTTGGGTTCACGATTATCAATTGTTGTTGTTACCTCAACTTATTAAAAGCGTTAAACCCAAGGTTTCTATTGGTTTCTTTTTACATATTCCTTTTCCTTCATACGAAATTTTCAGGGTTTTACCCAAACGAGAAGAATTGTTGAAAGGAATGTTAGGCGCCGATTTAATTGGTTTCCATAATTACGATTACGAAAGACATTTTATTAGTTCGGTAAGTAGAATTTTGCGTTACGACGTCAATTTCAACACCATTCAAGTAGGCAGACGAAAAGTAAAGATTGATTCGTTTCCGATGGGTATTGATTATGCAAAATTTAGAGATGCTGCCATTGAAAACGCTAATACACCTCAAAAGGAAAAAAGCCAACTCAAAGTAAGATTAGAACAACATCTGGAACTAGGTGATGATGCCAAACTTATTTTATCCATCGATCGATTGGATTACACCAAAGGAATTGCTCAACGTTTACGCGCTTTTGAATATTTCTTGACCAAATATCCTCAGTTTTTGGAAAAAGCCAGACTAGTGATGCTTGCTGTTCCATCGCGAGAAAATGTTCCGCAATACCAACGATTAAAACGAGAAATTGACGAATTAGTTGGGCGAATCAACGGAAAATTCTCAACGGTAAGTTGGACACCGGTTTGGTATTTTTACCGGTCTTTACCTTTTGAGCAACTGATTGACTTGTACACTTCTTGCGAAATTGCACTTTTAACGCCTATTCGCGATGGAATGAATTTAGTTGCCAAAGAATATATCGCTTCGCGAATTGACAAAACCGGAACCCTTATTCTGAGTGAAATGGCCGGAGCAGCACAAGAAATGAGCGAAGCTCTAATTATTAATCCCAACGATTCCAATCAAATCGCTGAAGCTTTGAAAGTTGCTTTTGAAATGCCAAAAGAAGAACAAATGGTACGCAATAAATTTATCCAAAAACGAATTAAACGTTATGATGTGGAAAAATGGGCTTCTGAATTTATGAAATCACTAGAAGCTACACGAGAATTGCAAAAAGAGAAGAAAACTAGATGGCTAGATGAGGTCGAAATGAACAAACTAAAGCAAAATTTTGACACTGCTGAAAACAAAATTTTCTTTCTAGATTATGACGGAACTTTGGTTAACTTTCACCCCGATCCTGAATTGGCTTTGCCTGATTCTGAATTATTTTCCATTCTAGATCAATTACTTCAAAAACAGATTGATTTGGTTATTATTAGTGGAAGAGGAAAAGATTTCTTAGAAAACCAATTTGGCCATCTTCCCTTAACTTTGATAGCAGAACATGGAGTTTGGACCAGAAAAAAAGGAAAAGATTGGGTAGTCAACCAGACATTAAACAACAATTGGATGGATTCAATTCGCCCGATTATTGAAAACTTTGTAGATCGTACTCCGGGTTCGTTCTTAGAAGAAAAAGATTATTCTTTGGTTTGGCACTATCGAAAAACAGATCCTGAATTAGGTGAAATACGTGCCAACGAACTTTCGACTGTTTTAACCGGATTTTTATCAAACCACAACATAGCTGTTCTCAAGGGAAATAAAGCCTTAGAAGTGAAAAACGGTACCGTAAACAAAGGTGCTGCTGCTAACCGACTACTTCATAAAACCTATGATTTTGTTTTTGCCATAGGCGACGACCGAACGGATGAATTTATGTTCCGATTGTTACCTAAAGAAACCATTAGCGTTAAAGTGGGCGAAGAAGATACCAGTGCACGATTTTATATTGAGGATACGGCTAAGGTGAGAGAAATTTTGAGAAAATTTTAACATAAAGGCTGCCTCAGAAAAGAAACAGCCATTATTCTTTATTCTATCTTTTAATCACTTTAAAATTTTGTTGTAAACCATCCCCTTTTATTTTCAGCATATATATTCCGGAAGGAATTTCTGCAAGGTTGATAGAATTCATAATCATTTTTCCTTGTTTTAATTGTTTTCCTGTTAAGTCATACAATTCATAATCTATAACATTGTGTGTACTTAAAAACAATTGATTTTCAAATGGATTGGGATAAACACGTAATGAATTGTCTTGAAAACTTTCGGTTGATAATGCTGCAAAATTAAGTTTAGCAATTTTATAACCTGCTCCTACTGAAGAATCGGCAGAAAAATACAAATCAGTTGCATTAACAACCAATACTTCAGGACTTCCTAAACCTGTTAACACATCAGTTGCAGTTGTTGGTAAGCTAGCCGTGATATCAACTTTAGAAATTTTATTTCCATCAGGTTCCGTAACATATAAATCGCTACCTGTTATGGCTAATTGAAGTGGTTTATTGAGACCTGTTGCCACATCTACAGCTATTGGAGACGGATCGGTAATATCAATCTTGGACACTTTATTTGCTAAAACCTCAGCTATATATAAATCGTTTCCATTTAATACAATTCCCAAAGGTGTATTTAAACCTGAAACCACATCTGTTGTGGTGGTTGGCAAACTAGCGGTAATATCAACTTTAGAAATTTTACCATCGCCTAATTCCGAAATATACAAATCATTTCCACTTAATGCTAAAAATGCAGGTTCGTTTAAACCTGTTACTACATCGACAACCGAAGGGGTTGGGCTTGTTATGTCTATTTTAGAAACCTTATTTTCGGTTGCTTGAGTAAAATATAAATCATTTCCGCTTAATAAAAGTCCTGTAGGTTCATCTAATCCGTTAATGATATTTACAGGTGAAGGATTAGTAACACTAATATCTATTTTAGAGATACTGTTGTCATGACTGTAATACAATTCGTTTCCTACCAATAAAAAGCCTGTTGGCGTTCCATTTAATGGATCTATTACATCTTCTGCTTGAGAAAAAGAAATTGTAGTAAGAAATAATAAAAATAATTGAGTAATTTTTTTCATAGTCCGAGTATTTATGATTAATTTTCCAAAAATACCCCTTGATTCAATATGAAAAAATACTCAGGACTGAGTATTTTTAATGCTCCTCTATTGTGTATGCTTTTAGTTCGTTAAAAGAATTCTGCTTTGTTTTCTTTAAAATTTTTCTTCTATGTGTATCTACTGTATGGCGACTAATAAAAAGTAACTCTCCGATTTCTTTGCTGGTAAACCCTTTCTTAATATGTTCAAAAATTTCTAATTCCTTTTTGGTTAGTAATGAATTAAAATATTGATTAGAAAAATTTCTAGTTAATAAAGTTTCGTACTGATTCTTTTCATTAAGAATTTTTATTGTTCCAATAATAGGCGTTGTATTTCCTTCGCCAATTATAGTATGTTGAGTAACTCCCACAACGGGTTTCCCTTCTTCGTCTAATACAACCGGTAAAGTGTGCGCATAAATGGTTTTATAATTCCCCCAAATTGTTCGTATTCTAAAATTCCACCCATACGTTAAGTTCTTCCTATTGTCTAAAGAAACTTTTTGTAAAGTATAACGCATCATTTCGTGCATCATATTTACCCAAATTATAGCATCATCGGGATGTATAAATTGGTGCCAATATTTAGTTCCTTCTGTTTTCATTTTTTCAGGATCTAAACCCAAATTAGCATGAAATCCTTTGCCTACAAAAGGATAATTTTGCCTTGTAGTATTGGTTACAATAAAATAAGAATTGTGTGCCGGCAAGAAATCATCTATTTCAAGATGTTTTTCAATGTGCTTTTGTAGAAGTGCATTATCATATTCTTCTAAAGATTCAAAAACTTCACTATAAATATTTAAAACTTCATTCTTCAAGGTTAAAAATTTAAATTAAATACTTTTAATACAGCAAAATAACTTTTTTTTACTTCTAATCCAACTTTTTAAAGGTTTTCAAGAAAAACTAAGTCAGTACTTGAAAATAAAAACTACAAAATATATTGATTAGTTATACCTTTGCAGCATGAATTTCAACTACCCAAAAAGCGAAAAACTAAAAAGTCAAACTGTCATTAGCTTGTTGTTTACTGAAGGTAAATCAGTTGCTAAATATCCGTTGCGTTTAGTTTATGTTGAAAACCCAACTTCGGAACAACAGCTTCAAATGGGGGTTTCTGTTTCTAAAAAATACTTCAAAAAGGCCGTTGATCGCAATCGTTTCAAAAGATTACTTCGCGAAACGTACCGTTTAAACAAACACATTTTGAACGAAAATTTAGAAAAGAAATATGCTATGATGTTCTTTTATCAAACGAAAGAGCGTTTATCTTTTCAGGAAATTCAAGAAAAAACCGTTATTCTCTTTAATAAATTAGTAGAAGCCGAAGCCAATTCCTAAAGCTTTTGATTCATTTTTTGTTGAATAATAACTACATTCGTAGTATTAAACCGTGTTGTATGAAAATTAAATTGCCCAAAAAAGTCGTAGTTCCGGCTTTAGCAGCATCTTTTTTATGGATTGGTGTAAGTTTTAAAAACGATTTTTTTGAAATTGCAAAACAAATCGAAATCTTCACGAATACCTTTAAAACCGTTAACCAAAACTATGTTGACGAAACCAATCCCGGCGAGTTGATGGATGTTGCCCTAAAAAGCATGTTAAAGGAACTTGATCCTTATACTGTATTTTTTAGTGAACAAGATGTTTTAAAGTTTAAAATTAACAATACGGGCGAATATACAGGCATTGGTGCTATGGTGCAACGCAAAGAAGGGCGTGTTTTCCTGAAAGAAATTTTCAAAGGATTTCCGGCAGACAAAGCAGGTTTAAAAGCAGGTGATGAAATCATTCAAATTGGGGACATCAAGTTAACCGATTATAATGACGATGCTTCTCAATTGCTGCGCGGATCTAAGAATACCAAAATAGAACTTCAATTTTTAAGACAAGGTCAGAAGAAAAACACGACCTTAGTCTTAGATGAGGTAGAAATTAAAGCTGTTCCTTATTTTGCTATGCTTTCTGATAAAAAAACAGGGTATATTATTCTTTCAAAATTTATTGAAACAGCTAGTAAAGAAACAAAAGCTGCTATTATAAGCTTAAAAGAACAAGGTGCAACTCAGTTAATTTTGGATCTCAGAGGAAATCCGGGCGGATTGCTTCATGAAGCGGTTAATATTTGTAATTTATTTGTTCCGCAAGGCGAAGTTATTGTAACCACCAAATCAAAAAATGTTAAACACAACAACACGTATACTACAAAAAACCAACCTTTAGATTTAGATATTCCGCTGACTATAATTGTAAATGGAAAAAGTGCTTCGGCATCTGAAATTGTTTCCGGTGCATTACAAGATTTGGATAGAGCAGTAGTTATAGGAAGTCGTAGTTTTGGTAAAGGTTTGGTGCAAAGACCACTTAATTTACCTTATGGAACTCAGGTTAAAGTAACCGTTTCTCGTTATTATACACCTTCCGGACGTTGCATTCAAGCTTTGGATTATTCCCGAAAAGATGAAAACGGTAAAGCTATTAAGAAAACGAAAGACGAATTTAACGCTTTTAAAACCAAAGCAGGAAGAATAGTTTATGACGGCGGCGGAATTTCACCGGATATTGTCATTACTGAAAGTAAAACCAGTTCTATTACCGATGCATTAACCAATAACGATGCAATTTTTGATTTTGCAACACAATTGTACTATAAAAATCCGACAGCAACACAATATCCAACGGTTAGTGATGCTGATTTTTCTGCCTTTAAGACCTTTATCAAGCAAGATAAATACAAATTGGATACAGAAACCGAAAAAGCTTTGGAAAATGTGCTGGAAAAAGCTAAAAAAGAACAAATTGATGCTAGCATCACAGCCCAATATGAACAACTGAAACAAGCGTTAAAAAAGAGCGAAGAAACCGAAGTAGAAAAGTATAAAAGTGAAATCAAACGCTTGCTTCAGGAAGAAATTATTATTCGATATGTTTATAAAGAAGGGTTATATAACTATTTCACTCAAAATGCAGCTGAAATTAAAAAAGCGCAAGAGATTCTAAACACGACTTCTGAATACAATAAAATTCTAAAAAAATGATAGTATGAAATTTATTTACAGCTTATTGTTTTTCTGTATTTTTTCAAATCTGATGGCTCAGGAGGAAGAAGTACACTCCATTTATTTTGAATTTGACAAATTCAATTTAAAAGAAGAACAAGCAGAAGCTGTAGTTAAATTTGTTCAAAAATTAGATACATCAAGAGTGGAAACTATTGAAATCTTTGGCTATTGCGATGATAGGGGAAAAGATGAATATAATTATAAATTATCGAATAATAGAGCTAATACCGTAAAAAACAAACTCATTGAAAAAGGAATAAAAAATAAAATTATCATCACTATTGAAGGCAAAGGTCGCGTTTTAATTGATGATGATTTACAAGAAAATATTCCGGAAATTCGATCTAAAAATAGGAGAGTGGATGTAGTTGTCAATTACAAGCCTATAACGGTTGAAGAACTTAAAATTCC
The DNA here is from genome assembly GCF_053570605.1 of Flavobacterium sp. U410. Lineage (NCBI taxonomy): Bacteria > Pseudomonadati > Bacteroidota > Flavobacteriia > Flavobacteriales > Flavobacteriaceae > Flavobacterium > Flavobacterium sp. U410. Next base: position 191,708 of record NZ_JBSEFI010000005.1, read on the forward strand.
GGGAATTTATAATACACTTCCAAAAGACCCTATTGTGGGTGACCGTATTTATCTTGATAAATTATTATTTGACAGAGGAAGCAGCGTGTTAACTCCGGCTTCTAAAAAAGAACTGGATCGTATTGCTAAACTGCTTTTAAAACACAAAAATGTCCGTTTTGAGATTCAGGGACATGTTTGTTGCACACCCAGCTATCACAAGGAAGCTATCGACAGAGGAACAAAAAAAAGAGAATTGTCGACCAATCGGGCTCAAGCGGTTTATAAATACTTAATAATAAAAAAAATAGCCAAAACCCGAATGACATTTAAAGGTTATGGCAACACACAATCGTTAGGAAAAGGACCGCTTTTAGACCGTAGAGTAGAATTGGTCATTACTAAAATTTAATTTTCTTTTTCCAATCGGCTTAACGTTTCTCTTGAAACGCCTAAATAATGAGCGATCATTGTTTTAGAAACTCTTTGAAATAGTTGTGGATATTGTCCCAAAAGCAACTCATATTTTTCCTTTGCCGAATTTTTTAATAATGATAAAACTCTTTTCTGCAAAGCTACATAGCCGCTAAACGCTTTCTGTGCATAAAATAGGTACATTTTCGGAACCTCATCACACATCTTTTTTTTGTTTTCTAATGATAATTCTAAAACCAAACAAGACTCCAACGCCTGAACACATATTTCTCCTTTTTCCTGAACGGAAAAAGCCGGATAATCTGAAACCCACCAATTTTCCATTGCAAATTGAATGATATGTTCTTTCCCTGCATCATCATAAGTAAACGCCTTCAACAAGCCTTCAACAACTAGAAATTCAGAAGTGACTTTTTGACCACCTTCAATTAAAAATTCCTTTTTGGAAACTTGTCTGGGAACAAAATAGGAAAGAATCAATACAAATTCTTCATCTGTAAGTTGTATTATTTCTTCTATGTGTTGACGTAAAAAAGAAGCATATTCCATTTTGTAAAGATACAAAACGAAATATGCTCACAATAACTATTTAATTCCGTAATTATTCTGCTAAAATCTTCTTGATGGCTTCACCAACTCCTTTAGCGGATTGCGGATTTTGACCTGTTACTAACCTTTGATCTACTGTTACATGTACTTGCCATGGTTCTGATTTTTCAAAAACTCCGCCACGTTCAATCAATTTGTCTTCTAACAAGAAAGGTACAACTTCGGTTAATTTTACGATACTTTCTTCTTCATTGGTAAATCCGTTTATTTTTTTTCCTTCTACCAGATATTTTCCATCAGTCAATTTTACGTTTACCAAACCTGCCGGACCATGACAAACCGCTGCGACAACTCCGTTATTTTCATAAACCTCAGCTGTAATTTTTGCAATTTCTTCGTTTAAGGGCAAATCCCACATGGCGCCGTGTCCGCCTGTAAAGAAAATTGCTTTGTATTCTGAAGGATTAACTGCTGAAGGCTTTAAACTATTTGAAATTTTATTGTGATAATAGGTATCTTCCCAAAACTTTTTGTTTGTTGCGTCTTCCAGATCAAAACCGTCTACCGGCGGATTTCCTCCTTTTGGACTTACAAAATCGATTTCATATCCTGCTTCTTTCAACACTTCCCATGGATGAGAAACTTCTCCTAAATAATAACCTGTTTTTTCTCCGGTATTTCCTTTTTCATCGTGGCTGGTTACCACAAATAATATCTTCTCTTTCATTACTTTTTCTCCTTTAGTTTCAACAGTTTCTTTATTTGTGTTTTCTTTTTCTTTACAACCTGTAAATACCAGCGCTAAACACAATGCGCTAAATCCAATATTCTTTATCATTCTACTGCTATTTTATTACTACTTAAAACGTTTTCTAAATGTTCCTGATATTTGTTTACATAATTTTCAATTCGTTCTACTGAACCATTTTTTTCTAAATCATGGAAATGAAAACTGTCCATTTTTTCCATTCCAATAAAAGCATTCATCCTATGAAAACCAAACATTACGCCTTCATCTACCGAACGTTGCTTAAAAAACTCATCGGGCAATGTAAAAGCCGTTTCGGGAGCGTTCCAACTGGTCGTCAATAAATATTTTCTACCTTGAAGTGAACCTCCGGTGCCGTAATTAATCTCCGGATTCTCATTTTTTCTACCATCACTATAGTAGATTCCTTTACGATGTCCTGCTGTTAAAACTAAATCTAAATATTCTTTAAATTTATAAGGCAAACCGAACCACCAAACCGGCGTATGATAAATGACTACATCGGCCCAAACAAATTTTTCGATTTCTTCTTCTAAATTGTAGGGATTATTAATGTCGGTTAGCTGCAATTCAAAACCTTTTTCTACTGTAAAAAAAGTGCTATCTGCTTCTGTAATGGTCTTATTAAACTTTCCTCCCGAATGTGCAAAGTGCTGACCTCCATTGATTACAAAAATTTTCTTCATACTCTTTTATTTTGAGGCAAAGTTCCGATTTGTGAACCAATAATACCTGTGACCTAAATCACAATTTTACAAAATAAAAAAGACTGATAAATCAGCCTTTTCTCATTCGTATATGCGGAATATCGTCTTCCAGATACATTTCGCTTATTATCAAAAAACCGTGGGATTCATAAAACTTCTGCAAATATTCTTGTGCTGAAATGGTTATGATATCTTCTCCGTAAAAATCGGAAATCGCCTGAATTGATGTTTTCATCAAATCGTGTCCGAATTTTTTATCGCGATATTTCGGACTCACCACAACTCTTCCTATAGAAGCTTCATCAAAGTAATATCCTTTATCAAATAATCGAGAATAAGCCGCTAAATTGCCTTGATAATAGCCTAAAACATGCAATGCCTTTTGGTCTTTACCATCAATGTCTTGATAAACGCAGTTTTGCTCTACTACAAACACTTCCGATCGCAATTGCAATAATTCATACAACTCAACCGTAGAAAGTTCGTCAAATCGCTTTATTTTAAATTCTAAATTCATTCAAAAAATATCTAATAAAAAAATGTCACTCCGATCATAAGATTTCTCCCTTCGCTCGAAATGACAATTATAATGTTGGTTTTTATTATTTCAGAAATTTTACTGATTTGATAATCGCTTCTAGTTCAAACACTAAATCGCGTTTGGCTTTCGACGGATTATAAGTGAATCCTTCCAATACTAAATAACGGTTATTCTTTTCATCGCGAATGGCATAATTGATAAACGGTCCCGCCATGAAATCATTTTTCAGTTCCCAAGTTCCTTTGGTTTCGTACGTTTTTCTGCCTTTAATAGTCGTATTAAAAAGGTAAGGAGCATAGGCTTCTTCGGTAATCATCCAAGTGTTGTCTAATGTTCCGTGGATGAACTCTTTTCCAATAGAATCGCGCATTGCTATTATATTCCCGATAGTATTGGTGTCTTTGTCAATAACATTCAACGGAACTTCATACACTAAAATACTGTTATATCCTGATGAAAATTCTTTTCTAATCCAAAGGAATTTATCTTTCACCATATCGTATTTGTATCCGAAACCAATGTTCATTTTAACACCAAAACGCTTTTCTACCTCTTTATCGCTAATCAAGGATTTATTCAATCTTCGTTGGTTTTCAGTAATTTCAGACGCTTTAATGCTCTTGATTATTTCCGGAGTTTTTTCTTCAATTAACTGTAAAAGTTCTTCATTGGTTTTACCCACTAAATAGAAAACTTTCTGCGGCTTAGCAAACTCATTATCTTTTTCTACGAAACCTGTTCTGTTTCCTTTATTAATGATCACAATATTGCGACTTTTACGAATAATACCTTCAAAAATTTTAACCGGATATTGATTTAGGTTAAACAACGGTTCTTCTTGTGGAAGTGCATCTACCGGAGCTGCAAATTTCTTACGAATAGAATCGCCTATTTCACCATTCCAAAGGTTTTCATCAATAACAACTGAAACATTGTTTATTTTTCCGTTTGATTCCGGCAACAAGGCTTTATCATCTTGTTTTTTGTCTTCACACGATAAAAAGAATAGGGCACTTACAGCGATAATAAAAAACTTCTTCATTTTATAAGGTTTACAGTTATAATAGAGTCCCGAAATTAACCGTTTATTTTCAGTTTCATTCCCGGTTGAATATTATTACTGCTAATATCGTTCCACTTTTTTAAATTCTCGGCAGAAACACCCGGAAATTTTTTTGCAATGGAGTATAATGAGTCTCCTCTTTGTACTGTATAATATTCGCCATTCCCTCTGTTTACAGATACTGAAGACGATCCGGAACCATTACCATTAGAATAAATTTTTAAAGTTTTTCCGGCTTGGATAACATTACTACGCAGATGATTCCATTTTTTGATATTAGTAATCGAAGTTCCATATTTATCCGCGATTAATCCGATACTTTCTCCTGAACGAATTTTGTGATAAATTAAACTTCCTCCCGAATTTGAACTTGCTAAAGCAGTATTGGTAACTGAAATCTTTTCTTTTTGAGAATCCAAATAATCTACGTAAGCATAAATTTTTTCTTCGTTAGAAACAAAAACACCCATTTTGTTTTTAGGCAAACGTAAAAAATGTGCTTTTTCAGTCGTATACGGGATGACATTGATTTTATAAATAGGATTCAAGAATTCAATTTGTTCAACCGGAACATCTAAAATATCAGAAATTTGTTGAAAAGACAATTCTCGTTTAACAGCAATCGTATCGGTTTCAAAATACGTCATTGGTGCTTTATTTGCTTTAATGCCGTGTTCTTTCTGATATTCGTAAATGTACATTGTTGCTAAGAAAGCCGGAACGTAATTAGCCGTTTCTTTGGGTAAATTTCTACGAATGTTCCAATAGTTTTGACTTCCTCCCGAACGGCGAATGGCTTTGGAAACATTTCCAGGTCCGGCATTATACGAAGCTAAAACCAAACTCCAGTCACCAAAAATTCCATATAAATTAGATAAATATTGACAAGCTGCTTCCGTAGCTTTTAACGGATCGTAGCGCTCGTCAACATACGAATTCACTTCTAAGTTATACTGTTTTCCTGTTGGGTACATGAACTGCCACAAACCGGTTGCTCCTACACGCGATCTCGCTTTAGGGTTTAACGCTGATTCTACAATGGCTAAATATTTAATTTCCAGCGGAACATTGTACTTCGCTAAGTGTTCTTCGAACATTGGAAAATAATATTCCGAAATGGCCATCAAACGCTCAAACGAAGCTTTTCTGTTCTTCAAAAATGCTTTGATCACATTTTCTAATGCCGGTGTATATTCCACATTGAAAGGCGATTTTGCATCTAGTTTTGCCAAACGATCTTTTAAAACATCAATCGGTAAATCAAAAGTTACGATAGAATCAATATCTGTTGTTTCTACATCGGTTAACATTTCTTCAAAAATCTCTTCGTTTGACAATTCAGCCATCCAACGTTCATCAATACACGTGCTGGTATTGTGATTCACAAAAGTAACCTTAAGCGAATCTAAATACGACAACTTCGGTAACTCCAATGTAGGTTCCGTTAACTCTGTTTCTTGTGAAAAAGCTGTTAATGAAACTACTACTGCTAAAGCTGATAATCTTATTTTTTTCATTATTTGTAGTGTTTAGTTTGGGGCAAAACAAACATACGCATTTTTTACTTAATCTAAAATAGCCGCAATTCCCGGTAAAGTTCTTCCCTCTAACATTTCCAACATAGCACCTCCACCTGTTGAAACATAGCTTACTTTATCTTCAAAACCAAATTGTTTTACGGCAGCCACACTGTCACCACCTCCTACAAGCGAAAACGCTCCGTTAGCAGTAGATTCGGCAATGAAATCACCCATTTTGATAGTTCCTTTAGCAAAAGATTCCATTTCAAAAACACCTAATGGACCATTCCAAAGGATCGTTTTTGAATCTAAAATAATGCGTCTGAAAATCTCTAATGATTTTGGCCCTGCATCTAAACCTTGCCATCCGTCAGGAATATGATTTACATCCACTTCTTGTGTATTAGCGTCATTTGCAAAAGCATCAGCAGCTACAACATCAATCGGCAAATGAATTTGAACGCCTTTTTCTTTCGCTTTTTTCAAAATTTCAATAGCCAATTCTAATTTATCATCTTCACAAATAGAATCACCGATTTTTCCGCCTAAAGCTTTCACAAAAGTAAAAGTCATACCACCACCAATAATCATGTGGTTTACTTTATCTAAGATATTCTCGATAATCGTAATTTTTGACGAAACTTTACTTCCTCCTAGAATTGCCGTTACCGGTTTTACTGAATCGTTTAATACTTTGTTGATACTTTCAATTTCTTTAGCTAAAAGCAGACCAAAACATTTTTTATCGCTAAAGAATTGAGCAATAATTGTTGTAGAAGCGTGCGCACGGTGTGCTGTACCAAAGGCATCATTCACATAAATGTCACCTAATTTGGCCAATTTTTCAGCAAAAGCCACATCTCCTTTTTCTTCTTCAGCATAAAAACGAAGGTTTTCCAGCAAAATAATATCTCCTGCTTTTGCATCAGCAACAACAGCTTCTACTTTATCGCCGATACAGTCGTCAACAAAAGTTACTTTTTTTCCTAAAACTTCTTCTGTTTTAGCTACAATATGTTTTAATGAATATTTTTCTTCAACTCCTTTTGGTCTACCTAAATGACTCATCAAAATTACACTTCCGCCATCGCTCAATATTTTATCAATGGTAGGTTTAGCCGCCTCAATACGAGTAGCATCAGTTACATTGAAATTTTCATCTAAAGGAACATTAAAGTCTACTCTAATAATTGCTTTTTTGTTATTGAAATTAAAGTCGTTAAGTGTTTTCATTTTTTATATTATTTTTGGAATACTTGCAAATATAAAGTATTGCCAACTACAAATTTAAAACATATATCATATTTAGCATATTTTTTAACGGAATCGTTTTCGTATTTTCAAAAATTAAAATTTATGGTTTAGCATTTTTTGATTAGGTTTGTGATATGTTATTTCAAGACGTTTTAGGACAAGAACATATTAAAAACCACCTGATTAGAACTGCTAACTTAGGAAGAATTCCGCATGCACAACTTTTTGTGGGTCCCGAAGGCAGCGGAACTTTACCCATGGCTATTGCTTATGCGCAATATATTTTGTGCCAAAACAAAGGGGAAAACAACAATGGGAATGAAGCTTGTAATTTAAAATTCAATCATCTTTCGCATCCCGATTTGCATTTTGTGTATCCGGTGACCACAAGCGAAGAAGTGAAGAAAAATGCAACCAGTGCCAGTTACTTAACACAATGGCGTTCTTTTGTGATGGAAAATCCTTATGGAAATCTGTTCGATTGGTTAACGTCAATTGGTGTACAAAACAAACAAGGGCAAATAGGAGTAGACGAAGCCACAGAAATCAACAAAGCCTTAGCACTTAAAGCTTATGAAGGCGGATACAAAGTGATGATTATTTGGATGGCTGATAAAATGAATACTGCGGCTTCCAACAAATTACTGAAACTCATTGAAGAACCGCCTGCCAAAACCATCTTTTTACTCATTACCGAAAATCAGGATGAGATTCTTCAAACCATACAATCGCGTTGTCAAGTCATTGATTTTTTAGCGGTTGACGAAAATTCGATTGCTCAATCGTTGATGAAACACAAAGGTTGCGAAGAAAATTTGGCCTACAAAATTGCGCATCAATCCAACGGAAATTATAATAAAGCCTTGCATTTATTTCATCGTGATGCTGACGAATTTCCTTTTGAAAAATGGTTTATCGATTGGGTTCGAAGTGCTTTTCGTGCCAAAGGAAATGCAGCCGCTATTTTAGATTTGATTACGTGGAGCGAAACCATAGCCGGACTTGGGCGAGAGGTTCAAAAGCAATTTTTGTACTATTGTATCGATTTTTTCAGACAGGCTCTTTTGCAAAATTACGGCGTACAACCCTTGGTTTACCTAGAAACAAAAACAGAAAAATTTGAACTTCAAAAATTTGCACCTTTTGTGGATGGCGGCAATATTTTACCCATTTTTAAAGAACTGGAAGATGCTATTTACCACATTGAACGCAACGGAAACAGCAAAATCATTCTAACCGATTTATCTATTAAACTAACACGACTTATTCATAAAAAACAATAAACTATGATTCCTCAAGCAGCACCTATTTTAATTTTGATTTTACTAGCCGTAACCTTTTTACAGTCGGGTTATGATAAAATAAAAGACTGGAAAGGCAATGTAGAATGGTTGAAAAGCCATTTTAACGGTACTTTTTTAGCTAATCAAGTTCCATTAGCGCTATTCGTTATTTTAATTCTTGAAATTTGTTCGGGCGTTATGAGCGTTTCGGGCGTTATCGAATTATTCAACACACCAAAAACGACTGTAGGCTATTATGGCGCGGTTTTATCGTGTATTACGCTTTTGTTTTTGCTTTTCGGACAACGCGTTGCTAAAGATTACGACGGTGCACGAACCATCGTTATCTATTTCATTCCGGCCGTTTTAGTCGTGTATTGGTTAGGCTAACGACGCTTTATACAAACGCAATTCATCCCACGTAAATTGGTCACCATACGCTTCTTTGAGTTCACTTAAACTTTCGCTTTGATAGGTTTTAAAAGCCTTTTGCAATTCGGAAATTTTATCTTCCGGTAAAATATCGGAAAGTTGTACTTTTTCCATTTGTATCAATTTTGAAAAGTGATTCAAAATGGTTTGGTTGGTCAATTTACGTTGTTCAGCTATGTCTGAAATCGAAAAATTTTGTTGCCAAAGTTCAAAGGTTTCTTCAATAGTTGATTTCTTTGGTGCTTTTGATTTTTTCTTTTTCGGTTTTTCGTAATACGTGGCGTCATCGTCTAAATCTTCATCCAATAACGAAGCAAATTCTTTTCTAAATCGATCGGCAACAGTAACTAACTTGTTGATTTTATAGATAGAAGCATCGGTTGTTACCCAATTTTCTTTTTTGATTTCTTTGCCTTCCGCCACAATTTCGATTAGTTTTTTCGCCTTTTTCAAATTTAAAACGGCTGTAATCTGAAGTTCTTCCAAATCGGTTAGCTCTTCGTAAAATGCTTTTACTTTTTTGGTTCGCTTTATTTCTTCAATTTTCAACAAAAGATCTTCTGTAATTCCGTCCAAAATCTTAAAAAAATAATCATACGCCGCATGGCAACGCTCTTGAATAAAAGCCAAATCAGGATGTTCTGCGGTAAAAAGTTTATACAACTGCGACTGAAATTTTTGAGAAGGATCTTCCAAAGCCGCCATTTTCTCGAATGCCATTTTCGCCCACTGATCGTGTTTGGATTTTGGCGATCTTGGTGCTTCCGCTTTAAAACTGAACACCAAATTGCGCCATTCTTGTATTACTGATTTGAAATTGAAATACTTGAGCATAGATTGCATCAAAAACTTTTTAGTTTCCTGTTGTAACGAAGCTGCTAAAACCTGCTCGGAAGATTTATTTTCGGCATAACCCAAGACTTGTTCGTCGCTAGAAAGCCCATTCATTCGGATAGGAGCAAGCAAAATAAGCCCTTTTAACGAACGCAAACGCGAAAGTGCCACATAGGCTTGTCCAGGCGCAAAAACTTGCGATACATCGAGCGCGGCTTTGTCAAACGTTAGACCTTGACTCTTGTGCACGGTTATGGCCCAGGCCAATTTGATAGGGTAGTGGACAAATGTTCCGATGACTTCTTCTTCCACTTCCTTGGTATTTTCATTGATTTTATAACGAATATTTTGCCATTCGTATTTTTCTACTTCAATGGTTTTGTTTTCTTCGGGAAAGTGAACCAAAATTTCGTTTTCGGATAACGAATGAATAACGCCCATTTTTCCGTTGAAATATTGCTTTTCAAAATTCAAATCGTTTTTTACAAACATGATTTGGGCGCCCACTTTCAATTCTAATCTTCCCTCCAAAGGAAAAATTTTTTCGGGAAATTCGCCCACAAGTTCCGGAAAATAGGAATACGATTTTCCTTTTAAGTCTTTCAATGACTGTTGGTTTATAGCATCCGCTTTTGCATTGTGTGTGGTCAGCGTGATATAGCCTTTGTTCTTTTTGAGATCAAAATCAGGTTGCACAAATTGATTGAGCACTTGTAAATCGCTCGACGTAATTTTATTCTGACGAAGATTATTCAGTACTTCAATAAATTCGCTATCGGTTTGACGGAAAATCTTTTCCAACTCAATATACAACAACGGATGCTGCTGAATGACATGCGAATGGAAGAAAAACATGCCTTGGTAATATTTGCACAACACTTGCCATTCTTCGTTTTTCACTACCGGAGGCAACTGCAACAAATCGCCAATAAACAATACCTGAACGCCACCAAAAGCTTGTTTGTTTTGGCGAACTCTTCGCAGCATAAAATCCATAGCGTCTAAAACATCGGCGCGAAGCATAGAAACCTCATCAACGATCAGCAATTCCATATTTCGGATAACAGACCGTTTGGTGGCATTCATCTTAAAATGACGCGTTAGTGTAGCGCGACTTTCAAATTTTATGCTTCCCGAGAAATTGGAATTTTCTTCGTGATTGGGCAAAAAAGCAGCAAACGGCAGCTGAAACAACGAATGAACAGTTACTCCGCCTGCATTAAGCGCAGCGATTCCGGTGGGTGCAACAACAACCGTATTTTTATGCGTGGTAGCAATGATCTCTTTGAGTAAAGTGGTTTTTCCGGTGCCGGCTTTTCCGGTTAAGAAAAGAGAGGTATTGGTTTGATTGATAAACTGTAAAGTGTACTTGGCTTCGGCTGATAAAAATTCCATGGCTTGTATTTTGAATGACAAATATATAAACTAAAATACTATTTATTAATTTGTAATCAAAATACTATTCTTCTAAATTCAACTGTTACAATTTATAACTGATGCCCAACATTACAATTCGGGGTAAAATGTAAGTTGTGGTATTGGAGATCAAATAATCGGAAAAACTGTTGTTAATTTTTGTACCGTTGTTGAGGAAGTTTTGCGCAGAAAGCTCAAATCGGAATGGGTTATTTTTCTTTTGGTAACTCAAAAAAGCATTGGCAATTCGGTAATTGTTGTTTTGATTGTTGCTGTTTCGGTTAAATGTTACTTCGTAATCGGTTTTAAAATTGAAATTTTTCAGAAAATCAATATCCAAATCAAAAGTGATTCTATCGTTTGTAAAATCAGATTGGGTTAAACCTGAAAATTGACTAAAATCTTTGGCATAACCCACACTTACTGACGGCCATTTTTTGGTAGCTGTTCGCAATTTTAATCCTAATGACTGATTGTTTCTGTCGTTTGATGTTGTGGTTCCGTTTAGGGTTTGCACGTAATTGAACCAACTTAAATTCGTATTCAGTTGCAAGCGGAAACGATAGATTTTTTTGGAAATATTAGCATTGACACGCCAATTGGTTTCCGGATTATCAGTAATGACCGGTGTTGTAAACTGATTGATTCCGTCAAGCTCAATTGCATTTCTAATGGTTCTCACTTTTTTATTGAAACTGGCATTGGCAAACAACATTAAACCGCGATACATACTGGTTTTAGTGTATCGCAACGTAGCCGAATGAAAGCGTTCGTTTTTCAACAAGGCGTTTCCTCTAAAAACCGAATTGTAACTTTGTAAGGTATAACGTTCTAGCAATTGTGTGGCATCGGGGAAATCGTTACTTAATTTGTAATTTAATTTTACATTTTCCGATTGATTGAATTCGTATTCGCTAGTCCATTGCGGTTCAAAATAGTTTTTATTCAACACGTAATCGGCTGCCATTTGTTTGGTCTTCAAATGATAAAAGTGTGCATACAGCGCCGGTTTATTGATCCATTTTCCTATTTTGAATTTGTATTCCAATCCTATGTAAAAATCGTTCAATGTATACTTTAAATCGTTACCAAATCCGTTGGATGCAAAATCATTGACAGAACCATCCGTTAGCAATTGCTTTTCGGAAATGGTTATGGCTGAGGTTCCGAGGTTGTTTCCCACATTGGTATACAAATGATTGAAACTGTTTAGAATCCAATAATGTTTAAATAAAGCATCTACGCTATTGCTTTTCACCCTTTTGATTTGCTGAATTTGATATTCGGTATCGTCTACTAACGGAATTAATCCAGCTAAAAAATCAGTGTCGGTAAACCAAAGATTTTGTGGTTTGTTGTGATCGTAACTTTGGTTGACTACAAAAGTCGTGGTATGATTTTTATTTTTGTATTGTTTGTGCCATTCCACATACTGCTTTAACTGAGCGTTATCAGCATTTTGAAAATTTTGAAATGTATTTTGCGCTCCGTCACGAACCGACAGGATTTGACTGGCAATATCATTGCTGCTCGCTTGAAATTGGGCGTTATAAAACCACTTTTCGCGATTGTTGGGAGAGAAGTTTAATTTTACGTTTCCGATTCCTAAAATCGCTTTATTTTGCGTAGTACTCGTTTTGTCTTCAAAAGTAAACGCACTGTTCTGCAAATATTCGTTTTGAGCTTCACTTAAAGAAGCGGTAAAGAGTTTTGAAAAGATACCAAAGCCTTCCACATCTAATTTCGGGTTGATTTCCTGACGAAAATTAAGCGCTGCAAATTGTGATTTATTTTCCACCACATCCGTATTATCGGAAGCGAAGTTGTACAAATTGGTCAACTGTTTTCTACCGGAAATAAAACTGCTTGCTCCGCCTTGAAAGCGCATCATGTCTTCAAACGAAAAGGTTCGTTTTCCAATATTGTTGAGGTCGCCAATAAAACTGACATTGGTTTTTGGTGCATAATAAAACAAACCTGTGTGCCCGAGATAAAATCCGTTGTCATTGGCTACTTCGGCAGCGGCTTCTACATCGCCAAAGATAAATTTCTTTTTATCTTCTTTGAGTTTCACATTCATGGCTAAGTCTTCGCTGTCGGAAACTTGCTTTAAAAACTCAACTTCGTTGAAATTATCGATAACTTCTACTTTGTCTAACGCATCGGCGGGAATGTTTTCTACTGCTAATTTAGTACCGCCACCAAAAAACGATTTGCCTTCTACGAGCATTTTGGTTACTTTTTTACCTTGCACGGTAACCGAACCGTCTTTGGCTACTTCTACGCCGGGCATTTTTTCGAGCACTTCTTTCATTTTGCGCTCGTTGCCATTGGCAAAAGCTTTAACGTCGTAAATAAGCGTGTCTTTTTTAGCTACAACAGGTTGGTAATCATAGTTAATCACGATTTCTTTTAACTCTTGTCCGGTTTCTTTTAGTTTAAAAATATGTTCGCGAATAGTAAAATTAGCCGGAAGGTTTAAGACTTCTTCCTGAAAACCCAGATAGGAAACTTTAACCTCGTAAGGCGTGTTTTTCTCCAATTCTAATTTGTATCGCCCTAAATGATCGGCGATGGAGAATTTTAAACCGGCTTTTTCAACCAAGGGTTTAGCAATAACATTAGCATTTTGCAAAGGTTTGCCTAAACTGTCTTGCACCACACCGGTTAAAGTTTGGGAGAAGGAGAGGAATGGGAGAAAGAAAAATAGAAAAAGATATTTTGACATTTATGTTCTTTTAGTTTCTTGAGTCTTTCAATTCTTTTAATTCTTTTTCCATTTCCTGTGAATTATATTCTTCAATATTTTGAGGAATAGTAATATTAGTATTTTTTGAAGACAACTCAATTTTTGTTGCAAACCAAGTTTTAAAAGACTCACTTAATTCTAAGATTAATCCTGGTAATAAACCGCCATATCGCAAAGGACCAAACCTATAGGGTAATTGTGGACAGTACCAAGCGGTAACGGGAAATTCTCGGTCTTTTCCATTCCAATAGAATTTATGAATTGTTGTGGCTTTATAACACGTATAACCACTTATTTCTTTAGTTTCATTGTGTAGTTCCCATTCATAATCAGCAGTCTTGTTTCTCAATTCCCTTAACCCATTATAATACATAGCGAACTCATAAACAGAATCTTTTTCTAAATCTGTATAATATTGATCATCATATTTAAAATAACTTTTCACAATTTCTACATAAATTGGTTTAAACTCATCTGATGGCATATATTTCAATGCATAGAATTTTGACATTTTATTATTAAATATCATTTTAAACTCCAAGGTTTTGGCAATAATATCTGTATGATAATATTGTTCATAAAGTGCTTTATTTTCTATTTCTATTTCTTTGGTTGCACGAGCTTCATTTATATAACTACTATAATATACTGCTCCTGATTGAATTTGTGCAATGGAATAATTAAAAAATAAAAGTAAAAAAAGGACGTTTTTCATTGTTTTTCGATTTAAAAACAAGGACGTTACCTTGACATGTAACGTCCTTCAAATTCTATTTTAGATTAATATCCTGGAAATGGTTCATCACAACCGTTACTTGTGTAACAAACATTCATATTGTGTCTCCAAGTAATTAATCTAGGATCATTTCCATCGTCCAA